>CAZWHY010000001.1:0-153103 GCA_964633725.1 Uncultured Candidatus Berkiella sp.
AGGCCAAGAAAATGGTCGAGCGTGAAGGGGCTGAGGTTTGGGATATATTAGAAGAAGTCATTCGTGAGCATCCGGTCTTATTGAACAGGGCGCCAACGCTACATAGGTTAGGTATTCAAGCTTTTGAGCCTATACTGATAGAAGGCAAAGCGATTCAATTACATCCGTTGGTTTGTGCAGCTTATAACGCTGACTTTGACGGAGATCAAATGGCAGTTCACGTGCCTTTGACCCTTGAGGCTCAGCTAGAATCTCGTGCGTTAATGATGTCAACCAATAATATTTTGTCCCCATCAAATGGTGAGCCTATTATTGTGCCTTCGCAAGATATTGTATTGGGGCTTTACTTTGCAACACGTGAAAAAATCAATGCCAAAGGCGAAGGCATGATTTTTTCTGATGTTAGTGAAGTTATACGTGCCTATGAAAGCCATTTCGTTGAGCTGCATGCCAAAGTTAAAGTGCGTGTATTGGTTGATGAAAATGGTGAAAAAATCTTACGCCGAGTCGACACAACGGTTGGTCGCTCATTATTGTCTGAAATTTTGCCAAAAGAGATGGCTTTTGACAAAATCAATCGAGTATTAACGAAGAAAGATATTTCTCGTCTAGTCAATGATTGCTACCATGAAGTTGGCCTAAAAGAGTCTGTTATTTTTGCAGATCAATTGATGTATTTTGGTTTCCGTTTTGCAACACGTTCAGGTTGTTCTATTGGTATTGATGATTTGGTTATTCCAAAAGCTAAGGTGGAAATTGTAGAAAGAGCAGAGTGTGAAGTAAAAGAAATCGATGCTCAATATGGCTCTGGCCTGGTCACGCAAGGGGAGCGATACAACAAAGTTATCGATATTTGGTCTAGAGCGAATGAAGAAGTTGCTAAGGCTATGATGGATGAGCTATCTGTTGCACAAGTGCAGGATAAAGATGGCAACACTCAAACAGAGGATTCGTTTAATTCTGTTTATATGATGGCTAATTCAGGCGCGAGGGGTTCTGCGGCTCAGATTCGTCAGTTGGCTGGTATGCGTGGTTTGATGGCAAAACCAGATGGTTCTATTATTGAAACCCCGATTACAGCGAACTTCCGGGAAGGCTTAAGCGTATTACAATACTTTATTTCGACTCATGGTGCGCGTAAAGGTTTGGCCGATACGGCATTAAAAACAGCAAACTCAGGTTATTTGACCCGTCGTTTAGTTGATGTGGCGCAAGATGTTGTGGTTTCTGAAGTCGATTGTGGCACGACGGCTGGTCTGCCTATGTCTCCCCATGTTGAAGGGGGCGATATTGTAGAGTCTCTACAAGAGCGTGTATTGGGGCGTGTTGTGGTTGAGGCGGTTTATAAGCCTGGTACACAAGATGTCATTTTTGAAGCGGGTACATTACTCGATGAGCAAAAAGTTGCAGTTTTAGAAGAGAATGGTCTAGATACAGTCTATGTACGTTCTCCGATTACTTGCCAATCAAGACACGGAATATGTGCAAAATGTTATGGTCGTGATTTGGCCAGAGGGCATTTGGTTAACATTGGTGAGGCAGTTGGCGTCATTGCTGCCCAGTCTATTGGTGAGCCTGGTACTCAGTTGACTATGCGTACCTTCCATATTGGGGGCGCAGCCTCTAGAGTCACCGCTGAAAATAGTGTATTAGTAAAGTCCGGCGGTCGAGTGAAATTACATAATGCCAAACTGGTTCAAAATGATAGTGGTAATTATGTTACCGTATCGCGTTCAGGCGTGCTTTGTATTTTGGACGAATTAGGTCGAGATAAAGAGCGTTATCGTTTGCCTTACGGTGCGGTATTGACAGTTGTAGATGGTGCTGCCGTTAATGGTGGGCAAACAGTTGCAACTTGGGATCCACATACGCATCCTATTATTACCGAAGTTTCGGGTTATGTGAATTTCGTAGATATGGTTGATGGTGTCACGATAACGCGCCAAACAGATGACGTAACGGGTTTGTCTAGTATTGTTATTAGTGATTCCAAGCAACACCGTTCTAGTGCAGGCAAAGAATTACGTCCGATGTTGCAATTGCTCGATGAAAATGGTGAAGAGTTATGTTTGGCGGGTACCACTTTGCCTGCACATTACTTTTTGCCGGCAGATGCGCTGGTCAATGTGGAAGATAAGCAAAAAATCAGCGTAGGTGATGTGTTAGCCCGTATTCCACAAGAATCTTCTAAAACACGAGATATTACTGGTGGTCTACCTCGCGTTGCGGATTTGTTTGAAGCCCGCAAGCCTAAAGAGCCCGCTATTTTGGCAGAGGTTTCAGGTATCGTTGGTTTTGGTAAAGAAACCAAGGGTAAGCGGCGTTTGGTCATTACACCGCAAAATGGTGGTGACGTGCATGAAGAACTCATTCCTAAGTGGCGTCATGTTGGGGTATTTGAGGGGGAGCATGTCGAAAAGGGCGAGATTATATCAGATGGTGCATCAAACCCACATGATATATTAAGACTATTAGGCAGTGCTGCATTAGCGAACTATATTGTGGATGAGGTTCAAGATGTTTATCGCTTACAAGGTGTGGGCATTAATGATAAGCATATTGAGGTGATCATTAGGCAAATGCTACGAAAAGTTATGATAACGGATTCTGGTGATACTAAGTTATTGCAAGGCGAGCAGCTAGATATTATTTATGTTCAAGATGTAAACATTGACTTAGAGAAAGATAAATTGCCCGCGAGATTCGATCGCGTGCTGTTAGGGATTACTAAGGCATCGTTAGCAACAGAATCATTTATTTCAGCCGCATCTTTCCAAGAAACGACACGTGTGCTGACAGAAGCGGCGGTGAGTGGTAAGAGAGATGAGCTACGCGGTTTGAAAGAGAACGTGATTGTAGGGCGCTTAATCCCTGCTGGAACGGGATTAGCTAGTCATGAACAGAAGAGGCGTCTGCGCGCAGGCCGTTATAAAATGCCCAACATAGAAGAGCCTAAAAGTTCTGTGACAGCAAGTGATGTTGAACACGCACTTAGTGAGGCGCTCAACTCCTCAGCTTCGTAAAATAAATGCATAAAATGTTTGTAGATTTCAGTTAGAAAGAGTAGAATACCTCCAAATTCTAGCTGAACTACAGTTTTCAGAAAATGGATTGCATAGAAAATAATTCGGCAATCCTAAAGGTAAAGTGCTAAATATAAGTACTTTTACATTTTTTCTCCAAGTTAATAGTTGGAGGAAGGATGTTTTTCGCTATTTATATAGAACTTAAGGAGCTTCTCGAAAGTTATGGCAACAGTAAACCAACTTGTTCGCAAGGGGCGAAAAAAAATCACGAAGAAATCTAAGAGTCCAGCGCTTGTTAGCTGTCCTGCTCGTCGTGGTGTTTGTACTCGTGTGTATACCGTCACACCTAAAAAACCAAACTCGGCGCTTAGAAAAGTATGTCGTGTGAAGTTAACTAATGGTTTTGAAGTCACTGCTTATATTGGTGGTGAGGGTCATAACTTGCAGGAACACTCCGTGGTTCTAATTCGGGGCGGTAGGGTAAAAGATTTACCTGGTGTTCGTTATCACGTTGTACGGGGTAGCCTGGATACGTCCGGTGTTGCAAATCGTAAGCAAGGCCGTTCTAAGTATGGAACAAAACGTCCTAAAGAAGCTGCATAGTTTGAGCTTGAACTTTCAAAGTAGGAAAGATTAGAGATGCCAAGAAGAAGAATTGTCGCAAAAAGAAAAAGATTAGCTGATCCGGTTTACGGAAGTGAGCTTTTTGCTCAGTTTATCAATCACCTTATGAGAGATGGTAAAAAGTCTGTTGCAGAAGGTGCTTTTTATGGGGCTTTAGATATTATTCGTGAGAAATTAAACACAGATCCTATGGACGTGTTTAAGCGAGCGATTGAAAATATTCGCCCAGCCGTTGAAGTGAAATCAAGAAGAGTAGGTGGTGCAACCTATCAGGTGCCTATTGAAGTGCGTCCACAACGTGCGTCGACACTTGCAATGCGCTGGTTAGTTGATTTTGCCCGTAAACGTGGCGAAAAAGGTATTCGCGATCGTTTGGCTGGCGAAATTATGGATGCTGCTGATGAAGACGGTGGTGGTCGTGGTAAAGGTGGTGCGGTCAAAAAACGTGAAGACACGCATCGCATGGCTGAAGCCAATAAAGCATTTTCACATTTTCGTTGGTAATTACTTTTTGGAGACATTAGCGTGGCCCGAGAGATACCGCTAGAGCAAGTTCGAAATATAGGCATCATGGCTCATATTGATGCAGGAAAGACCACTACAACTGAGCGCATACTGTTTTATACTGGTGTGTCTCATAAGATTGGTGAAGTGCATGATGGCGCAGCTGTTATGGACTACATGGATCAAGAACAAGAGCGTGGTATTACTATTACCAGTGCTGCGACTACATGCTTTTGGAAAGGCATGAGTCAAGATATGAAAAATCATCGTATCAACATTATTGATACACCTGGACACGTGGATTTTACGATTGAAGTAGAGCGTTCTTTGCGTGTGTTAGATGGTGCTTGTGCTGTGTTTTGTGCAGTAGGTGGTGTTGAGCCTCAGTCTGAAACTGTATGGCGTCAAGCGGATAAATATAAAGTGCCTCGTATGGCTTTTGTCAATAAAATGGACAGAGCCGGTGCTGATTTCTTAAATGTTGTAGCGCAATTAAAAGACAGATTAAATGCAAATGCCGTTCCTTTACAGCTTAATATTGGTGCTGAAGAAGAGTTCAAAGGCGTTGTTGATTTAATCAAGATGAAAGCAATCTATTGGGACGATTCTACTCAAGGCATGAGCTTTGAAGAAAGAGAGATTCCTGAAGATTTGCAAGAAATGTGCGATACTTTGCGTGAGCAGATGGTTGAAGCTGCGGCGGAAGCTTCTGAAGAACTCATGGACAAGTATTTAGAAAGTGGCGAGTTGAGCCAAGATGAAATTAGGCAAGGTATACGTGCAAGAACTTTGGCGAATGAAATCGTCCCTGTTTTATGTGGCTCTGCTTTTAAGAACAAAGGCGTGCAAGCCATGCTGGATGCCGTACTTTACTATATGCCTTCACCAATGGATGTTGATGATGTGGAAGGTGAAGATGTTGATGATTCCGATAAGAAATTAACGCGCAAACCAAGTGATGATGCACCTTTTTCTGCCTTAGCGTTTAAGATTATTACGGATCCATTTGTTGGAACATTGACCTTCTTTAGAGTTTATTCTGGAACGTTAACCGCTGGTACTTCTGTGATGAACACAGTTAAAGGCAAAAAGGAACGTTTTGGTCGTATTCTTTTGATGCATTCGAATAATCGTGAAGAGATTAAAGAAGTTCGCACAGGCGACATTGCAGCTGTTGTAGGTTTAAAGAATACAACAACAGGTGATACACTATGTGACTTGAAGGCTGAAATTGTTTTAGAAAGAATGGAGTTTCCAGAACCCGTTATTTCTATCGCGATTGAACCAAAAACTAAAGCAGATCAAGAAAGAATGGGTGTTGCTTTAAGCCGTTTGGCAAAAGAAGATCCATCTTTCAGAGTTTCAACTGATGAAGAGACGGGTCAAACCATTATTGCCGGCATGGGTGAGCTGCACCTCGAGATTATTGTAGACAGATTAAAACGTGAGTTTTCAGTTGCAGCCAATGTGGGGAACCCACAGGTCTCTTATCGTGAAAGCATCACTAAATATGTTGAGCAAGAGGGCAAGTTTGTTCGTCAATCTGGTGGTCGTGGTCAATATGGACATGTTTGGTTGAAAATTGAGCCAAACAAATCTGGCGAAGGCTTTGAGTTTGTAAATGAAATTAAAGGTGGTGCTGTTCCCAAAGAATACATTCCTGCGGTTTCTAAAGGCATACAAGAGCAAATGGAAAATGGTGTCTTGGCTGGGTATCCTGTTGTGGATGTGAAGGTAACATTGTTTGATGGTTCCTACCATGATGTGGATTCCAGTGAAATGGCATTTAAAATTGCCGGGTCTATGGGCTTCAAAGAAGGTGCATTAAAAGCTGGAGCGAAATTGCTTGAGCCGATTATGCAGGTTGATGTTGTAACACCAGAAGACTACATGGGTGATGTGATGGGCGATTTGAATCGCCGTCGTGGGATACTTCAAGGTATGGATGATACTGCTTCTGGTAAATCCATTACGGCAGAAGTACCATTGTCCGAAATGTTTGGGTATGCTACTGATTTGCGTTCCGCAACGCAAGGTAGGGCGACCTATACCATGTCGTTTGCAAAATATGCAGAAGCTCCTGCAAATGTTGCAGAAGAAATTATTAACAAGAATCGCGGCTAGCTAGATAAACGTGGGGATTAGGTGATGAGCCAAACAGACCGAAAAAGTCAGGTGATACGAATACGTTTGAAAGCATTTGATCATATATTGATCGAGAAATCGGCTACAGAGATAGTAGAAACAGCGAAACGTACAGGTGCGCAAGTTAGAGGGCCTGTTCCTCTGCCTACTCGTATAGAAAAGTTTACGATTTTGATTTCCCCTCATGTCAATAGTAATGCTCGGGATCAATACGAAATTCGTACACATAGTCGGTTAATTATTATTGCCGAGCCAACAGACAAAACAGTCGATGCTTTAATGAAGTTAGACTTAGCTGCTGGTGTTGATGTGCAGATTGGTGTGAGTTAGTGAGGGTATAATGTCAATTGGATTAGTGGGTAAGAAAATTGGAATGACACGTATCTTCTTGGAAGGTGGTGCATCCGTTCCGGTTTCTGTTGTTGAAGTTTTGCCTAATCATGTTACGCAAATTAAAACACAGGAAAAAGAAGGGCATAGTGCTATTCAGGTAACGACAGGAACACGTAAGAAATCGCGTGTTAATAAACCAACGGCTGGACATTATGAAAAATCAAATGTTGAACCTGGTTTAGGCCTTTGGGAGTTCCCATTGGATGCTGACGATAAAACTGAATGGCGTCTTGGCGCAGAATTAACTGTTGAAAGATTTAATGACGGCCAAAAGGTTGACGTAACAGGAGAATCTAAAGGTAAAGGTTTTGCAGGTTGTGTAAAACGCTGGAACTTTAGTATGCAAGATGCGACACATGGTAACTCTTTGTCACATAGAGCACCGGGTTCGATTGGTCAAAACCAAACCCCTGGTCGTGTTTTTAAAGGTAAGAAAATGGCGGGTCAGATGGGTGCGGTACAAAAAACTGTTCAAAATTTAGAAATCGTCAGGGTTGATAAAGAAAAGAATTTATTGTTGATAAAAGGCGCAATACCTGGAGCACCAGGTGGCATGGTCATAATTAAATCAGCTGTAAAATTAGTAAATCAAACCGCGGTGACAGCCTAGGAGGAGAGTTGAATGAAGCTTGCTTTAGCAATGTCATCAGGTAGCACAGATAGCATAGATGTTTCTGAAACTTTATTTAATAGAGATTTCAATGAAGCACTTGTTCACCAAGTCGTTACTGCCCTGCAAGCAGGGAATAGAGCTGGAACAAAAGCTCAAAAGAATCGTTCAGATGTGAGAGGTGGTGGAGCCAAGCCTTGGCGCCAAAAAGGTACAGGTCGTGCCAGAGCTGGTACGATTAGAAGTCCTATTTGGAGAGGCGGTGGAAGAACATTTGCTGCTACCCCAAGAAACTTTGAACAAAAAATAAATAGAAAAATGTATCAAGGTGCGATGCGCAGCATTTTATCTGAATTGGTTAGACAAAATAGAGTTCGTATTGTTGATACTTTTGAGGTTACGGAACCTAAGACCAAGTTTTTAGTGGAAAAACTGAAAAAAATGGATCTGGAAGCGACTTTAATCGTTTTGCCTGTGATAGAAGATAACTTATATTTGGCACAAAGAAATTTGTCAAAAGTATCAATCACAACAAGCCAACAGTTAACGCCTTTGAAATTACTACAGCATGAACACATCATTCTGTCAGTAGATGCGTTAAGAAAGCTTGAGGAGAATTTGGTATGAATCATGCAGCAGATCAATTAGTTCGAGTACTTGTTGCTCCAATTACAACTGAAAAGTCAACACGTTCGGGCGAAAGAGAAAATTCAGTGGCTTTTTGGGTTCAACCTAGTTCGACTAAAGCTCAGATTAAAGCAGCTGTTGAGTTGTTCTTTAAAGGCGTTGAAGTTGAGAGAGTTAGTACGTTAGTAAACCCTCGTGACTTTGTACGCACAGGTAGAAGTAAGAAAATGAAAAAGGCTTATGTGAAGCTAAAAGCAGGTCATGAGATTAATTTTGCTGATATGGCATCTAACTAAAGGTATTTGTTATGGCAGTTATTGAATTAAAGCCAACTACGCCAGGACAGCGTTTTACCATAAAGGTAAGAACCGAAGGTTTGCACCGCGGACGTCCAGAGAAAAGCTTAACGAAAAGTAAAAAACGTTGCAGTGGCCGTAATTCACAAGGTCGAATTACAGTACGTCATCGTGGTGGTGGTCATAAAAGGCATATTCGTCTTATTGATTTTAAGCGGAATAAAGATAGCATTCCTGCTCGAGTTGATCGTATTGAGTATGATCCTAATAGAACTGCAAATATAGCATTACTTGTTTATAATGATGGTGAAAAGCGTTATATTCTAGCTCCAAAAGGGCTAAAAGTAGGCGAAACAGTTTTATCAGGTCGCGAAGCGCCGATAACTACGGGCAGTTGCTTGCCAATAACCAATATTCCTGTGGGCTCTACGATTCATTGTATAGAATTACGCCCTGGTAAAGGGGCGCAAATGGCTCGCAGTGCGGGTGCTTATGCTCAATTGTTGGCGAGGGAAGGTTCTTATGCAACGCTTCGTCTACGGTCTGGTGAGATGCGCAAAGTTTTATCTGAATGCCGTGCAACACTAGGTGTTGTAGGGAATGAAGAGCATAGCTTAAGAGTGTTAGGTAAAGCGGGTGCTAAGCGTTGGAGAGGTATTCGACCAACGGTTCGTGGTGTTGCCATGAATCCCGTTGATCATCCATTAGGTGGTGGTGAAGGTCGTACATCAGGTGGCCGTCCACCCTGTAATAGAAATGGTTTGGCCGAAGGTACGAAAACGCGCAAGAAGAAGAAGCTTTCTAATAAACTTATTGTACGTCGTCGTCGCAATAGAAAAGGTGATAGAGGTTAAAATATGACTCGTTCATTAAAAAAAGGACCATATTGTAGTCCTAAATTACTGAAAAAAGTATTAAAAGTGCGTTTAAATGCGGGAAAAGGGCGTATTGTTGTTCAAACATATTCCAGACGTAGCACGGTATTTCCTGCTTTTGTAGGTATTACCATGATGATTCATAATGGTAATAAGTTTATCCCCGTTTTGATTAATGAAAACATGGTTGGCCATAAGTTGGGTGAGTTTGCGATGACTCGAACATTCCGCGGTCATGCAGCTGACAAGAAAACAAAAAGGTAGGGGTTTATTATGGCAGCATATGCAATATTAAAAAATGCTCAAGTCTCTCCTCAGAAGGCTAGGTTAGTTGCAAATGTAATTCGGGGCTTACATGTAGAGCGTGCAGTTGAGAAACTACAATATACGCAAAATAAAAGTGCTGGAATTATAAAAAAAGTTTTAGAGTCAGCGATTGCAAACGCTGAGCATAATGATGGCTTAGATGTTGATGAATTAAAAGTTGAAGCTATCATGGTTGATGGTGCCGCAAGCTTGAAACGCTTTAGAGCTCGCGCCAAGGGTAGAGGCAATAGAATTTTAAAACGCCGCAGCCACATTAAAGTTGTGGTTGGTGAGATAAAAGAATCGTAGAGAGGACGAAATGGGGCAAAAAGTACATCCAACCGGCATACGCTTAGGCATCATTGAGACTCATCGTTCAATGTGGTATTCCGATTCAAAATCTTACTCAAAAACATTAATGAGTGATTTGACGACTCGTGATTACTTGAAAAAACGTTTAGCCAATGCATCTGTCAGCCGTATTCAAATTGAAAGGCCGGCTAAAAATATTGCACGGATTATCATTTGGACAGCTAGACCTGGTGTTGTGATAGGAAAAAAAGGCGAAGATATCGAAGCCTTGAGAAAGAAAGTTTCTCAATTAATGGGCGTTTCGGTTCATATTAATATTGAAGAAATTCGTCGTCCAGAAGTAGATGCACAGTTAGTGGCGGAAAATATTGCACAACAATTAGAACGACGTGTGATGTTCAGACGAGCCATGAAGCGTGCCGTAAGCAACGCAATGCGTTTTGGTGCTTTAGGCGTCAAGATTTGCGTAGGTGGACGTTTGGGTGGTGCTGAAATTGCTCGCAGTGAATGGTACAAAGAAGGTCGCGTGCCATTACATACTTTTAGAGCCAACATCGATTATGCTCAGGCAATTGCTAAGACAACATACGGCATTATCGGTGTAAAAGTTTGGATCTTTAAGGGCGAAATATTAGATAAAAATATTACTGCGGGTAGCCCAGATGTGGCCGCAGCAGCTGGGAAGTAGGAGGCATATCAATGTTACAGCCAAAACGGACAAAGTTTAGAAAGCAACATAAAGGTCGTAACCGTGGATTAGCAACCAGAGGAAACAAAGTTAGCTTTGGTGATTTTGGACTAAAAGCCACAGGACGTTGTCGTCTTACTTCGCGTCAAATAGAAGCAGCAAGACGAGCTATGAGTCGCTACATTAAACGTGGTGGTAAAATTTGGATCCGTGTTTTTCCGGATAAACCGATTACCCAAAAACCTTTAGAAGTAAGACAAGGTAAAGGTAAAGGTAATGTTGAATATTGGGTTGCTTTAATTCAGCCTGGTCGTATGCTGTTTGAAATGCAAGGTGTTTCAGCAGAAGTTGCTAGAGAAGCATTTCGTCTAGCGGCTGCTAAGCTGCCGGTAAAAACAGAGTTTATTGAAAGAACGGTGATGTAATGATAGCAAAAGAATTAAGAGCATTGGAGCCTGCTGAACTGCAAGCTAAGCGAAAAGACTTGGCTAAAGAGCAGTTTTTGGTCAAAATGCAAATCGGGAATGGTCAATTAAACAAGACACATAAATTACGTGAAATGCGTCATGATGTTGCTCGTTTAAATACCATTCTGAATGAAAAGCAAAGAGGGTAGTTCATGACTGATAAAGGGCAAGCAGCAGCAATAAAGCGCTCTGTAACAGGCGTCGTCATTAGTGATGCACGCGATAAAACTTTAACAATAGAAGTTGAACGCGTAACACGTCACCCTCTATATGGCAAAGTGCTTAGAAAGAAAACAAAATATCAGGTTCATGACGAAGAGAACCAAGGAAAGATAGGCGATATAGTAGAAATTATACAAGTTCGCCCGATTTCTAAAACAAAAACATGGGCTTTGTCACGAATAGTGAAAAAAGCGCCTGAACGGGCGTCCATGTAAGCCGAGAGGCTGACATATAAAGTGCTAGAAGTAAAGTACATATAAATATTATTTGTGTGTTCACTAAGTCCTTCTAGAGTGGTAAAATTTAGGCCGTTTGGCCACATCGCGTTGTGAAGTCGGAGTAAAACATGATTCAGATGCAGAGTGTTCTCGATGTTGCAGATAATAGCGGAGCGCGTCGAGTGATGTGCATCAAAGTTCTAGGTGGATCAAAAAGAAGATACGCTGGAATTGGCGATATCATCCGCATTACTGTTAAAGAAGCTATCCCCAGAGGAAAAGTCAAGAAGGGTGATGTGCTATATGCTGTAGTGGTTCGCACTCGAAAAGGTGTAAGGCGTGACGATGGATCCTTAATAAAATTTGATGGCAATGCTGCTGTTTTGTTAACCGATCAGAAGCAACCTATTGGTACACGTATTTTTGGTCCTGTTACCAGGGAACTAAGAAATAATTTTATGAAAATAATTTCTTTAGCACCTGAAGTTCTTTAAGAGTAAGCATTATGCAAAAAATTAAAAAAGGCGATACCGTCAAAGTGATAACAGGAAAGGACAATGGCCGTATGGGCAAAGTCTTAAGTATCCTGTCAAAAAAGAAAAACAACCGGGTGAATGTTTATGTTCTGGTTGAGGGGCTTAATATTGTCAAAAGACATACTAAGGGCAATCCTCAACAGCAAAAACCAGGCGGCATCATCCCTAAAGAAAGTCCAATTCATATATCAAATGTGATGTTGCTCGATCCTGCTTCTAATAAAGCGGGTCGTGTTGGTGTCAAGCAGTTAGAGGATGGACGCAAAGTACGTTACTTTAAAGCGTCGGGTGAGGTGATTGATGTCTAATAAATCTATTAATGATGTAACGCGTTTAAAGAAACATTATAAAGAAACGGTTGTCCCTGCTTTGATGAAGCAATTTAAATATGACAACATAATGCAAGTGCCAAAGATCCAAAAGATCACTTTAAATATGGGCGTTGGTAAAGCGGCAGAAGACAAGAAAGTCATCAAGTTTGCCCAAGAGCAATTAACGAAGATTGCCGGTCAAAAATCTGTCATTACAATGACCAAAAAGTCTATTGCAGGATTTAAAATTAGAGATGGTTGGCCAATTGGTACGAAGGTTACTTTACGTAGAGACAATATGTACCAGTTTCTAGACAGATTGGTTGCTATTGCTTTACCTCGTGTACGTGATTTTAGGGGTATTAATCCAAGGTCATTTGACTCACGCGGCAACTATAGTATGGGTATTCGTGAACAGATTTCGTTTGCCGAAATTGAGTATGAAAAAGTAGATACGGTGCGTGGTTTAGACATTACTATCACGACAACTGCCAAAACGGATGAAGAGGCTTATGCTTTGTTAAAAGCATTTAAATTACCTTTTCGTGAACTTAAGAATTAAAGGGGCATATTTTTATGGCAAGTAATCGGATGATCCGTCGAGAGAAAAAAAGAATTCTTCTTGAAGGACGACACCGTAATACTAGAAAAGAGCTACGTGCGCAGCTAAAGGATCCTGAATTGGATTTAGAGCAAAAGCTAGAAATTTTGAAAAAGTTTGAGAAAATGGCACGTGATACTGCCGCTGTGAGAATATCGAATCGTTGTAAAATTACTGGTCGGGCTCATGGCGTGTATCGTAAATTTGGTATTTGCCGTAATATGATTCGAATTTTGGCTATGGAAGGAAAACTTCCAGGCGTAGTAAAATCCAGTTGGTAGGTTTTTGAAGAGGTTAAAATTATGAGTATGTCAGATCCAATTGCGGATATGTTGACCAGAATCCGAAATGCCCAACGTGCAAATTTCGAAAAAGTTCTGATGCCAGCATCAAAAGTGAAAGCGTCTATTGCGGGTGTTTTGAAATCTGAAGGCTATATAGAAGATTTCAGAATTGAAGAACAAAAACCCAGCGATCAACTTGCGATTAAATTAAAATATTTTAATGGCAAGCCTGTGATTGAAACTATTAAACGTGTGAGTAAGCCGGGTTTACGGATTTATTCTCCATGTGAAGATTTACCTGAAGTCATGGACGGGTTGGGAATATCCATCGTGTCTACGTCAAAAGGTGTTATGTCAGGTCGCGAAGCTCGAAAATTAGGGCAAGGCGGCGAAGTATTATGTTTTGTAGCGTAAAGAGGCTGCTCAATGTCAACTAGAGTATCAAGTAAGCCAATTATTATTCCTGCGAATGTGGAAGTAACAGTTGAAGCTGAAATTGTAAAAATCAAAGGTTCCAAAGGCGAACTAAGTCAGAAGTTAGCGACTGGCATTAGTGCTAAGGTTGAAAATAATGCATTGACAGTCTTTATTGCTGACGGTGCTGTAAATGGTAATGCTTTAGGTGGCACCATGCGTTCGTTATTAAATAATAACGTAGAAGGTGTTTCTAAAGGTTATGAGAAGAAATTAAAATTAGTCGGCGTTGGTTATAGAGTTCAAGTAGGAAAGGCTGGCGTATGCGCAAAGCTTAATCTTACATTAGGGCTATCTCATCCGCTTGACTATGTTGCTCCTGAAGGCATTATTTTAGAGTCGCCTAGTGTGACAGAGATAGTCGTCAAGGGTATTGATAAGCAAGTTGTCGGTCAAGTGGCGGCAGATATACGTGGGATTCATAAAGGCATTAGAAAGCCAGAGCCATATAAAGGCAAGGGTATTCGTTATGCTGATGAGCACATTCAATTGAAAGAGACAAAGAAAAAGTAAGGGCATAGTATGTTGAATAGACGCACAAGGCGCTTACGTCGCGGACAAAAAACCAGAGCTAGAATTAAACGCTTAGGTTTAGAGACCGGAATTGCAAGATTAAGCATTCACCGCACACCAAACCATTTATATGGCCAGGTCATTTCTCCTGTTGATGGAAAAATATTGGCGAGTGCTAGCAGTTTAGATAAAGACGTTAGAGCTAAACTAAAAGGCAAAAACAAAACAGAAGTGGCCGCTATTGTTGGTTTGAAATTAGCCGAAAATGCTAAAAAAGCTGGCGTAAATAAAGTGGCTTCTGATAGAAGTGGCTTTAAGTATCACGGTCGAATCAAAGCATTTGTTGAAATAATCCGCGAAAATGGTATTACGGTTTAAGGTATAAAATATGGCGAACATGTCGAAGCCCAAAGCAGTTGAAGAAAACACTGAAGGTCAATACGAAGAAAAATTAATTGAAGTCCGTCGTACAGCAAAAGTTGTAAAAGGTGGTCGAATATTCCGTTTTTCTGCTCTTGTGGTCGTAGGAAATGGACTAGGTCGTGTTGGTATGGGTACGGGAACAGCTCGTGAAGTGCCTGAGGCTATTCGTAAGGCAATGGAAGATGCTAAGCGCAACTTAATTGATATTCCGATGAAAGATGATACGTTACATCATACGATTATATCGTCACATGGTGCATCAAAAGTATTGATGAAGCCTGCTTCTGATGGTACGGGTATTATTGCGGGTGGCGCGATGCGTGCTATTTTCGAAGTGGCTGGCATACACAATGTTTTAGCAAAATGTTATGGATCTACAAATCCGATTAATGTTGTGCGCGCAACGATTAATGGACTGAAAGGTTCACACTCACCTAGTTCTATCGCAGCAAAACGTGGTATGTCTGTTGGAGAGTTAGTAGGAGAGGAAGCTCATGCCTAAATCAACAGCTAAAACAATTTCTGTTACCTTGGACAAAAGCTTAAGTGGCAGAAAAAAGAACCACATAGCAAGTGCTAATGGGTTAGGGCTAAAACGTATACGACAAACAGTCAACGTTATTGATACACCTGAAAACCGTGGCATGATAAATCAAATTTATTACATGGTCTCTGTGAACGAAGATGCCGTGAAGGGAAAAGTATAATGAAATTAAATACTTTAAAGCCTGCAGAAGGTTCAAAAAGCGCAAGACAACGTGTTGGACGAGGCACTGGATCAGGGATTGGCAAAACCTGTGGCCGGGGTCATAAAGGACAAAAATCTCGTTCTGGTGGTTACCATAAAGTAGGTTTTGAAGGTGGTCAAATGCCAATTCAGCGCCGTTTGCCAAAAGTGGGGTTTACTTCCCGTAAATCACTATACACTCAGGAAGTAAGATTGAATGAATTGAATCTTATTCAAGGCGATATTGTTTCTTTGCAAATATTGCGTGATGCAAACTTGATTAATAAGCATATTAAATTTGTAAAAGTCATGTTAAAAGGCGAAATAACGAAAGCGATTAAAGTGTCTGCAGAAATTAAAGTTTCTAAAGGTGCAAAGGAAGCGATCGTGAAAGCGGGCGGTCAAGTAGAGGAAAAGGCTTAATTAATGAAAGGCAGGGGAAAGCAAACTAATAGTGGTTTAGTCGAATTAAAACAACGTTTATGGTTTGTTTTTTGGGGTATGGTTGTATTCAGAATTGGTGCACACGTACCCGTTCCTGGTATTGACCCAGCAAGGTTGCAAGAGTTATTTTCTAACTTGCAAGGCAATATCCTAGGATTAGCCAATGCATTTTCCGGTGGTGCGCTGCAACGTTTGTCAGTGTTTGCTCTCGGGATTATGCCTTATATTTCCGCATCTATTATTATGCAGTTGTTGAGCGTTGTTTCACCGAAACTCGAGCAACTTAAAAAAGAAGGCGAGACCGGCAAGCGAAAAATTGCACAGTACACCCGATATGGAACGCTATTTTTAGCAACATTCCAAGGCTATGGTATGTCTAAGATACTGGCAGGTTCGGCAGAAGTGAGCCCGACTTTCTATCTGACGACCACTGTATCTTTGGTTACCGGTACCATGTTTTTAATGTGGTTAGGGGAACGTATTACCGAAAAAGGTGTGGGTAACGGCATTTCTTTGATTATCTTTGCAGGGATTGTCTCTGGGTTGCCGAGTACGATTGGTAATACCTTTGAAAGCGTTAGGCAAGGTAACATGCCGGCCATTGGTTTGGTACTTTTAGTGATGATGATGCTTGGGGTTTGCGCTTTTATTGTTTTTGTAGAGCGTGGTCAGCGTCGAATTACAGTGAATTATGCAAAACGACAGCAAGGGCGTAAAATGTACGCAGCTCAGCAAAGCCATTTGCCTTTGAAAGTCAATATGGCGGGTGTGATTCCGCCAATTTTTGCTTCTAGTTTGATTTTATTTCCGGCGACTATTGGGCAATGGTTTGGTTCTCAAGGCGGTTCTGGCATATTTACAATGATTAGTAATGCGCTTCAGCCAGGGCAATTGGCATATTTAATGTTATTAGCGGCAGGGATATTGTTTTTCTGTTTCTTTTACACCGCATTAATGTTCAATCCTCGGGATACGGCTGAAAATTTAAAGCGTTCCGGAGCCTTTATTCCGGGTATTCGTCCTGGTGAGCAAACTGCAAACTATATCGACAAAGTTATGACTCGACTAACTTTGGTAGGTGGACTTTATATTACTGGTGTGGCTATAATGCCAGAAATTTTGAACTATCGTTGGCAGGTGCCGTTCTACTTTGGTGGAACATCACTACTAATTGTTGTTGTGGTTGTTATGGACTTTATATCCCAAGTGCAAGCCCACTTAATGTCTCAGCAATATGACTCGATGCTGAAGAAGGCAAATTCAAAAGGAAAAGGTGGCGGTGGTCCAGGCGGGTTTGGATTATTAGGTTAGATTTTAGTGTAGATAAGGTGTGAATTATGAAGGTTCGTGCTTCAGTTAAGAAAATATGTAAAAAATGTAAATTTACCAGAAGAAAAAGTAAAAACAAAAAAGGTGGCGCAACTTTAGGCATTAGATGTGAAGATAAACGTCACAATCAACGTCAAGGTTAGTTCGTGTTTTTTGACTTTTATTTAAGTCTCAGGTAGTCTGTTCTGTCCCTGATTACGGGGAATATTTTTAGGAGAGCAATTAATTATGGCCGCGGTTCGAATTCAAAACGTGCCACTAGAACCTCGTAAACATATACGAGTCGCACTACGAAGTATATTTGGCATTGGTAACACCCGTGCAATTAAAATTTGTAAAAGTTCAGGGTTAGAAGGTACAGAGAAAGTACAAGATTTAACCGATGAGGTTGTTCGCATGCTTCAAATAGAAGTAGGGCGATTTGATGTTGAAGGTGATCTTAGACGAGAATTGGCTATGCGTATTAAGCGCTTAGGCGATATTGGTTGTTATCGTGGCAAGATGCACAGAAGAAGATTGCCAGTAAGAGGCCAAAGAACTCGCACGAATGCTCGTACTCGTAAGGGCAAAAACAAAGGCGTCGTTAGAAAATAGTTAGTTAAATTTTGGAAAAGAAAATGGTTGAAAGCACTCAAGTCAACGAAGAACTAGAAAATGATGATATCGCGGGTACCGAATCAGGTGAATCTGAAGGTGGTGAAGACACTTCAGGCAAAGCTGGTGGTGGCGCAAAAGGGAAAGGCAGACGCAAGGTTAAGCGTCTAGTATCGGACATTATTGTCCATATCTATGCTTCATTCAATAATACGATTATCACTGTAACCGATGTTAAAGGTAACACGTTGACATGGGCAACAGCTGGTGGTAGTGGCTTTAGAGGCTCTCGTAAGAGCACGCCTTTTGCAGGACAAGTTGCAGCAGCAAAAGCTGTACAAAAAGCAAAAGATGTTTTTGGTGCAGAATCTGCCGAAGTCAGAGTTTGTGGGCCAGGACCTGGTAGAGATGCTTCTGTGAGAGCGGTAAGAGATTATGTCTCTATCTCAGCTATCTATGATGTAACAGGCATTCCATTTAATGGATGCAGAGCACCTAAACAACGTAGAGTTTAATAAAGTTCAATAGCTTAAAGGCGAATTAATATGGCAAGGTATTTGGGTCCAACTTGTGCGTTATCAAGACGTTATCAAAAAGACTTAGAGCATAAAAATCGTGATTTACAGACGAAATGTAATCATCAAACAAGACCAGGGCAGCATGGTTCTAATCGGCGCCGTGAAACTAACTATGGTTTGCAGTTAGCAGAAAAACAAGCACTTAAGTTTAAGTATTTAGTGTTAGAAAAGCAGTTTAGAAAGATGTATAAAGAAGCTGATCGTAGAAAAGGGCCAACGGGCGTTATTTTGCTACAGTTGCTTGAGTCAAGATTGGATAACGTCGTATTTCGAATGGGCTTTGCTTCAACACGTAAAGAAGCTCGTCAGCTAGTATCTCATAAAGCTGTCTTAGTTAATGGTATATGTGTTAATATCGCATCTTACGAAGTAAAGCCTGGCGACCAGGTTAGTATACGTGAACGTTCACGTGAACAAGTAAGGATTCTAGATTCTTTAAACCAAGCTGAATCAAAAGGTTGGGTTGACTGGGTATTAGTTGAATCTAAGAAATTTACTGGTGAATACAAACGTATGCCAGATCGCGATGAATTGCCATCAGATATTAACGAATTACTAGTAGTAGAACTCTACTCTAAGTAACCTGATTGGAGGAATGTTACATGCAACGTGCTGTGACAGAATTTCTGAAACCTAGAAACATATTAGTTAATCAATCTAATGTATGTGAAGCAAAAGTGACTTTAGAACCGCTTGAGCGTGGTTTTGGGCATACGCTTGGTAATGCTTTACGCCGCATTTTGTTATCTAGCATGCCTGGATGCTCCGTGGTCAAAGCGCAGATAGAAGGCGTTTTGCATGAATACTCCTCTATGGAAGGTATACAAGAAGATGTGGTTGATATCCTGCTAAACCTTAAAGGCATTGCGTTCAAAATGAGCAGTGATGACCGTGGTGAAGTTGAGCTAAGACTGCAAAAAACTGGAATGGGCAAAGTAACGGCTGCTGATATTCAATTAGACCATGAAATTGAGATTGTGAATCCTGAGCATGTCATTGCGACAATTACAGGTGATAAAAGCTTAAATATGGTTATCACGGTTGCTCGTGGTCGTGGTTATGAGCCAGTTACGGTTCGTAAAACAGCAGAGTCAGCCGAGGGTGCGACTATTGGTCATCTTCAAGTTGATGCGTCTTTTAGTCCTGTGCGCCGTGTTTCGTATAAAGTTGAAAACGCCCGTGTTGAAGGCCGTACTGATTTAGATAAATTAGTCATCGACATTGAAACGGATGGTACTTTAGAGCCAGAAGAAGCAATCAGACGTTCAGCTACTGTTTTAGCAGAACAATTATCAGTCTTTGTTGACCTTAAGAGTCAAGAAAAGCAAGAAGAGAGCAAAAGAGAAACTGGAATTGACCCAGTTCTACTAAGACCAGTTGATGAACTTGAATTAACAGTTCGTTCTGCGAATTGCCTGAAAGCAGAGAATATTTTCTACATAGGTGATTTAATTCAGCGCTCAGAAATGGAATTGCTCAAGACACCTAATCTAGGTAAAAAATCTTTGACAGAAATCAAAGACGTGTTGGCAACTAAAGGTCTAAGCTTAGGCATGAGACTTGAAAATTGGCCACCTCCTGGGTTAGAAGTTAAAGAATTATAATAATTCGTTAACAAATAACAATATATAAAATAATATAACTAATAGATTTTAGGTAGAAGCAAGCATGCGTCATCGTAAAGCCGGTAGAAAGTTTAATAGAAATAGCACGCACAGAAAGGCTATGTTTAAGAATATGGCTTCTTCTTTGTTTGAACATGAAATAATCAAAACAACTTTACCCAAAGCAAAGTCTTTGCGTTCTGTTGTTGAACCTTTGATTACTTTAGCTAAGACTGACAGTGTTGCGAATCGTAGACTCGCTTTTAGCCGTCTTAGAAATCGTGACATGGTGACAAAATTATTTAACGACATTGGTCCACGTAATAAAGAACGCCCAGGTGGTTATTTGCGTGTGCTAAAGTGTGGTTATAGAGCGGGTGATAATGCACCAATGGCCATTATTGAGCTTGTTGATCGCGAGCGCAGTTTTGAAACAGCCTAAAGTATATGAAGAAAAAGCCAGGACATGTCCTGGCTTTTTTTTGTTTAAAATAAAAAATCAAACTAAAAATAAGTGAGTAGAGTGGTATGAATTGGGATATCGTAACATGGGGATTAGTTGCTATTTCTTTGTCGGGTAATATTTTTATTATTAAGAAAAATGTGATTGGACAGTGGATGTGGGCTTTTGCCAATATCGGTTGGGTTGCTTTTAATCTTACACTAGGGGCGTATGCCCAGGCATTTTTATTTGCGGTGTATTTTGGCATGTGTGTTTGGGGCATTATTGCTTGGAATAAAAAATCTCCCACAGAGACCATAGAGCAAACTGCCTAAATCTAAATTTGGCATTTCATTTTTGTTGCCCATCTTGTTAGTATAATTAATATGTTGTATTTGATTGATATGGAATTCACAGATGGGCAACCCAATTTTTTTGATGTGCGAGCCTACATACTTCAAAATTCCCGAACCTGATGCGACCTGGGGGCATTTTAACGATCAATCTGAGCAAGGGTGGCGTGAGTATAAGCAAAACCCAGAGCTATATCGTCAGAATGCGTACAGTCAATGGAGGGCTTTCAAAGATACGCTTATTTCAGCGCTCAATGCGGAAGTGCTTTTATTAGAGCCTATTGAACAGTTGTTTGATCAGGTCTTCACCGCGGATGCTTCATTATCTCTTATTGATACAAGCCACGATTTCAGTTTTATAAGCCAATTTACTCATCCCAAGCGCTGCCAAGAATCAAAATACCATGAGAAAATAATTAAAACCCATTTTCCAAGTCGAGAAATTATTCCTTTTGAGGCGGCATGTGAGGGTGCGGGTGATAATGTATATGATAGCTTTAGAGACGTATATTGGTCTGGATTTAATGCAACATTAGATAATCCGGCAAAAGGCCGATCTGATAAGCAATCTCACCAACAACTTCAAGAGTGTACCGGTGTAAAAGTTAATAGTATTCAAGTTATACGACCATTTTTTCATGTGGATACCTGTCTGGCCAGCTTGAGCAAAGGCCATATTTTATTATATAAAAATGGTATTGATGCGGCATCTTATGAAATGCTTCTTGAAAATGGATTTTATAAGTTAGGGCTTGATCCGGCCAAATATCTTATTGAGGTAAGCTCTGACGCGGCACATCAGTATGCTTGTAATGTAATTAACATTGGCAATAAAATCATTATGGCAAAGTGCGGTACAGAGTTACCCAATACCTTACGAAATATAGGCTATGAGGTGTTTGAGGTGGATGTCAGATATTTTATTAAAGCGGGGGGTGGTCCACATTGTTTAACCAATTATATAAATCACCCACGTCAAATAAAACAGGGCACGTAGACATTGTGCGGGATAATGAATTGTCAACACGTCTTAGATTTATGAATAGAATTCACTTTTATTATGGGAGTAGATAAATGAAAGCAGGAGCTGAGCCTAAAGAGCCGACATGGAGTGATTATTTTGAAAAGACAAGAGCAAGGGGGCAGAATCCACTTTCTATGGCGGCTCTAGATGCTTACTACGAATATAATCCTGAAGAGAAGGATATAAAGGTTTTAGATGGTGGGTGTGGTGCGGGCGGAGATACTAAATACTTTTTAGACCAGAAATGTTATGTAACCGCGGTCGATCCTGAAGCGAGGGCTCTAGAAATAGTAGAAGAAAGAGCTCAAGAGATCGATGCTAATAGTAGACTCACATGCCAGCAATCAGGTATGCAAGACTATAGCGCTCCGAATGCGTATGATATTGTAATATCGATTGCTGCACTTCCCTTTGTACCGCCAGGTAGCTTCAAACAAGCATGGTTCAATATAGAGGAATCACTTTGTGTGGGTGGTATTTTTGCAGGACAATTTTTTGGAAATGAACATGCTTGGGCACAACAAGAGCCAGAGAAAAGTACTATGACTTTTCATACTGAAGAAGGGCTTAAATTATTACTCGAGGAAGGGTTTGAAGTTATTTCGTGGGAAACAACCAAGGATTTAAAGCGGACTAAGTTTCAAGGGGAGCAGATGTTTCATATGTTTGATATAGTTGCTAGAAGGATAGGGCAAGAGCAAGAACTTCTTAGCGATATCGAAGGGAGCGCTTTAGATATGCCACCCCTAATGCTAAATCAGTTTGTTCAAAGCCAAGAAATTTCTGCTTGCCAAGATGAAGCTGTATTGAATCCTGAATCAACTAAAACAATGCGCTCCAAAATCATAAATTAGAGTCATCAATATGCGTGTCACTAAAAATAGCAACCATAATCAATCAACTAATAAAGTGATTATGATTGAGCCGGTAAGCTTTTTGGCAAATCCTCAAACCACTTCTACCAATGCACATCAAGTCGTCGATAATGTGCCTATTCAAGTGATTCAAAATAAAGCGTTGGTAGAGCATCAGAATTTAGTCACAAAATTAAGAAACCATGATATTGAGGTACAGCTTTACCAAGGTAAGCATAATACGCCTGATGATTTGTTTTGTAATAATTGGATGAGTTTTCATCAAGATAATACGCTGGTGTTATACCCGATGTATGCTGAGAATAGACGGCTAGAACGCAGAAAAGATATATATTCTGATTTTGCACCCCATTATAGTAACTTAATTGATTTGTCGACGTATGAATCTGACAATATGTTTCTTGAAAGTACGGGTAGTATGGTTCTAGATAGAGTCAATAAAGTGGCTTATGCGGCCATATCTTCACGAACAGACAAAACATTGTTTCTCAAATGGTGTGAGCAGCTTGGCTTTGAGCCCGTATGCTTTAATTGGCATTATAGTAATCATAAACCTGTTTATCATACAAACGTTATTATGTTTATAGGTAGTGATATTATTGGTATATGTATTGAGGGTATTGCAGCTGAAGATAAAAAACTTGTTTTATCCACATTACAAAAACATCATCAAATTCTTGAGTTATCTTATGCCCAAATCGAATCATTTGGTGGCAATGCGCTAGAACTATGTGATAAACAAAATAACAAAATATTAGTCATGTCTACTTCGGCATTTAATGCCCTAGAGAACAAACAACTTCAATTATTAGCGCAGTATTACCATAAAATTATTCATAGTGACATATCCACTATCGAGAAATATGGCGGTGGTTCGGTACGCTGTTTGCTGCTAGAAGTATTTGAATAACAAAATATGGTAGGGGACGACCTCTGTGTCGTCCCTATTAGATTAAATTAGAGTATGCATTAAGACTCAACAACCAATCCAAAAGTTACGATATAGCTGTTTTTGGCTGTAACAAAAGCATCTTGGATTTGCAGTGCGGGCTCGCTTTTGAATACATTGGTGTTTTCCCAAATGACCATTAAACGTACGCCGGCGCTTTTGATATAGTTGGCATTTTGTACTTTAAATAGTTTTTGTAATCCACCAAAGACCCTAGCATGTGTTTGTTTTGTGTTAAATGTTCTTGGAATAGGATCATTCAATGTCATATTATTCACGCCAACCACGACATCATTATTCAATAATTTTGAATGGACAATACCGATGCCAAATAAAATATCAAACATCGACATAGGGTGGGTCGGTAAAAACGCAACGAAATTTAAAAATTGCCCTTGTATGCCAGCTTCTGAAACATGACTTTCAGAACCTGCGGGTGGAATTAGTCGTCCAAGAACTCTTTGATTGCCGCCAATCAGCGCGGTATTGCCTTCTCGCCTGGTGCGCTGATATCCTAGCTCAAGGCCAAAATATTCCCAAAATTTCATACCTATAATAAATCCAGCTTGTGGGAAACTGGATTCAAATACTTCGCCCCCTAATCCATCGTCAAAGCGAAAAGAGCGATAACCCACATCACCTTCTAAATAAAAATTAGGATTAAATTCCGGCAGGCTATGAGCTTGGCTCATGGGGAATAAAAGCATTAAGCAAGATGTGAAATAAAAAGTCAGAGAAATTACAATACTGTTTTTTTTAGTCTTCATCACAACACAAGCGTCCACAATTATAGTATTTTAACTAATGTAACTTTATATTGAGGTTCAGGCAATTTTCTGAATTTATTTGAGTTGCTCAACTATGGGGAAATATAAAAATATGCAAAACCATACTAATGCCAAACATCCCATTGTCAGCATTATTATTCCCGCGTATAACAGTGCGGAATATGTTTATCATGCGATTTACTCAGCTTTGAATCAAACGACAGATAATATTGAAATAATCGTTGTGAATGATGGTTCTACAGATAACACAATAACTGTTTTAGAGCGGTTACAACAAAAAGAAAATTTCATTTTACTGAGTCAACAAAATCGTGGGCCTGGAGCGGCCAGGAACAAAGGCATGCAAGCAGCAAAGGGAGAATATATCTGTTTTTTAGATGCAGATGATCGACTATTGCCCACCAGTGTTGCTCGTCGTTTGGCCGTATTAGAAAACACGCCCCATATTGATTTGATTTTTACGGACATACTTCGGTTAGATAACCCAAAGCAACCAGGTTTTGCCTTTTTAGATAAGAATAAATTCATTGAAAAATTCAAACCAGCCATTAAGTCTTGCGAGAATAATATAATCATTTTCAACGATCAATACTTTGATTGTGCCATGCAGTTTTTTCCATTCATCTGTACATCCAGTGTGATGATTAGAAAGTCAATGATAGATGCAGTCGGTGAGTTTCAGTCCAAATGGAAAGGTTCAGAGGATATAGACTATTGGCTAAGGATTGCACAACAGGGCTGTGTGGCTTATATTAATGAGCCATTGGCTGAGTGGCATCATTACTTGAGCAGTTTGACTCAGTTTGGTCATTATGCATTTTATGATGATACAATTTCATGCTATAAAAATTTTAAAAATAATTTAGGCGTTAAAAAATATTTAAAACCCGTTATTAATAAACGTTTGGCATATTATGCTTTTGCCGGAGGCTATGAAGCATTGGCGGTACAAAAGCTTAGTGCGGCTAGAAAGTTTTTTTTTCAAGCATGTGGTTATCAACCACTATGTTTCAAATATTGGTTGTATGTTATTTTAACCTGTATGCCAAAATCTATTTTTTACTACTTAAGACATTTGAAGCAAAAAATAGCTTAGGAACGAATACGAAATATTAAAATGATTTCGTGCTTGTCTCTTATATTCATAAAATACTGATTATGCTGCTTTTTTGTGTGACGCTTGAGCTGGGGAACTTACCTTTTCCCAAAGCTTACTTAATCTGTTGCCGTTGGCATAGATTTCATCTCTATTTCTATAGGCCGCAAAACCTACAGCCAAAGCAACTGCGCCAATCTGCAGATAAGTCGTGTTGCTCCATTCATTTATTAGCTTGTCTGCCAATTCACGACCCTCATCACCACAATGATCTATTGCTTTTGTAAAATCAGCTGCATTTTCAGTATCGATTAGCTTTTTCCAAGCCTCTGTATCTGTGCAATCAAATTTAAAGGTGAGTTTTTCTACTATTTTATGTCCTGCTTCGCCACAATAATGCACTGCATTTTTAAGTGCTTGGGTATTATTTGAGTCGACTAATTTTTTCCAAGCAGGATTATCATTTGAACAATCAAATGTATATGGGCGGCTAGAAAATATCCAGCTCAATCCAGATTTAATTCTAGAGACATATGGTTCAACAGAATTCCAGGTGTCATAACCAAACATAATAAAAACCCTTAAAAATCATAGCGTATATATCAAAAAAATATATACACGGTTGTAAATTCGAAAACTGGGGTTATTGTATTGCAACTGGAGATTAAGTCAACTAACAGTGTGGTTGGGTCGATAAAGGGTATGAAAGAATCGATGAACGGCAGGTGACTCATTAATTAACGTCGATAGGGCCGCTCAATAAGAGATTATTTTTTACTTTTTTTGGCTGTGGCTAAAATCTTTTTGAGAAAATAACCGGTATGCGAGTCTTTGGCTTTGGCGACTTGCTCTGGGGTACCTTGTGCGACTAATTGCCCACCACCATCGCCTCCTTCAGGACCGAGATCAATTATCCAATCGGCTGTTTTGATCACGTCTAAATTATGTTCAATCACAATAATCGTATTGCCACGATCTTTGAGGTGTTCTAAAACATCTAGTAATTGTTTGACATCATGAAAATGCAGGCCAGTGGTTGGCTCGTCTAATATATATAGTGTATTACCGGTGTCTCGTCTGGACAGCTCTTTGGCTAATTTAATACGCTGTGCTTCACCTCCGGACAGCGTGGTCGCACTTTGGCCTAATTTTAAATACGATAATCCTACATCCATTAAAGTTTGCATTTTGCGCTGTATAGCGGGAATAGCAGCAAAAAATATGACAGCATTCTCTACCGTCATATCTAAGATATCGTGAATGGTTTTGCCTTTAAAGTGGATTTGTAGTGTCTCATCGTTATAGCGTTTGCCTTCACAAGTGTCACACATGACATAAATGTCGGCTAAAAAGTGCATTTCGACTTTTATCAAGCCATCCCCTTGGCAGGCTTCACAACGGCCACCTTTTACGTTAAAACTAAAACGACCGACTTTATATCCTCTGGAACGCGCTTCTTGTGTGCCAGCAAACAACTCTCGAATATAGGTAAATATGCCAGTGTAAGTTGCGGCATTAGAGCGGGGGGTGCGGCCAATGGGGCTTTGATCGATACAAACAATTTTGTCTAAGTGTTCTAACCCTGAAATGCTTTTATACGCGCTGTGTTCATTTAAATGTGCGCGATTGAGTAGGTGGGCGGCCACGGGGCTTAAGGTGTCATTAATCAGTGTGGATTTTCCAGAGCCTGATACGCCTGTTACACAAGTCATAGCACCGATCGGGAATTGGACTGTGATTTGTTTTAAGTTGTGCCCTTGCGCGCCTTCAATTGTAATACAATGTTCTGGATCGAATATATGACGATGTTCTGGAATAGGAATAAATTTTTTGCCAGACAAATACTGTCCTGTAATGGATTTTTTTTCCCGTTTGATTTTGGCTGCGCTGCCTTGAGCGACAATATGGCCGCCATGTACGCCGGCACCAGGCCCAATATCGACAATATAATCAGCGGCTAATATCGCTTCTTCATCATGTTCTACGACAATGACTGTGTTGCCCATATCGCGTAAATGTCGCAAAGTATCTAACAGACGAGCATTATCGCGCTGATGTAGCCCTATGGAGGGTTCATCTAGAATATACATTACGCCCACTAACCCTGCGCCAATTTGACTGGCCAAGCGAATGCGTTGCGCTTCACCGCCAGATAATGTATCGGCTGTACGATCTAATGTAAGGTAGTTTAATCCCACATCAATTAAAAATTTTAAGCGTTCAGAAATTTCTTTTAAAATTCTATCCGCAATTTTTTTGCGTTTGCCGGTTAGTTTTAGTTTGCTGAAAAAATCATGACATTCGTGTATAGACTTAGCTGTAATATCAGGTAAAGTCTTTTTGCCTAAAAATACATGTCGGGCATGAATATTTAAGCGGGAGCCTTTGCATTCCGGACAAGCTTGGTTGGATATATAACGGGATAGTTCTTCTCGAATATACTCAGAGTCTGTATCTCGATAACGTCTTTCAAGGTTTGGAATAACGCCTTCAAAATCATGTTTGTTTTTCCGCGTTTTACCTTGGTCATTGGTGTAGATAAAGGTAATCTCTTCATCGCTGCCATAGAGTATGATTTTCTGAATTTTTTTCGAGAGATTTTTAAAAGGGGTGCTTAAGTCAAACTTAAAATGTTTGGCCAAAGAGGTTAATACACTAAAATAATAAGGGCTTCTTCTATCCCAGCCCCGAATCGCACCGCTAGATAATCCGGCATCAGGCATCTGGACAACACGAGATGGGTCAAAAAACTGTTTGTGTCCCAAGCCATCACAGTGATCGCAAGCACCGGTTGGGTTATTAAAAGAAAATAATCTGGGCTCTAATTCAGGTAAATTGTAACCGCAATCTGGGCAAGCATATTTCGCAGAAAATAAAATATCTTTATTTTCATCCATTAAGTGGATAGCGGCTAAACTGTCGCTGATTTTTAGGGCGGTTTCAAATGAATCGGCTAAACGTACGCGCAAATCATCTCGTACTTTAATTCTATCCACTACGACATCAATATAATGTTTTTTCTTTAAGTCTAATTTGGGGGGGGATTCTAGTTCATAGAGTTCACCGTCCACTCTGATTCGTACAAAGCCTTGGCTTCTAAGGTTTTCAAATAATTTGATATGCTCGCCTTTTCGATTGCGAATCACAGGGGCGAGTAATAAAATTTTAGTGTCTTTGGGGTAAGATAATACATGATCGACCATTTGGGTAATGGTTTGAGCTTCTAGGTCAGAATCATGTTCTGGGCACCGAGGCTGGCCAACGCGCGCAAACATCAATCTTAAATAATCGTATATTTCTGTTACCGTACCAACGGTAGAGCGAGGGTTATGTGATGTGGTCTTTTGTTCTATAGAAATAGCGGGGGATAAGCCCTCAATATGATCCACATCAGGTTTTTCCATAACCGAGAGAAACTGCCTTGCATATGAAGACAAGGACTCTACGTAACGTCTTTGACCTTCGGCATATAAGGTATCAAATGCGAGGGAGGACTTTCCTGAGCCAGATAACCCAGTTAGAACAATTAGTTGATCTCTAGGCAAGCTAAGATCCACCGCTTTTAAGTTGTGTGTGCGTGCACCTTTAATTGTGATGTAATTCATAGCATTATTCCGAATTATTTTGGAGACCGAGCCTTAAACTTGTTATTATACGTTCTTCGTTCTCGGTGTTTAAGAGCTGGGAGCAGAAAACGCTAGATTCTGAATATTTTATACCAATCATTTAATTTAGTTAACCCAGTTTTTTTTGGAGAAACCTTTGGCACAGATGCTTGCAACTGAAATCAAAACCACATTCAGCATAGGATTGGTTTTTGCCTTTCGTATGTTAGGTTTGTTTATGATTTTCCCTGTGCTTTCATTATATACACAGAAATATCCTGATGCATCAATGACTCTAATAGGCGTCGCATTAGGTTGCTACGGGTTGTTTCAAGCATTATTACAATTGCCGATGGCGGCGTTATCAGATAAGTTTGGACGTAAGCCACTTATTTTAGTTGGATTACTTTTGTTTGCGTTGGGTGGCATTGTTGCGGCATGTTCCACAACTTTGTGGGGGATCGTCATTGGGCGAGCCATACAAGGCTCTGGTGCAATAGGTGCGACATTATTGGCCTTAGCCGCAGATAGCACTCGAGATGTTGTGCGCACTCGCGTTATGGCGATTATTGGTATTTGCATCGGCGCTTCGTTTACATTGGCGATGGTTTTTGGACCTGTTGTCGACGCAATGTTGGGGCTTAAAGGTTTGTTTCTTGTGAGTGCTTTGTTGGCAGGCATTGCTTTCATTTTAGTTGTCCGCATGCCGACTCAGGATAATAAACTAGAAAATAAAAGTGCCTCGTTTGCCCCCAAGATGTTACTGAAAGCGATACAGCAGCCACATTTATGGCGACTTTACATTAGTGTGTTTATGTTGCATGCACTACTCACTATGAGTTTTTTAGTCATCCCTTTGAAAATTCAAATGGTGGCAGGATTGAGTGCACAGCAAAGTTGGCAATTTTATATTCCTGTATTGTTAATCTCGTTGGTGTGTGTGATGCCATTTGTGCGCCGTGGAGATGACTCGATATTACAAAAGAAATTTTTTGTTTTTGCGGTGATGGGTTTACTGTGTATCTTGCCTTGTTGGTTATGGACTGGGCATAGATTATTATTTATGGGATTTGGCGTATTATTTTTTGTATTATTTAACTATTTAGAAGCATCCATGCCTGCCATGGTTTCTAAAATAGCCCCAAGCCAAAGGCGAGGCTTAATATTGGGCGTATATTCGTCTTGTCAATTTTTAGGTTTGTTTGTAGGTGGCACTCTAGGTGGTTGGTGCATGGATCATTGGGGTATCACAGGCATTGTAAGTTTTAGTATTGTATTGTTATTTATTTGGTTGTTAAGTATTTTTGGATTAAATTTTAATCATAATGAGGAGCTGTCATGGCAAGAGGTATAAATAAAGTCATTATCGTGGGCAATTTGGGTAACGATCCAGAGATGCGTTATATGCCCAGTGGTGGTGCTGTTACGAACGTGAGCATTGCAACATCTGAATCTTGGAAAGACAAGCAAACAGGTGAAACCAAAGAGCGTACAGAATGGCATCGCGTTGTTTTCTATAATCGTTTAGCTGAAATTGCTGGCGAGTATTTGCGTAAAGGTAGTAAAATATATATAGAAGGCAGTTTACGAACTCGTAAATGGCAAGACCAAAGTGGTGCTGATCGCTATAGCACTGAAATTATTGGTGCAGAAATGCAAATGCTAGATAGCCGTGGGGGCGATCAAGCTCAAGGTGGTTTTGCACCTTCTGCCTCTTCTCGTGCACCAGCGCCTCAAGCTCAGCCACAGTCAGAGCCAGCGTCTAGCGCACCCGCACAACCGAGCATGGAAGAAGAATTTGATGATGAGATCCCATTTTAACGGCTACCTATCTGTAGTTTGTTGTGCTGGGTGGATAGAACCATTTTAAAACGGGACAAATATCTGTTAGAATAGCGGGCTAGATTCTTGAAGGGCACTAACCTTCACTCGGCTTGTTTTTAACAATCCGTTCTCTCCCAGTATTGGGAGAGGGAGATATGTTCACAATGTGAACAAAAAAAGAATTGGAGAGGTGTCTGAGCGGCTTAAGGAGCACGCCTGGAAAGTGTGTGTACGTTAACTCGTACCGAGGGTTCGAATCCCTCCCTCTCCGCCAATATAAAAGAAGAACCCTCTATTGAGGGTTTTTCTTTTATATGCTGTTAGATTATGATTTGAACCCTCGGATAAGTTATGGGTTCGAAAAAACTGCGTAGCGCACAATCCGCGCAGCGGATGGCGGAGCGGTTTTGACGGAGCGCGTTAGCGCGAGACCCGAAGGGTGAGAGAGCAAAAGCTTTGCTTTGCGAACGAATCAATCCCTCCCTCTCCGCCAGTTTCAAAAAAAATGTCCAGCCAATGTAATTGGTTGGGCATTTTTTTTGACATGCAAAGTTAGTGGTGCGAACCTGAGGTAATCGGAATAGTAGGGTTCGAAAAAATTGCAAAGCGCACAATCCGCAAAGCGGATGGCGAAGCAGTTTTGACGGAGCGCTTTAGCGCGAGAGTAGGGTGAGAGAGCAAAAGCTTTGCTTTGCGAATGAATCAATCCCTCCCTCTCCGCCAGTTTTAAAAAATTCCTAGCCAATGTAATGGGTTGGGCATTTTTTTTGGATACTCAAAATTGGTAGCTCGAACCCAAGTTCTTAGTATTAATCGTTCGGTTTCTAATACCTTCATGGCAATTTTCCAATAATATTTTCAATAACAAAGTGATATGCTTTCTCATAATCCCAATCTCGGTACTGCGGTAGCAAAAAGTCCATATCTAACTGGAAGTCTTGATTATCTTTTTTCAGTTCTAAGTTTTTAATAAATTCATTACGAGTAATAGCGACGTTATCATTTGCACAATACTTAGAAAATATATCTATTACTCGATCTAAATTAATAAGGTTTTGACTTGTTACATACCATAAATCGAACAAATCACGACCTTTGCGGCGTTGATAAAGAGCACGAAGTTTAGTGGCTATTAATTCATCAATCTCATATGTAGGGATATTTGCTGTTCCATTAAACCATTCAGATTCAACATTAAATTTTTCAGTCCTTAGAGGAAGAACCTGAAAATGTTCAGTGGTATTAATTTCTAATTTTAACTTAGATGGCAATTTATTTATAGCTTCATATTTATAAATTAATTTTGCGCCTCTTTGCGTGATTTTCCATTTCGGATCGCCAAGCCAGGGTTTAAGAACTTCTCTAATTGTATCTATTGTTTGCCCTATAGGAACAGAATTTTTTTGAACAAAGTCGATATCCTCGCTGTATCTTGAAGCAGGCTTTAAAAACAATTTATTCAAAGCAGTTCCACCTCGAAAAACCAAAGCATCTTTGATATGATCGTTAGTATACAAATCAACTAGCGCTCTACAGATAATTAAATCTTGCTCTATTTGCGCAAGTGTTTGCCATCCACATGAGTTCCTCCATTGTTCAACATATATTTCTGGTATCATAAATCACTCTCTATTTCAGTATTGATTACTATTCGCCACTTTTTGCATCTTGGAAATTTATTTTTTGGGATTTTAGATGATAGTGGTAAATATTTCGGTTTATTTTGGGACACATAATCAGCTAGTTTAACAATAAACTTATCAGCTGATTCTTCATCCATTAATTCAATGTTGTCTACTATATATCCTATTCTCTGCAGTTGATATGCAGCGTCTATATCAGTAGCAAGTTTTATTAATTTATCTGCATCAAGATTTTCTATAAGCTCAGAAAATACAGTGACAACATTATTTAACCCACCACAGCGGTAGGTATATTCTAATAAATCTAACGCGACTAATTCAGGCGCCGCGACTTTTAGATAACCTGTGCTAACAGTAAAATCTTGAAGTGGTAAATTTGATAGATCTTTTTTTCTGATAACTTCAATTTTAATTTGTCCAAATTCCCAAGGGTGGGTAATTCTGGCATTAGTGATAACTTGAAATTTAAATATTTTTTGGTGAGCCGCACCATAAAAACCAGCAGCACTCAGCAAAGCAACATAATATTCAGCACCTAGATGTTTCATGATAATTGGGATGAGTTCTTCTGCAGGAATGCAGCCATGTAGCTTATGCTCTGGTGGCACAATTACATATAAGCCCTTTAGTGGCGAAATCAATTCGCACTGATCATTTATACGATAGATAGTGTTTAGTGCAGCATTTTTAGAAAGTTCCATATCTGCCATTAACTTTTCTAATGTAAAATGCCGTTCACCGTGCTGTCTAATTTTTTTAAGATAGTCTGATAAGCTCATAATTACCTCTAAATCACGAATTTCGTGATATAAGAGTACTATGGAGTGTTAAAATAAAGAAGTCAAGAGATTTAGTGGTTAAATTGCATGTGGCATTACCTTTAAATCACGCAAACCATGATTCCGATGTTATTAGATGTATTATTATCGAGAACAGCTAAAATCGATAATAACTATAAAGGTTATCACCACTGTAGAGATTAGTAGTTTGAATTATTATCGATTTACACAAATATTGAGAATAACCAATTTCACATTTTCCACCCAGTTTGGAGTACATTCTATTGGGGGGTACTAACCTCCGCCAATTTAAATATCCAACAATTCTTTAAATTTCTGAGCTAATCTATATTTTCTTGATTTAAAACTTTGATCGGCTATTTCCAAAAATCCAGATTCTACCCATTTTTTACAGAGAGCGGAATTTGTACGTGGTTGAAAGCCAAACAAATCACCAATTTGCCTGCTGGTAATAACATCATAATCTCTGAATAACGCCAAAGCCTTACGTTGTTTTGGATCAAGCATGCGCATTAGATTAGAATGATCTTTTTCGCCTTTTTCATTGCTTGCAATCATCTGAGCAACCACTTTCTCAAAAGCAAAAGACATACCTTCAGTGAAATATTCTACCCAATAGGTAATGTCACTTTCAGCTCTTCCAAAATAATAATTATGAGAAGTTCCAATGCTAATGGCTCTATAATAGCCAAGTAAGTTTTTAGCGTAATATTCCTCAAGAGAATACAGCCCTTTTAAATCATACCCACCAAGGTGCAAAATCAGGGTTGTTAATAATCTACTTGTTCGACCATTACCATCGTAATAAGGGTGAATCGTTGCAAATTGATAATGCGCAATACCGGCAACAATAGGGCATGGTAGCTCATTATTTTCTTTGATCCACGATACTAAATTACGCATGAGGCCTGGCACATCTTTAGATTCTGGAGGCATGTAGACAATTGTTCCCGTGCCACTATTCTTGATAACATTTTGTCCATCACGGTAAGGAGTGAGTTTAACGCGCGACCTACCGTCACTCATCACAAGAGCTTGCAATGTTTGGGTTACTTTTTCAGTGACAGAATAAATTTGGGCGGCGTACTGTTCAAGCTGAGCTAATGCTGCATAATAGCCTTTGACTTCGTTCTCATCTCTTTCTCTACCAGGAAAATGTCCTTCGAGTTTAATCACCTCTTTAACTTCTTCAGGTTTTAGTTGATTGCCTTCGATCATAGTAGAATAGTGAGTTGTGTATAGCTTTGCCGTTTCGCGCAAGCTTGCAAGTACTGTGGGATTTACTGGCAGAAAGCCTACTTTCTCCTTAGCGGCTTCAATTCTCATGAGATGTTTGGCAATGGCTGGATTGATTGTATATACAGGGTTAAAATTTGTCGGCATAATATAAGCTTAATATTGGCTTGATGCATATATTTTATTGTGCCGATAATATGCCGATAAATAATTAGTAGGTATGTTTTGTTAGAGCAAAATAGAAATGTTCGGTATGGGCTCCGTGTTTATCAACACGCATATTAACTACAATATGTCCTAATTCTGACCGTGGTGATATTGAGCGTGGTGCAAAAATCATTGTTGAGGAGCTGAAGAGGTTATTATCGATTTATTCAAATTCTTAAGTATAACTCATATACTTAATTTTCTTACTGGACTAAGTCTTGAGATTTCTTCGGGTTCGTCATCGGGGCTATTCAAAACGTCTAGTAGTGTCTTTTTGAGGGTGCTACCATCTGTAAAACTGTAGAAAGCTGTTAGAGAATTACAAAATTTCCGTACGATGCTATCTAATGAATCATTCCTACCAAATATGACGTTTCTAAATGCCCCTTCTCTAAATGCTTTGGTCTGATAATACCAGCTGGTTATACACGTTGTATAACCACAATTTTTTTCTATATATTCATCTAGAATTTGTCGCACTTGGATGTGCTTTTTTGTTTGCCCGGAATATATCATACTAAAGCTCCATTGAAAATTAATCTTGCCCTAAGATTTACCATGTTTGTACCTACTAATATCATTTATTAGATCATTTGGATACGTAAATGGTATCCAAGAAATTTTATTATAGGGCCGTTATATAAGTTTATTAAAGCTCTGCTGATTACAAGATCTTGTTTAATTTGAGCTGGTGTTTGACATTTAACATGCTCAGATCAGTTATTCTAATGAATATTCAATCACTATATAATTGAATTTTCGTATTAGGTACACTGTTGGATGGCAATAATGATTATATCTAGGGAGATTGTTCAAATGAGTTTACGATTAGGCGATATAGCCCCAAACTTTACGGCAGAAACAACGGACGGTACAATTAATTTTCATACGTGGTTAGGGGAATCTTGGGGTATTTTATTTTCCCATCCAAAAGATTTTACACCAGTGTGCACTACTGAGCTTGGGTACTTAGCTAAGATAAAACATAAATTTGATAAGCGAAACGTTAAAATTATTGGCTTGAGTGTAGATAGTATCGAATCACATAAAAAGTGGATTGAAGATATTAATGAAACGCAAAATACGACCGTTAATTATCCTCTTATAGCCGATCATAAACATGAAGTTGCATCACTATATGACATGATTCACCCTAAAGAACTTGAGAAGTTGACCGTGCGATCAGTTTTTGTAATTTCTCCAGATAAAAAAATTCGTTTAAGTATTACTTATCCAGCATCCACCGGACGTGATTTTGATGAAATATTAAGAGTGATTGATTCTTTGCAATTAACACAAAATAATAAAGTTGCTACGCCGGTTAATTGGAGAAATGGTGAGGATTGTGTCGTGATACCATCTTTAAGCGATGAAGAGGCCTCTGCATTATTTCCCAAAGGATTTAAGAAAATTAAGCCATATTTAAGAATGGTTGAACAGCCTAAGATTGTATAGCCAAACCAAGCAGCCCCTAAGTAAAAGACAAAATCTCTTGGGGGCAAAGTTATCTTAATATTACAATTCTATTTTCGGAGTTTTATCTACTTCGACTCTGTTTCCAAACCTCCATTAGTGAATGTGTCTTATGACTACAATAGAACTTGCACGTAAATTAATACTTTCTCAATTCCCTGAGTATGCTGATTTAGCGATTACATCAGTTGAAAAGCAAGGGCATGATAATCGTACATATCGTTTAGGTGATGAACTGCTTATTCGTATGCCAACTGCCGAATTTTATGCATTAAAAGTGCCTAAAGAACAAGAATTATTACCAAAATTGGCGCCGCACTTGAGTATCAGTATTCCCGCACCTATTAAGATAGGCGTTTCTTCTGATGATTATCCTTATCCATTTTCTATTTATCAATGGCTTGAAGGTCAAAGTGCGAACCACTTACAGATTCATGATAAAGCCTTAGAGCCTATTGCACTACAGTTGGCAATGTTTCTTAAAGAGCTTCAAAGTATAGAGGGCGTGGATGGTCCCGCTCCAGGGCAACATAACTGGTGGCGCGGTGATCATGTTAGCGTTTATAATGAGGGTGCTTGCAAGCAGATTGCTGAACTCTCCGATGTTATAGATTCAGATAAAGCTATGGAGCTGTGGACACAGGCTTGTCAGACCAAATGGAACAATCTGCCTGTTTGGATCCATGGTGATTTTGCTAGTGGTAACATACTTATCAACGATAACAAGTTATCAGGTGTTATTGATTTTGGTGGTATGGGTATGGGCGATCCGGCATGCGATCTTGTTATTGCCTGGACTTTTCTAAAAGATAAATCTCGTGAAATATTCAAACAAGCTATGAAACTAGACTCTGACACTTGGTTAAGGGCTAGAGCTTGGACATTATGGAAGGCGACTTTTGAATTGACTCAAGTAGAGAATAAAAGTAGCGATGAGGCGATTACACAGAAAAGAATTATTAGCGATATTTTAAAACCTTAAAACTTAGTTATCTAGAACTAATGTTTATTTATAGCAACGCACTATAGTCTTCCCACGTCATAGCAAAACGCTCATGGTCTCGCCATTATGCCTTTTTTACAAATTCAGATTTTAGCATCATGGGGCCTATGCCTTCAATTTTGCAGTCAATATTATGATCGCCATCTACCAATCTATTGATTTTGACTTTTGTACCCATTTTGGCAACGGAAGAAGAGCCTTTGACTTTTAGGTCTTTTATCAGTGTTACCGTATCTCCATCTTGTAGAGTATTACCATGAGCATCTTTAACAGTAAAAGCATCTGTTTCAGCCGTTGTATCGCCTGGTCTCCACTCATGACCGCATTCAGGGCAGACCAGCTGTTCACGATCTTCGTAAGCATATTCAGAGGTACATTTGGGGCAGGGAGGGAGATTACTCATTGTGTTTTTGACTCATCAACATTAATTAATAAATAAAGTGAAAAAGGTAACAGAAATAGCCATTTCTACAAGTCGTGGCTTCTGATTTAGGCTGTTTATTATATAACCTAAAGAAGAGCTTATCTAGGCGTAACGTTTAAAATCAATTGGCTGACTAACAAAAGGTGAGGGGGGTAATAGATAATTGGATTTAAATAAGCCATGGTCTTAGTATTCAGATCTGTTAAAATCCACGAATAAAATGGGGCTTCTATATTGCGATATGTTGCGAGAGGTAGTCATATCAATAATATTTGGATTTAGGTTTCCAACTAATGCAAAAAGATAGTATTTCATCAGAGGGCATTGAACTTAATGTCCAGTTCCAAAAAGCTATAGAGCTTATGAGCGATCTGCATCAGAGTGTATTCATCACGGGTAAGGCGGGTACGGGTAAATCTACTCTATTAGATTATTTTTGTAAACACAGCGATAATAATCCTATTATCTTAGCGCCTACAGGCGTTGCGGCATTGAATGTCAAAGGCCAAACCATTCATGGTTTTTTTAATTTTTATGTGGATGTGACGCCGCAAAAGATTAAAGACAAAGTTGTAAAGCCGAGAACCAAAAAAACATATAAAAAAATCAAAACAATTATTATTGATGAAGTTTCTATGCTACGCGCCGATCTATTAGATTGCATTGATATGTTTTTGCGCATTTATGGTCCAATGCCTAATCAGCCTTTTGGTGGTGTACAGATGATTTTTGTCGGAGACCTATATCAGTTGCCGCCAGTCGTCACTTCACAAGAAAGAGATTTGTTCAGAGATCATTATAAGTCCCCCTATTTTTTCAGTGCGGAAGCGTTTGAGCATGTAGATTTTAAAATTATAGAGTTAGATAAAGTTTATAGACAAAAAGAACAAGAATTTGTAGATTTATTGAATACGATTAGGAATAATTCGATATCTGATGCTGACTTACTTCATCTCAATAGTCGATATTTGCCAAATTTTAAAACAACAGATGATCAGTTTTATATTAGCCTTACCACAACCAATAAAAAATCAGACGAAATAAACGAAGAGTACTTGGATGCCTTGCCTGAGAAATTACAAGTCTCAAAAGCAGGGGTCAAAGGAGATTTTACCAAAGAGTATTATCCCACCGCAAAGCTTTTACGATACAAAATTGGCGCGCAAATTATGTTGCTGAATAATGATCCAAAACGTCGTTGGGTCAATGGCAGTATTGGTGTCATTGAGAGCACTAAAATAGATGAAGAAGGTGAACCTTATCTGCGTATACGTTTACAGTCTACAGAGCAAATTGTTTTAGTGCATAAGTTTAATTGGGAGGTTTTTAAATTTACTGCCGTGGGTAAAGATATTATCTCTGAGCCTATTGGCACGTTTTCTCAGTTTCCTTTTAGATTGGCTTGGGCCGTGACAATACATAAAAGCCAAGGTAAAACTTTTGATAATGTTATTGTCGATATTGGTCGGGGAACCTTTGCTTCAGGACAGATGTATGTCGCGCTCAGTCGTTGCACATCTTTCGAAGGCTTGGTGCTCAAAACACCCATTAAAAAGCATCATATTCAAACAGACTATAAAATTGGACAGTACTTGATTAGGGCTAAGTACCAAGATGCTAACCAATCATTAGAAATAGATGAAAAAATCCAGTTAATCCATGATGCCATTCAAAATAAATGTGCATTGGAAATTACTTATGTCATGAATGATGAAACGACAACAAAGAGAGTTGTGATTCCCCAGAAGTTAGGGGAGCACACCTACAAATCTACCGTTTTCCAAGGGTTACAGGCATTTTGTACTAAGCGCCATGCTATTCGTACATTCAGAGTAGATCGCATTTTAACAATGTCTATAGCAGAAGCCGTCACCTGAAAATAATAACAGTTTTACTGTTAGATACACTACAAACTAATTGCTGGCAAAGAAAGCAGATATTAATTCATTCAAAAAGTGAGTACACTTACTAATAATGCGTGACACAAGACACGTGTGGGTACAATATTTGAGGTGTAGTATGTCTGAAGAAAGAAATACCAGAATAGATCCAAAGTCATTAACAAAAATTGGTGTGAAGGCTGCGAAAGGAGAGTCTAAGCGAGATGCTATTAATCTTACCGAAAAACACCAACAAATAGTTATGCCGGTTATTCGGGAATTAGCAAGAAATGAGGTTAATTTTCGTGCTGGTCTTGGCGCTTTTAACGGTGTTTCTGATGAGCTTATGCAGATTATTGGAAAGTCTAAAAAATTATCAAAAATTCAAAAGCAAAATGCAGAAGACATATTTAGATTGGCGGCAGAAATACATACCGCAAATGGTGCCTTAGAGGCGCAGTATACACTTTTGCAAACAGCGCTTGATGCTGAAAATTATATTGAAGCAAAAGATTATTTGCAGAATATTATTAGAATATCTAAAGAGAACGAGAAATTATTTATTGACTACACTATATTGTATGATGATTGCTCTGATTTTATGTCAAAAAGCGCATTTGAAAAGAATGGGGATGGTAAATTATTTTTGCAAATAGAAAAATTGTTAGGAAAACTTAAGAGACCTGAAGGTAGTGATATCGGTACGTTTTTGGTTTTGCCGGTACAGCGAGTAACGCGTTATCCAATGACCATGAATGAGGTTCAGAAGCAAGTTGACCGATATAGAGAGAAAACAGGAATAGACCATCCATTTGCTCAATATACCCCAGCTGCTGTTGTCGCGCTAAAAAGTTTTGCAAAAAACGTTAATCAGGCAAAAGGTATTGCCGAAAGTAATAAACAATATAACGCATTAAAGTTGGAAACTCCTTTTAAACCTAGAGCGGATTTAGTGATTAAAGTACCTGGACACGGGTTAATAGAGCGAGATGAAATTTTTTCCGGTATTTGTGCTATTAAAGATATAAATGGATATAAGGTGACAATAGACCCAAACCCTAAAAACAAAAAGGAACTGTTTGTTAGAAATGAGGAAGGCCTCAGAATAGCGCATATTACATATAACGATGGGGTTGTGGCGTGCAGGGTTAGAAAAACCCATATGGATTATGATGTGCTAGAGGCGATGACGAGTCTCATGACAAAATCTTCACCTGAGAAAGATCCCGCCATTTCAATTAAAACAAAAGACAAAACACTCCAAAAATTATTTGAGTCTATTAGAATAAAGGTCGATTCAGAGCTAAGCCCCAACCAGAAGGTTTTGATTAAGATATCAGGTGAAATGCTTACAACCGAAAAAAGTTACTTGGAAAAGTTAGCGATACTGACTTCTCAAGAAAAAACAATTATTGGTATTATCGATAAAGATACAGACTCTGGTGCAACACTGGAGCAAAAGAAAGCTTTAAAAGATCTTTTAAAGCTGGCAAAAGAGATACAAAAAACTAACAAAGAGATGGGGAATGCTTTTAAAGCACTGAATGAAGGATACAAGGCTAATGACCAGGCGGCTATTAGTAAAGTATTAGGTGATATTTCTAGCATTCAGGAGCAGTCGGCCAAATTACATTCTAAATATAATTTCATTTTTGAGAAGGAACTGAATATTTATGATCCCAAGGCTAATAAATTAATAGCAAACCTTAATCGTGTCTTTAGAAAAATTCCAGAAGCAAAAAATTTAGATGCGGGCAGTCTTTTCATTCAACCGATACAAAGATTTCCTCGATACGGCATGTTTTCTAAAGAATTAGTGAAACATACAGATGACAGCTCACCTTCTAGTGATTTTGTCAAAACTCTTTCTAATAAATTTGCAAAAGATTTAGACAGTATGAATGAAAGATTAAAATCAAAGCCAAAGCCTATCACTCCGATGAGGAATGTGAGAAAGAGCGTGGAACAACCCGTAAAAGCATCTGTTCCTGACGTGGTGCCTGAAAAAATATTAAGCCCTGAACCAAATAAACTTTCTGTTCCTGAGGCAGTTCCTGAAAAAACATTAAGTCCTGAACCAAAAAAGCCTTCTGAACAAAGTTCAATACCCCAACAAATTGCCAAACATCTACTTGATTCTGAAACGCGTTATTTAGATAATTTGGTAAAATTTACGGCCAAAGACAAAGAACTTTTGCAGGTAATTGACGATGACAAAACTTCAGGTGCTACTCAAGAGCAAAAGCGGGGGCTGCAAGAATTGATCGCTCATGCTAAAGCTATTAGTAAGTTTAACGTGGAGTTAAAAGATGCCTTTGATGATGTACAGACAGCCTATGCAGATGGTGAGCCGGAAAAAATAGCAGCAGCGCTAAATAACGTGGGTGAATTGATTGAAACCACTAAAAGCATGCATAATAACTATATTGATACCCTTACGAAAATTGATATGTTTGATCCCAATGTATCAAAGTTAGTTAAAAAAATGGATAAGGTTGTTGAGCCTGATGGGCTAACAGCAAGTGATTTTTTAATTGAGCCTACTCAGCGGATTATGAAATATGAAACAACGCTGAGTGATTTATTAAAAAACACAGATCTATCAAATTTGGATGGAACAAAAGAAAAATCAAAGCCGAAATCTAAGTTGAAATAATAGAGTTAAGCCCTAATGATTGGATGGGTAAGTAGAACATGAGCTTGTTTAAAATAAATGAGAATTAACGATATTAATCTCAATGTTTACATTGAGGGCAAAGGAACGCCGATTATGCTGCTTCATGGGTTTCCTGATTCTCATGCTGTGTGGCGTAAGATAATTCCCATATTGGTTAAATCAGGTTATCAGGTTATTGTGCCCGATCAGCGTGGATTTGGTGAGTCTGATGCCCCTAAAGGTAGTAAAAACTATACGATTACAAAAATTGTTGATGATGCTATTTCTGTTTTGGATTACTTAGGCATTCAAAAATCTCATTTAGTGGGGCATGATTGGGGCGCAATGATAGGATGGTGCTTAGCCGGTGAATATGGGGATAGATTTTACAGTTATACCGCAATTTCTGTTGGCCACCCTAAGGCTTATGCGAGCGCTGGTTGGGCACAAACGCGGAAAAGTTTATACATATTATTGTTCCAGTTACGCAACATAGCAGAAGTAATCTTCAAAGCAAATGATTGGGCATTATTTCGAAAAAGCACAGGCAATCATCCTGAAATAGAGCGCTGGATTAATGATTTATCTCGTTCTGGTCGTTTGACCGCGGGGATGAATTGGTATCGAGCTAATATTTTAAAGCTAATTTTCTCAAGTTTTCCACGTTGTAGTATACCTACAATGGGGATTTGGCCATCAAGAGATCTCGCCTTGTCAGAAATTCAAATGAAAAACAGTCAAAAATTTGTTGATAATATATGGCGTTATGAACGACTTGTTGGGCAGGGTCATTGGGTTTTACTTGATGAACCTAAGAGGATAAGCCAGCTCATTCTGGATTGGGTGGCCAATTAGATATCTCGTGGCGGTTTGCGGCGAGCGTACCGGAAAGCTGCAAAAATCAAGAGGCCTAATACGACTAGCAGCAAGTTGTTACGTAGTAATGTCATAGGTGTGGATTTTTTAGTTTTTTTGCTGGTTTGCTCACCTTGGTTGTAGTAATGGATTATGCCACCTAAACCACTTTTTAAAATTTGATTGTAATTGCCTGCTTGAATGTCTTGTTTTATTTTGTCTATTATTTCTATTTTGATATTTTCTGGGTAAAATTTTTCTAAAGCTTGAGAGGGCAGTATCGCTACAAAATTATCATTAATAGATACAACCAGTAATATATCATTATTGAGCGCAGGCTCTTTATTCATCATCTGTTGTTGTAAGTAGGCAATGACTTCGTTTTGGGGTTGCTCAGCACTAAATTGTGCTAAAATAGCCGCGTCTATTCGAACGCCTGATTTTTTTTCCATGTCTTGTAATAAAGAATCATATTGTGCGGTTAATTCTGGTTGATAAACTTTCGCATAATCATAAACGTGTCTATTTTGTGCCAAAGCAGTTACAGAAAAGCTTAATAAAATTAAAAAAGCAAATAATAAATTTAATTGTAATAACGGTCGCACACATATTATAGATGTCATGATTTATACTCTTGAAGATTAATATACAAAGTAGCAACGCATATTTTAAAGATAATTATAAAAATAAGATATGCGTTGATAGTTGTTTGTTAGAAATTAATAATCGCTATCACGTTTTCCGCGGTGATACAGATAGCCACCCGCAGCACCTGCTCCAGCGCCAATTAAAGCACCTGTCGCGACATTTCCTGTCGCAGCGCCGATTAAAGCACCTGCACCTGCTCCTAATACGGTGCCTGTCATAACACGTTGTTCACCTTTTGTTGCAGCACACCCGGTTGTTAATAAAATAACACCTACGATAGCTAATGGTTTTGCAATTGTTTTCATCATTTTCTCCTAAGATATATTCTAAAAAAGCATTAAATTAATTAAATTAATAACCTTTGTCTTTGTGATATAAGTATCCACCGGCAGCGCCGACGCCCGCGCCAATGAGAGCGCCTGTACCAGCATGCCCTGATGCTGAGCCAATCAATGCGCCCGCACCTGCCCCAATGGCCGTCCCTGTTAAGACGCGTTGTTCGCCTTTTGTTGCAGCGCAACCTGTTGTTAAAATGAGTACAGATGCTAGTGTTATTGCTTTTACAATGGTTTTCATTAAAACCCTCCAAATATTTAAGTACGGATAAACAAAAAATGTCTACCCCATAGGAGTCAAATTTTTGTGTTGAAGTTCAGGGTATTTTTAATTAATATTTAAAATAGGTGAATGGTAATAGGTAAAATCAAGGTGTGTTATTGTGGGCAAATGTTCACGTACGTACTCAGTTTAAAGCTTAACCTTCGTCTTGCCAGTCAAAGTGGTTTATTAAAGATTGAGTCAACCACAAGGCAAGTCCTAACCCCATCATTAAAATAGACTTCTGATTCCAGGTGAAATCTAAAGTATAAATAACCCAGATAGAAGCAAGGGTTGTTAAACATAAACCAAATCCAAGCAGGAAAATATTAGTTTGTTTATAGCCAGAAACAGCTATTATCAAAGCAATCAGCATTATAGGATGTGTCAACCCAAGGAGAATACAAAACATTAAAGAGAGTGTAAAAAACTTCGTGCTGAATGTAAAATTTCTGTCATGCTTTAAGCTTAGTAATTGCCAGGTCATAATGAGTATTAAACTAGATAATAAAAATATGCTGGATATATTTATTTGATGATAGAAGGGGTGAAGTCTTCCTGTTAGAGCTAAATATGCAGCTTCAAAACCAATAGCGATAAAACAACCGGTTAGTAATGAGGGAAGCCATAATGGTTTTTTAGGTATTAAACTTGCTATGAAAGCTGTGGTTGTAAAAAATATAAAAGTCAGATGCTGGTACTTTGTGGTAATAAGCTGATCTAAAATAAACAATATAAAAACACAGGTAAAACAGGCTGTAAAAAAACCGATTGGATGAATACTGTTTTTGAGTGATGTGATAAATGAGGCAGAGTTTAAGTCACACAAAATAGCCGCTTCAGCGTGACCCCTGTTTTTTAATAAGCCTTTAAATTCTAGCCAATCTAATACGCTTTGGATACTATATTGTCGCATAAGACGCCCCAATAATTGTTAGACAGCTTGTAATTAATACCAACAGAATATATCTGGGGGTTTTTTGCAATAAAATTAACCAAGGCACCGTGAAGAACAAACCAATTTGCAATAAATTCGCAAAAGATAAATTCAAAGACTGCAAATAAAAAATTTGGGTAATGCCTGCAATACTGAGCAGTAAGCCTAGTCCCAAAAATACTAGTCCAGTGGTTGTTTGTAAGCTTTGCCTAGCAGTATTCCAAATGGCAAAAATAAGCATGAGTTCAATGCTTAATGTTTGGTACAAATAAGATTGTACTGGCCAGTTTGCGTGGAAAAAAATAATGGCGCCAATTGCCAATAAAATAAATCCAAATATTTGACAGAATGCTCTTAAGATAAATCCCCAAGTATATTGTCTGTTAATAAATCGACTGCTTAAAAATTTAGCATATTCTTGAATATGACCTGTAAAGTAGAGTTGACGGATAAATTTTTGGTCAGCGGGGATCGACATTAATGTCAAGTGTGTAATATCCAATGGCTTTGGTGATTGTTTGATAGGTTGTGTATGAACATCCATGTTCTAGTATTTTTCCTGTCCGAAAACGAAAGCTTGTGTATATTGTAGACCCTTATTAGTTAAGTGACATAATATACATCAGGAAAGCCAAAAGTAGTGAGATACTTTTGGCAGGGAATTAAGAGCTGGGAAAATATGGAGTGGTTTCTGAATTGAGCCAAAGGCGCCCCCCTGTTTCTGAGGGCTAGGATACTTTAAGTAACCTCTTCCCCCATAATTTCAACTTGATGTTGTTTGATTTTTTCTGCAGCTTGTTTTAGTGCTTCGGGCGTGCCCATATCTATAAATGGTGCGTCGGTTTGTTCTACTCTGATATGCTTACCAGCCTCTAGCCATTTAGGGAAACAGCCATATTCAAGACTGACCTCTTTATCTGAAGAAATATCTTCAAATAAATGACTTCGAAACAAATATAATCCTGCATTGACCGGGCCGGTGCCTGATTGTTTTTCATGAAAACCCACTAAACGTTGATTCGCATCACACTCCAGTGAACCAAATCGGCCAGCATTGCTAATGCTCGTGCTTAAAATTATGCCATCTAAGTTAGAATTAGCTTGGAATTGCTCTATCGCCAACTTCAAGTTTGCCAACAAAAGAGAGTCGCCATTAGCAACCAGAATAGTTGAGGAAGGATAACGTTTTAGGCAGTTGGCTATTGCACCAGCTGTTCCCATGGGTCTGGGTTCTGTAACAACATCTACAATCAAGTCATCTTCTTGGCTGGTTATTTGGCTCGCCCAGGCTGTAAATTTATCGGCACCATAACCTGCAGAAAAAATAATATGCTTAAAGCCCTGGCTCTTAAGCCAATAGGTTAACCAGCTTGCAATGGGTTCACCAGCGATGGGGACTAGAGTGTGGGGGGTGTCTGGATGCGCGTCACTTAAAACCGTGTGTTTCCCACCGACTAAAACGATTGCAATCATTATACTTAATCATCCTTGAATTCTACTAGACAATGGAAAGTACCTGTCTTTTGGAATAGATGCAACTGCTAATTAATTATTAACATGGATGTCTTCTTAAAGGTTGCTCTTTAAGGGTAAATAGAACTGATTTTCTAACTAATGTATAACCTAGAGTCATAACATAGTTGTATTTGGCAATAAATTCGGTACAATCTGCAAGGTCATATCAGAGGAAGACGGCATAATGATAAGAAAAAAAGCGCTGATCACGGGTATTACCGGGCAAGATGGTTCTTACTTAGCAGAGCTACTCATAAATAAAGGTTATGAGGTGCATGGCATTAAGCGGCGTACTTCTATGATTAATACTCAGCGTATCGATCATCTCTATCAAGATCCACATGAACCAGATAGACAGCTATATTTGCATTATGGCGATATGGTCGATGGTACAAGCTTGACGCGTATCATTCAAAAAGTCATGCCTGATGAAATTTATCATTTGGCAGCTCAAAGTCATGTGCAAGTTTCTTTCGATTCTCCTGAATACACCGGTGATGTAAATGGCTTAGGTACATTACGTATATTGGAAGCGATGAAAATGCTCGGGTTAGAAAAAACAACACGTTTTTATCAAGCATCCACATCTGAGTTGTATGGCAAAGTCCAAACCATTCCTCAAAATGAAAAAACACCTTTTTATCCTCGCTCTCCCTATGCTATAGCGAAGCTTTATGCTTATTGGATTACGGTTAACTACCGCGAAGCGTATGGTATGTATGCTTGTAATGGTATTTTGTTTAATCACGAATCACCTAACCGGGGCGAAACATTCGTTACCCGCAAGATTACACGCGCTTTGGCACGGATTAAGCTAGGATTGCAAGATTGCTTATATTTGGGCAACTTAGATTCAAAGCGTGATTGGGGACATGCGAAAGACTATGTAGAAATGCAATGGTTGATGTTACAACAAGACAAACCGGATGATTTTGTCATAGCAACCGGTATTCAAAAAACAGTCAGAGAGTTTGTTGAATTGGCGGCTAAAGAGCTTGGTATTGATTTAGTCTGGCAAGGTCGAGATGAAAGTGAAAAAGGCTTAGACAGCAAAACAGGCACGACGATTGTATCGATTGATCCGAGATATTATAGACCAACAGAAGTCGAGACACTGTTAGGGGATGCCACTAAAGCTAAAGAAAAATTGGGTTGGGTGCCTAAAATCAGTTTTGAAGCATTGGTCAAAGAAATGGTTATCTCAGATAGCAAAGAAGCAAAAGATGAAGCAACTTTAAAAGGACTGATGCCGGTTAGAGAGCAGGTTGTGTCTTGATATGGTAGACAAAATGGATAAACAGGCCAAGATATATGTTGCGGGTCATACGGGTTTAGTTGGACAAAGCATTGTCCAGCTATTACAAGTGCAAGGGTATCAAAATTTAATCACTCGTACACATAGTGAGTTAGATTTGTGTGACTCAGATAGTGTACAGAAATTTTTTGCCAAAGCTCAGCCTGAATATGTGATTTTGGCTGCGGCCAAAGTCGGTGGCATTTATGCTAATAGCCACTATCCAGCAGAATTTGTTTATCAAAATCTAGCAATACAAACTAATGTTATTCACCAAGCAAAAGAATACAATATTAAGAGATTGTTGTTTTTAGGCTCTTCTTGTATTTATCCTAGAGATTGCCCACAGCCTATTAAAGAAGAATATTTATTAACCTTACCGCTAGAAGCATCTAATCGCCCATATGCTGTCGCAAAAATAGCGGGTATTGAAATGTGCTGGGCTTATAATCGTCAATATCAAACTCAATTTATGGCTGTGATGCCGACGAATCTGTATGGCCCTGGTGATAATTATGATCTCAAAACTTCGCATGTGATTCCGGCTTTAATTCGGAAAATGCATGAAGCTAAAGTAGGCAATCAAGAATCGGTTGAGATTTGGGGAACCGGCACGCCTAAAAGAGAATTTATGTATAGTGCTGATTTAGCAGATGCTTGTGTGCATTTGTTGAATTTGGATGATATTAAATTTAAAGCGATAGTTGGTTCTAAAACTCAAGCTCCGCTTGTTAATATCGGTGTAGGAGAAGATATGACTATATCTGAATTGGCTCATACTATAGCGAAGACTGTGGGCTATAAAGGCCAGCTTAGGTTTAATTCAGCTTATCCAGATGGAACCCCCAGGAAAGTATTAGATGTATCAAGAGTGGCTGAGTTGGGATGGGAGGCTAAAACAAGCTTTATAACTGGCCTAAATAAATCCTATCAAGCTTTTAGACAAAAAGATGCAGTACTGTCCCGTTTTCAAGCTAGCTCAGCTGGTGTGCTATGAAATTGTTTCTCAAAAAGCTAATGAGCTTTTTTGATGCAAAAGATCGTAAGAAAATGTATGGCATTTTACTCTGTGTGATTCTCGTGGGCTTTATCGAAATGGTCAGTGTTGCGGCCATACTGCCTTTTTTAGCCGTGATAGCAAGACCAGAAGTGATTGAGACTAATTTTTACTTGAATTATGTCTATCAAGGTTTATCTTTTTCTACACCTAAATATTTTATGCTGTTTTTAGGTGGTGGTGTTTTTTCGCTTTTAGTGATTGGAAATTTATTTTCTGCTTTTACGACCTGGCTGATGATGCGTTTTAGTTATGCACAAGGCTATAAAATATCTACAAACTTGCTCCGCAAGTATTTAAGTCAACCGTATCCTTTTTTTCTGCATAATAATTCAAACCATCTACAAAAAAATATATTAGCAGAAGTCGATAGATTGGTAACAGGTATCGTTATTAACTTAGGTTTAACTGTTTCCAAAGCAATTGTTGGTGCGTCTATATTGATTTTATTATTAATCGTTGATGCAAAATTAGCCGCCATGATATTTCTATCTATGGGGGGGGCATATTGTATATTTTATGCATTGACAGCCAAGAAATTAAGAGCGGCAGGTAAATTGTCTTCTGCAGTTAACGGTGAGCGGTACACTACTATTAGCGAAGTGTTGGGTGCTATAAAAGAGCTGAAAATTTTAAATAGAGAAGAGTCGTTTATTGAAAACTATCGTGATGCATCTAAACGATATGCCCGTTTCGAATCGACAAGTCAGCTTACGCCTTTAGTGACCCGTTATTTAATAGAGATGTTGGCCTTTGGCGGCATGCTGTTAATAGCAATTTATCTTATCTGGACTAAAGACAATTTAAATAGATTTTTGCCATTATTGGGATTATACGCTTTAGCAGGGTATAGGCTGATGCCTGCTGCCCAACAAATATTTTCTGGCATCACTTTGGGGAAGTACCACAGTAGTGCAGTTGATATTTTATACGATGATTATAAGTTGCAAGATAGATTTGTAGAGATGAATCAAGACATTATGAAATTTAATCACGAGCTTATCTTACAGTCTATAAATTATTCTTATCCTCAGGCAAATCGTATTTGCATACATAATTTATCTTTGACAATCGAAAGCTATACCACTGTTGGCTTTGTCGGTTCATCTGGGGCGGGCAAAACGACGTTAGTTGATATTATTTTAGGCTTGTTGGCAGCGGACAAAGGCACGATGACAGTGGATGACAAGCTGTTAGATAATAGCAATATGACAGCGTGGCAAAGAAATATTGGGTATGTGCCGCAAAATATCTATCTGACAGATAGCACTATATCAAGTAATATTGCGTTTGGTATAGATTCAGAAAACATTGATATAAACAAGGTGAAGCTAGCTGCAAAGTTGGCGCACTTAGATAAGTTTATTCAAGAAGAACTGTCTAATGGGTACGATACTATGATTGGGGAGGCTGGTGTGCGCTTAAGCGGTGGACAGCGGCAAAGAATTGGTATCGCTAGAGCTTTGTATCACGAGCCACAGTTGTTGATTTTTGATGAAGCCACAAGTGCTTTGGATAATCAAACAGAAAAAGTCATTATTGATGCCATTCATAGTTTGTCCAAGAAAAAAACGATAATTTTAATAGCACATAGATTACAAACCGTTAAAGATTGTGATGTAATTTATGTCCTAGACAAAGGACAGATTGTTGGGCATGGCTCATATGATGAGTTACTAGAAAAAAATAATATATTTAGATCGTTGGCTAGGAAAATTAAGTATGCGTAGGAACTATTATGTTTAATAACAAAGTTGTGTTGATTACTGGTGGTACAGGCTCGTTTGGTAAGGCATTTACTAAGAGGTTACTTCTCAACTACACCCCTAAAAAAATCATTATATATTCTCGAGACGAGTTAAAGCAGTTTGAAATGCAGCAAGAATTCAATCAATCATGTATGCGGTATTTCATTGGGGATGTACGTGATGAAGCCAGACTGGATTGTGCTCTGAATGGCGTTGACTATGTTATACATGCAGCGGCATTAAAACAAATTCCTGCGGCAGAATATAATCCAATGGAATGTATTAAAACAAATATCATGGGGGCTCAGAATTTAATTCAGGCAGCCATTAGAAACAATGTCAAAAGTATTGTTGCCTTGTCTACAGATAAAGCTGCGAATCCTGCTAATTTATATGGTGCAACTAAATTAGCATCAGACAAATTATTTGTTGCGGCTAATAATATTGTTGGCAAAAATGAAACAAGATTCTCAGTTGTCAGATATGGGAATGTAATGGGTTCTAGAGGCTCTGTTATTCCTTTTTTCAAAAAATTAGTCGAGGAAGGGAAAAAAGAACTTCCTGTAACCGATCACCGCATGACTCGCTTTTGGATCACTTTAGACCAAGGTGTCGATTTTGTAGAAAAAGCTTTTCAACGAATGCAAGGTGGAGAAATATTTGTTCCAAAATTACCTTCCAGTGGTATGCTAGATTTAGTGAAAGCGGTATCTGAAAATGTTGATATCAAAACAATTGGGATCCGACCAGGGGAAAAGCTCCATGAATTAATGTTTACTGCCAATGATTCAAGACAAACATTAGAATTTCATGATCATTATGTTATTAAACCTAGCATCAGTTTTGCATTTAATTGTGATTATGAACTGAATCTTTTGGGAGAAAGAGGGCAATATGTTGAGGAAGGATTTGAATATACTTCAGATAATACTGATTGGAATTTATCGGTCGAAGAAATTCGAGCTTTAATAAAATGATGGACTTCATCCCTTATGGCCGACAAAACATTACGCAAGAAGATGAGGATCAGGTCCTAGATACCCTCAAGTCAGAATTTCTGACCCAAGGTCCCAAAGCCAATGCTTTTGCTGAGCAAATGGCTGCCTATACAGGTGCGAATTATGGGTTGGCTCTTAATAGCGCAACGAGTGCTCTACATCTCGCATGTTTGGCATTAGGACTAGAATCAGAAGATATTTTGTGGACGTCGCCAATCACTTTTGTTGCTTCGGCAAACTGTGCGCTTTATTGTGGTGCAAGAGTCGACTTTGTCGATATTAACCCTAGAACCTATAATATCTCTGTTTCAGCGCTAGATGAAAAACTGTCTAGAGCCAAAAAAACAAATTCATTACCTAAGATTCTGGTTGTGGTTCATTTTGCCGGTCAATCATGTGAGATGAAGGCGATCAAAATCCTATGTGATCAATATGGCGTGAGCATTATCGAAGATGCTTCTCATGCAGTGGGGGCCGATTATCTGAACAGAAAAGTTGGGTGTTGTGAATACTCAGATATTTCTGTATTTAGCTTACATCCAGTGAAAATAATCACGACTGGGGAGGGTGGGCTTGCCTTAACCAACGATAAAAACCTGCATCAAAAAATGACACTTTGTCATTCTCATGGCGTGACTCGAGATGAAAATCTAATGACCGAAGCTTCGCATGGGCCTTGGTACTATCAACAAGTTGATCTGGGATTCAATTACAGAATGACCGATTTACAAGCCGCTTTGGGTCTCAGTCAATTAAAACGTGTCGATCAGTTCGTATCAAGAAGAAGAATGCTTGCCAAACAATATGTTGAAATGCTGAGCGATTATCCGGTAACTTTACCTTATCAACATCCTGATACAGATTCTAGTTATCACTTGTTTCCTATTGTGTTAGATATAGAGGATCTATCTGAACGTAAACAGGTGAGAAAATCTGTATTTATTAAGCTACGGGAGGCTAATATTGGGGTTAATGTACTTTATATTCCCGTACATACTCAGCCTTACTACCAAAAGCTAGGCTTTAGTTGGGGCGATTTTCCAATTGCTGAAAGTTATTATTTTGGAACAATTGCATTGCCATTGCATCATGGGATGATGGATAAAGAGCAGATATATATTGTCCAGTCTCTACAAAGAGCATTAAGTGAACATTAGGGTATTGCTGCAATCCCGCTTAGCTTCAAAGAGGCTGCCTGCAAAAGCACTATTACCGATAGCTGGCTTGCCTGCCATTGTTTTAGCGGCAAAAAGAGCCGGTAATCAAGGCGCAGATGTGCTGGTTAATACAAGCACAAATCAATCTGATGATTTGTTAGTATCAGCACTGAAAAAATATAATATTAATTATTTTCGAGGGCCAGAACAAGACGTTCTTACTCGATTTCAGTTAGCAACAAAAGATTTGAACTCGGAAGATTGTGTTGTGCGACTAACAGGCGATAATCTTATCCCTGATGGTCATCTTATTGATGAGGCCATTCAAGCCTTTGAAAGTAGCAAGGTTGACTTTTTAACGACGACTTTTCCCAGTTCAACATCGCCCTATGGTCTTAGTCTTGAAATATTTAAGGTTAAACTTTTACATGCTTTTGAAGACGATATGTTGGATGAGAGTGATAGGGAGCATGTAACACCAAAGCTATACAGCAGGGTGGAAAACAAATTATTTTACACACCCAATTATATGCAAAATAAAGATTTAAAGCATATACGCTGCACGATTGATACTTTCGAAGACTACCTTAGAATGAATGAAATTATGCAAGACGGAGAAGACTCTGTCACTCAGTCATGGATCTTATATATCGATCGTTTGGCTAAGCAGTACCAAGAAATTACACCTTGCCCTGTTGTTCAGCATAATAATGTAAATCATAGCCAGTTAATTTTAGGGACGGCGCAATTTGGGATGCAATATGGCATAGCAAACCAAGTTGGGTTGCCTGGACAGATAGAAATTAACAGTATTATTCAACATGCTATCGATGCAGGGATAACACATTTTGATTCCGCGAGAGCCTATGGTGACTCTGAAAAAAATATTGCAGTAGGCTTGGAAGGTGATCGAGAGTCTCAAATTAAAATTATCACTAAACTATCGCCACTAGATTATTTAACAGTTCATTCTCCAGGTGATAAGTTTATAGAAGAATCGGTGAAATCTAGCGTATATCAGTCAATGGTTAATCTTCAAGCCAAAAAACTAGACGTATTCTTGCTGCATCGTTGGGCACACCGTTATGAATTTGATGAGCACATTTGGACATGTTTGAAAACATTACAATCTGAAGGTGTCATAGGCGAATTAGGTGCCTCGCTTTCGACTGTAGAAGAGGCATACCAAGCTATTTGTGATCCGGAAATAAAGCACATTCAGATCCCCTTTAATATATTGGATAGAAGATGGCTAGATCCAGCGTTCCAGAATAAACTTAAAAGAAGGCCGGATATTTGTGTTCATGTTCGAAGTTCACTGCTACAAGGTCTCCTAACCAAAGGAAGCATTATTTGGCCCAATATTGATTTTGAGCTATCACAAGAATATAACAAAATTTTAGATCAATTTATAATTGATTTTAAAAGGAAAAATAGAATAGATTTGTGTTTTGCTTATGTGCGGTCATTCGATTGGATAACAGGAATAGTCGTGGGCGTAGAGAAGGTAGAACAACTAAAACTAAACTTAGAACTTTTCAATGAACCAAAATTAGCCCCTAAACAGTTAGAATTAATTTCACACGCGTTTCAGGAAGTATCAGCTGAGGTGCTTGATCCCGCTAGGTGGTAATATGACAGATGACAATACAATTCTCCGTTCTTTTGAACTTGAAAATCAAGTTGCTTTGGTTACGGGTAGTTGTGGGTATTTGGGACAAAAAATGGTTGAAGCATTATGTGAGGCAGGTGCGCACGTCATTTTAAATGGCCGAAATGAAGAAAAATTATATGCTCAATATACATTATTAAAATCAAAAAAATTCAATGTGAGTTATTGTGTTGCAGATATTACTGATTTTGAGCAAACGAGGGAGCAATTGTTTCCGCTTCTTACTAAACACTCTAAGCTAGATATCTTAGTAAATAATGCGTATTCTGGGCGTCCTAGTACACTAAAAAATAGTATGTTAAAAGAATTTAGCCAGGCATATCATGTCTCAGTAGAAGCTAGTTATAATTTAATTGACTTATGTCTGCCATTTTTGAAAGAGGCTACATTAAATCTAACTAAAAGTGCAAGTGTCATCAATATAGGCAGCATGTATGGTATTGTCAGTCCAAATCCTGAAATCTATGGCGATTCAGGGATGAATAATCCCCCATTTTATGGGGCGGCAAAGGCAGGGCTTATTCAATTAAGCAAGTACTTAGCTTGTCATTTGGCGCCATTCAATATTAGAGTAAACAGCTTATCTCCCGGTCCATTCCCACCTAAAGAAGTTAACACAAATAACCCTGAGTTTTACCGGTCGCTTTGTAATAAGGTACCATTAAAGCGTATTGGCAAGGCCGAGGAAATAAAAGGACCATTGCTATTTTTAGCATCAAATGCATCTTCTTATGTTACGGGAACCAATCTCATAGTCGATGGTGGTTGGACAGCATGGTAGTGTTATGAGCTGCTCGGAATATAATATCATTATTAGGGTTGATGCAACGCCTGAGATTGGTGTTGGGCATTTTATGCGTTGTTTGGCTTTAGCCCAGTGGTGCCAAGAAGAACAGCTTGAAATTTTATTTGTTTATAATGAGCTGCTGCCAATAGCGGATAAATTTCTCCTTAAAAATCAATTTGATTTTGAGCGAATAGAAAGTAGCGACTCGCTGACGGAAGATGCGATACAAACACAGAAAATTGCATTGAAGTATCATGCGACTCAGGTAGTCGTGGATGGGTATCATTTTACAAATCAATATTTTTACCATTTAAGAAATCAAAGCTTTAAGATATTAAAAATTGATGACTTTGGTATCGATATTGATTGTGTGGATACTGTGATTAATCAGAATCCATGGGCGAAGAAAATGCATTATCCAGAAAGTATCAAATGCTTTTTAGGACTAGAATATCTATTGCTCAAAAAAGAATATTGGTCATTTTTCAATAAAAAGAAGGCAGAGCGTGTTGAAACAATTCGGGTGCTTGTCTCATTAGGGGGGAGTGACGTATTAGGTGTCCTAGAGAAGGTAGTGAAATCAATTGACCTTGATTTAAAACATGAAGCTTTAGATATCTATGTGTTACTGCCTTGCCAATATCAAGGCAAACCAGAATGGAGTATAGAACTCACTGCTGCAAATCACACATATACATGGCTTAAAGATGTTGTGAATATGTCTGAGTTATTGAATCATATCGATATTGCAATTTGTGCGGCTGGCAGCATTTGTTGGGAGCTCGCATTTATGAAAATTCCCATGTTCGTTATGGTACAAGCAAAGAATCAAGAAGCTGTGGCTGAAGCAGTAGAATCTCTGGGTTTGGGGGTTATGTTGGAGAATTATGAGAAGCTGCCGACAGTGAATCATGGTTTGTGGTTACAAGATGGCTTTAATAGACTAGGGCAATGGACAGATAATAAAGTATCTGGGAATTTACATATTGCTGAGAAGACAAGCTCTATTGTTAAATATTTAGTGTAAATTTATTTTTAAATTTTTCTCTATGGTGAAAATTTAGAAGTAATGGTTATTGAGTGGTATAAAGAAATGATTAATTTTAAAAATATGAAAAAACCATTTATTGTTGCTGAAATGTCAGGGAACCATAATCGTTCATTAGATACAGCACTTAAAATGATTGAAGTGGCGAGTGATTGTGGGGTGGATGCTGTCAAATTCCAAACATATACACCAGATACAATAACACTAGATGTTCGTAGTGATGACTTTTTGGTGAAAAGTGAAGCAAACCTTTGGGAAGGGGAGTATCTGTACGATCTTTATAAGCAGGCTTTCACGCCATGGGAATGGCATGAACCTATGTTTAAGCGATGCCATGAATTAGGATTAGTTGCGTTTAGTTCGCCTTTTGATTTTACCGCTGTTGATTTCTTAGAAGACTTAAATGTACCTTGTTATAAGATCGCATCTTTTGAAATAGTGGATTTGCCTTTAATTAGATATGTTGCGCAACAAGGGAAACCTATTGTTATGTCAACAGGCATGGCCTCTTTCTCTGAGATTGAGGAGGCCACTCGAGTGGCCAAAGATGCGGGTTGTACGGACATTGTTTTATTGAAATGCACGAGTAATTATCCAGCCAATCATACCCAGGCTAACTTGAAAACGTTACCTGTATTGAGAGAGGCTTTTGATTGCCAAGTCGGTATTTCTGATCATACGATGGGTCTTGCCACATCCATAATGAGTTTGGCTTTTGGCAGTATGTTTATTGAAAAACATTTTACACTTTCGAGGGCAGATGGTGGTGTGGATGCGGCATTTTCCATGGAACCGCAGGAGATGAAACAGCTAGTGTTAGAAGCGCATAGGGCATTTGATTCTATTGGTACCGTGCAATTAGGACCGACTGAGAATGAATTGGGTATGAAAAAATTTAGGCGGTCGCTGTATGCAGTGAAAGATATAGAGGTAGGTGAGCCACTGACCAAAGAGAATATCAGATCGGTTAGACCCTCTAAAGGGTTGAAGCCTAAATATTTTGATCGCTTAATGAATGCAACTGCGAAACAAAAAATCATAAAGGGTACCGCTTTAGAGTGGGATTTATTAGAATGATAGTGAGGAAAAATAGCGTCTGCATCCTAGACTACGGTTCAGGAAATGTTAGATCTGTGTACAATTTGTTTAAAAAAATTATTGATAATGTCATTGTCAGTAACACAGGAAATGACATTAAATTATCCTCTCATATTATACTGCCTGGCGTGGGCGCTTTTGGTGAAGTCATGAACAAAATGAGGGCAACCTTGCCGTTACAAGTGTTGCAAGATGAAATTGTGAAACATCAGAAGCCATTTTTAGGTATATGCGTAGGGATGCAGGTTTTATCTGAGTTAAGCACAGAGTTTGGTAGTCACGAGGGGCTAGGATGGATTCCTGGTGCTGTGGGTCTACTCGAGAGTGAAGGACAGCCATTGCCTCATGTTGGTTGGAATGACATAAACCATCATGCTTCACATCAACTTTTTAATGGTTTGTCTCAAGGAATAGATTTTTATTTTGTTCATAAGTATGGCTTCAAGGCTGAAAATGACCACCATGTACTAGCAACAACAAATTATGGGGAGAATTTTGTTAGTATTATTGGCAAAGATAATATTTATGGTGTGCAGTTTCATCCTGAAAAAAGTCAAATGGCCGGGAAAAGTTTAGTTTCAAACTTCTTATTATTATGAAAAAAAATCGTATTATTCCGCTACTATTATTAAAAAATGGTCACTTAGTTAAAAGTAAGCGTTTTTGTCGATATCAAAATTTAGGCAACCCAGTTATCGCGGTTAAGCGGTTAAGTGAATGGGCCTCTGATGAATTAATCTATATGGATATCACTAAGTCTTCTGATTATGACTTAAGGCGCGGTGATTTAGCTTATCCAAACAGAAACTATATTATCGATATTATAAAAGATGTTTCGGAAGTGACATTGATGCCAATAACGGTTGGAGGAGGGATTCAATCAATTGACGACATTGAAATCCGTTTATTAAATGGTGCCGATAAAGTGGTTATAAATTCTGTTTTATTTGAAGATAAGCGACTCTTATCGCAAGCAGCCAAAATTTTTGGTTCCCAATGTATGGTGGTTTGTATTGATTATAAAATGCAAGATGATCAAGCTTATGTTTACTGTCATAAAAGAAAAGAAATAACAAATATTTTAGTATCAGAGTGGGCTAGACATGTTGTCGAAATGGGCGCTGGTGAAATATTGCTACAGTCCGTTGATCGAGATGGTAGCTTACAAGGCTATGATATTAAAACAAATCAAGAAATATCGGAACAAAATAATGTGCCTGTGATTGCTTGTGGTGGTGCTGGTGAATGGCAGCATATGGGCGATGTATTTGATGCAACGCAAGTTTCCGCTGTCGCGGCGGCTAATATTTTTCATTATACCGATCAAAGTGTATATTTAGCGAAAAAATACTTATTCGAAAATAATTATCCTGTTAGAAATCCTAATGTGTTAAAAATAAAAGGAGAGGAAAATGCGTTATTGTAGTCGTTGTACCTATCCAGTGGTTTCTGTAAACTTAGAGTTAGATGATGAGGGCGTTTGCTCAAGCTGTCGAGTATTTGAAGACTTTGAAGCGATTCCCCAAGATGTTTGGAACTTGCGCCGGCAAAAATTCGTGTCTTTAATTCGGGAGATTTCCAAAGCGAATGGCGCAAACTATGATTGTATTATTCCTGTTAGCGGTGGTAAAGATAGTTATTATCAGGCAAGTACGATGATTGAGGAATTTGGCTTAAAGCCTTTGCTCGTAACATATCATGGAAATAATTATTTGCCTGAAGGGGATTATAATCGAGATAGAATGCGGCATGTTTTTGATGCCGATCATTCAGTTTTTGGTCCTGGGGTTGAGGTGCTGAAGAAGTTAAATAGAATTTGCTTCAAAAAAATGGGCGACATGAATTGGCATGGGCATTGTGGGATATTCACTTATCCTATACAAGAGGCTGTGAGACATGAAATTCCTTTGGTTATTTGGGGTGAAGTCGCCTGGGATATTTCAGGAATGTATGATCCTGATGACTTTGTTGAATTTAGTGCCAGGGTTAGGCATGAACACTCCCTAAGAGGTTTTGAATGGAACGATATGCTCAATGATCCTGACGATCATTTATCTGAGAGAGATGTTCTATGGGCCAAATATCCCTCTGATGAGGCCATTCTGAAAGTGGGTGTTAGAGGTTTATATCTAGGCAATTTTTTGAAATGGGAACCTAATGTTCATACCCAACAGATGATGGACAAGCATGGTTGGAAAGAAGCTTCTCAGCCATTTGAAAGGACGTATAGGAAAATGTCAAATCTAGATGATCGCTATGAAAACGGCGCTCATGATTTGCTTAAGTTTATAAAGTTTGGTTATGGTCGAGCATCTGATCATACCTCAAAAGATATTAGGCAAGGGCTAATGTCACGAGATGAAGGTGTGGCATTAGTTAAGAAATTAGATCATGTTGTCTCAAAGGACCTTTATTATTGGTTGGATTATGTCCAAATGAGTGAAGATGAGTTTTGGCATATAGCAGATAGTTTTAGGGATCCCAGAGTATGGCGAATTGAAGATGGGGAGTGGATAAAAGAAAATATTTGGGGTGGAGCCTCCTCATATGGGAATGTTAGCTTACCCAAAGATCAATGGTCTAAATATCAAACTCGTGAAGGCGTGTTGGTAGGCGTTTGAGTAAAATGAGAGATGCCAGGGTATTATGCATATTAACCCTGGCAAGTTATTTATATTGAGGAATATTTTTTCAAAAGATATTGGTTTTCATTTAGATGTTGAGAAAACGACAATCTAAAATGATCTGTTGTTTTATAAAATTTTGAGCTGAAACTGTGCCTGGGAGAACAATAGGCACTGGTTGCTATGAATCTGGGTTGTTTACTTGTACAACCGCCTCTGTGGAGACAGCGGGCCGTATCGATCAGGAGCACTTGGTCACGCCCCCCCATAAATGATATTGCCTTTTTTGGATTTAAACCAGATTCGATTATTTGACTATCGGTCATACTTTGGGGTGCATAGCGATAATATTTGTAGCTAGAATATTGAACAGGAAAAAATTGAAATGGCCCTTGATCATGGCTTAATTCAAATGGGGAGAAAAATATCTTTAGAGAATTTTTGTGATGCAAATCTTTGTGCCAAAGCTGAGCACCAAATTGATTTTTCTCATGAACTGGGGTCACAACAAGACTAATGAAATCTAACATCGGTAAGTAGCCCAAATAAATTGATGCAATTTCAATAAGAGTGGGATGAAGCGTTAATGCCATTAAAGGATCATTTTCTTGGTTAATGTTTTTCTCATGGAGATGATAGGATAAAGCTTTATCGCCATATTTTCCGGAATTGAAATTCTTATAATTTTTCAAGTCGTGGGACAAAGGCTTAAAAGCATTAATTTTGTCTTCTAAAAATGATAATGTAGCGCTGGCATCAATACCCAGTTCTGAAAAAGAAGTTATATAGAACCCGTGTAAGTCTAATTCTTTTTTGATTTTTAGGCTTTGGGCTTGTGCATTGGCCGTTAAGTGCTTAGAAATTATTCCTCTTTCATGGCAGTTGAGCGTCTTATCGTAAGAAGAGAGAAATTGGAAAAATTTTTGATGAAAGTAACCATATTCTTTAAAGTAATTATGATATTTTAGCCGAATGTTTCGTTGTGCGTTAAAAAGCTTCGTTTTAGTTAAAATAGTTCTGATGTTTTCTTTTACAATTGTATCCATTTGACTATAACCATATGCAATCACGAGTACCATAATTATACGCTACTGGCTTTAAATTGCGAGTGGGGACAAGCGGAGTTTATCGTAGTAAATGTTAGGGGGCTAATTTAATATATGTTATAGTTATCAGCAAGTAAAACCAATAAGTATGAAGTTAGCTTTGTTAGGTGAGATATGATTATAAGTAAAATAAAAGCTGGATTAAAGCACAAATATTATCAAATAAAACCGCCTGAATATATACAACATCTAAATAAATTAGAAAATCAGTTACTTGATATCTCAGATAGCATTCCAAAATCAGATGTACGCATCGTGTATGGACCCAGCTTTAGTATTTATGAACCCTGTTTCATTCATGACAGAATTTTGTCGATCGCATTGCGGCTTCGTGGAGCAACAATACTACCTATCTATTGCGATCAGGTGCAGCACTCTGAATGCAATGTTAATGCAGGAAAGTGGATGGGGGCTTCGTTTCAAGATGCTTGCATGAGATGCGATATGTTTTCCAAGTTGTTATGGAATAAGTCATTTAAACCCCATAAGCTCTCACAGTGGTTATCTCAAGATGACAAGAAGTTAATAAACCTCAAAGTTCAGAAAATGCAGTTTGATGAAATTATTAGATACCAAGAAGATGGTTTTCCCTTGGGACAATGGTGTGAAGATATTATTGTGAATAGTTATATGGTGGGTGATTTCACACTAATAGAGAATTACGAACAGATTTTTAAAACGCATTTAGAAAATATTTTACGGTTAAAAATAATTTACAGAAGAATGGTTTCAGATTTAAAACCCGATAGAATTGTTTCGAATGATAGCTTTTACGGGATGTGGGGAATATTAGAGAGGTTATCAAAGCAAGAAAACATTGATTTTTATTCGCATTGGGAAGGTGATAGAAAAGATGCTTGGTGTTATGCCTATCAAGATGCTGCAATGAAGCTGGATTTTAGAAAACCATGGGGGAAATATTCAAAACAACCTATGACGGAGGCCGCTAGAGCAAAGGTCAAAAATTGGCTTGAAAGTCGTACTCAAGGTTTGGATGTGATTTTGAATACAGCCGCAATTGGAGAGCACCATACGGATGAGTTTTCTTTATCTATTCTAGAGAATAGTGATAAGCCAAAAGCACTATTATGTGCTAATGTTATTTGGGATTGTGCGGCATTAAATAAACAAATTGTATTTGACGATATGATGGATTGGCTTATTCAAATCATCAAATGGTTTGAATCGCACCCAGAATACGAACTGATTATTAAACCTCACCCTGTGGAAGAAAATCCTCTATTGCCTCAAACCGTAGAGACTGTCCAAAAGGGTTTATTAACACGCGATATTAAAATACCCTCGAACGTTTTCCTACTATCAGCAAAAGTAAAATGCACGGTGTATGACTTGTTTCAGTATGCAAAAGTTGGGCTTATGCATACTTCCACAGTTGGGATGGAAATGGCTGCGTTGGGTATGCCTGTTATCACTTCAGCAAAGGCGCCTTATCGAGGTTATGGCTTTACAATTGACTGTTCAGATAAGGGAGAATTTTTTCATCAATTGGAAGTTGTTCTAAACTCAGGGGAAGGCATAAGGACACAGCAAATAGAAAATGCATATAAATTCATTTATTTTTATCGTTTTCACTATTATACAAAAATAGATATTATGTCATATGAATTTAGCAAAGAGCCCAAGGTTTTAGTTAAGCATATTGATGAGCTAAAGCCTGGTAATAACCTAGCCTTAGATTATGTCGTTGATAAAATTATGAGTGGAAGTCCTATTCTTGATGAAAATAATTGGATGGCGGAGAGTTAATGTATAAAGTCACCTATATGTTTTGCTACATATACAATTTTCAGCCTATCTTGAAATAAACTTGCAAACCTAGAACATGGACGCTATATTAATTCTGCGTGGAGAATAAACCGAAACAGGAAGTATAATAATTTAATGAAATTAAATATGAAATCAACGAACTTTTCTGTCTGTATAATTATAACCTTGATATCTATTCCTAGTACTTGCTTTGCTTATCTTGATATGGGGACAGGCAGTTTACTCATTCAGGGTTTAATGGGTGCCGCAGTGGGAGGGATAGTGATCGCTCGTTCCTACTGGCACAAAATAGTCTGTCTTTTTACTGGCAGAAAGCAAGTTAGTAAAATAGATGATGATTCTTCGAAAAACAACACAGATCACAGCAAACAAGAAGATGCTCCTTAGCCAAATTCTAACATTCTCAAGCTCAATGTAATTTACATAGATAATATAGCGTAGATTTATAAAATTCTAAGTCTTAATTCAAACATACACGAGCTTATTAATTGGCACCCATATCAGCTTTCTTATAATTTTTCGTCATGTCCTATGAATATAGATGAAATAAAGATGATTGAGAATCAAAAATTTTCAATCAATTAAAAAATAATGGAGTTCTCATGCTTGTAGGATCGCAGAATCTAGAAAAACAAAGTCAATGGCTAGTTTTTGCAACGCTTGTTGTTTTTATTTTCCAGCCCCTCGCAAATTTTTCTGCTTTTAACTACTTTCAAAATTCGTTCTCAGCATTACGCACGGTAGGATATTTTATTATCTTGCTTACCATTTCTTACATATGTTTAGTTTTACTGCGATATTTGTTCAAGCGTTTAAAAATAACAATCCTTGCTTTGGTAATTGGGTTCAGTGTTCTAACTTTATTTAATAATTATCTTATTGAGCAAGGGCTACACCAAATACTTCGTGATGGGTTTCGTTTTCGTTATATATTTTTTGCCGATGTGATTATATTTTTATTGGTTTTGCCATGTTCTGTATGGATTGCTAATCACAAATCATTTCACCACGCTATACTGATGGCGGTATTGGCCATCTCTCTTACTGATATTGCTTTAATCAAAAGTAAAGAATTGGCACATTATGATTCTCTCGATGTTAAGCCGTATCATGAATTAGTAAAAATTAGTAATACGCCAAATGCCGATCGGATGCCAAATGTTTATTTCATTGTGCCTGATGGATTTCTGGGGCCTGAGATGCTTAGAAAACTCTCAGAACAAAATATCACGATAGATATTGAGCTTGAGAAAAGAAATTTTGTTGTTAATAAGCAAGCCTTCTCAAATTCTACTTCAACTAGTTTGTCCCTACCTATTGTTTATACCATGAACTATTTATTTGACGATGGGGAAATCATCTCCCATAAAAAATTCAATGAGTTGGAAAAACTATATCAACAAGATAACCCTGTTTTCGCTGAATTCCGCCGAAGAGGCTACCAGTTTATTCGTTTAGCAGATGGTATGGGCAGCAAGTGTGTAGGCAATGAAGATCGTTGTATTAAGAAACATAGTTTTTATACGACACAAGATATGATTTTTGCTAATAGAACTTTGATTCCATCAACGTTAGCTCATCTGTTTTTCTGGTCAAAAGGTTTGATACCAGGCATGATGGAAATCAATGAGTTTATCCCTTATTTACCAGATCCTCAGACTGGGCCATACTTTGTCCATGCTCACTTTACCTTGCCACATGCTCCCTTTCGATTTAAAGCGGACTGTTCCCCATTAGGTTTTAGCTCAATGTATGCGGCTAATGATTTTTATTTTGACTTAGAGTCGGCAAGCAGTAGGTTTGACATTGAGTTTGGTCAAACGATGTGTTGCCAGAAAATGCTATTAGAATTTGTAGATAATATTCGACAACGTGACCCTAACAGTATTATTATCATTCAAGCCGATCATGGTACCCATACGTATGACAAAGTAAACACAAACTTTCAAAGTATGAAAAAAGAATATTTTCAAGAAAGTTTTAATATTTTAAGCGCATTTTATGGTCCAGCTTCATTCACTCAACACCTAAATAAACAGTTTTCACCAGTGAATACTTTTAGGATGCTATTTGCATGGATGGATGACCAAGAGCCCAATTTGCTACCACACCGTTCGTTATTTGGTATACTGGATAAAGAAATGCTTGCAGAGAAAGATGGAATGTTTATCATTCATGAATGGCAGCCTGTTAAAGTAGAATAGGAAATTTCCTCTGTGGATATTAAAATAATCGTTCTTATTTTCCCCAAGCAACTACTAACTTGATAGGGTTAGTCAATTTTCCATAAATAGACGCCGAAACTTTAACCGTCCACTATTTATAATGGATTGATAAAGTGTGATGATGGACTTTCCAAGAGTTATTACAGGAGCCTCAATTATTCTATAGGTGTAGTGGGCGCAAATTAAGCTGACCACCACGGTCAGTACAATGGCAGAAATTTTTGCGCTAATACCATCAATATGATACTGGTTCAGCATATATATAAACCTAGGTGTGACAAGTAAAATTACAAGCATATGTGTTAAATATAAGCTATATGAAATTTTTCCTAAATAAATTAAATATCGATGTTCTAAGAAATTTTTAAAGCTTATGGCCGCTAGTAACAAGATACTTGTACCTATGGCATGTGTCAAAACGCCTAGATAGATGTATTCGTGATAATTAAGTTTTAGGATTGCAGGAATGCTGCATATATAAGACGATAGTATTAAGAGAAATATTTTCGAACCTGCGGGTATTTTGGGGAGAGACGTAGCCAAAAATTTATAGTGGTATGCAATAATAACGCCAAAGCAAAAGTTAAATACGTAATGTGGCAATTTGAATATTGTTAATAAAGCTAAAGTAAAGATACACAGCTCAACTCTAGAACGATTGGCAAAATAAATAAACAGAGGCATGAGAAGTGAGATCTTTAATTCAACAGCTAATGTCCAAGCTTGGGGCACGAAATAGAAGGGATGGTTTGCTTTTACTAACGCAGCGTCAAGTATAAATTGTTTAAAATTGCTGGTACTCTCCCATAGAATATAAGCATTAGAGCTTGGATTGGTTGGAATTGGGGAAAATAAATAGTTATGCGCTAAATAACTTAATAAAAGGATGGCCCAATATGGGAAACATATTCTGATAACTCTATATAGACAATATATATTTATATTTTGAGGGTTGTTATTATTTTTTTTTCCAACATAATTTACAGATAAAACGAAGCCACTGAGCACGAAAAACAGGTTAACAGCAACGCCTGAGTCGAGTAACAGCTTTATAGGCGTATAATGAATAAGTAAATCTAACCAATCCGGTCTTTGGTAGTAGCCTGTAGTATGGGCTAAAACGACGACTAGAGCTGCTAGACCTCGTAAGCTGGTTAAGCAGTCAACATGTATTTTATTATTTCCCATAACCTTCAACTTAGCTGATGTTCATTTTTAATTAAATCTGATAGCTCTTTTGCAATGTGATTATTATTTACAATATAAGTATCATACTCTTTATTTTCTGTACTTAGCTTCATGTCTATATTATCAATATTGACTAAATATCCAAACTCCTCTGGATATTTGATTGTAGGGTTTTGAGAAAAAATCTGACTTAAAATTACGTTGCCTAATTGTTGTTTGTAATGAGATGACTCCCAATACCAAGTCATTTCATGACTTATGTTATCTTGTTCAGGAAAAGACTCAGTGGTTATGGGATTAATAGAGGTAAAATCCCATATATCATAAGTTTGTTTGTTATGTTTCAGTGCTTGGGCATGATTTTCTTGAATTACCTGTGTTTTCCAACTTTGATAAGTTTCCCACAAACCCATTTTTGAAATAAGGACTCTGTGTCGTACATGGGTTGGAGAAAAAAATGCTATCACATGAATATTATTTTTATGGCAAAGAGATAATATTTTTCCTAAATAATTCATTGTGCTTTTAGAACTCTGGGGATTATGAAAACTGTATTCTGGTAATTTTGGGGGTAGCCAGACGACATTAATATGTGATTTTTCGGAAATCACAGTTGTATTGTAATGTCCGCCAAACGTTTGTCTGTAGGTATAGAGTGAGTCTTCTAGAGTAAGGCCAGAGCCATTCATTGAGGATAGAGTGGGATCAAACTTACTCAACAATGTTTTTACACTATCTTTTGTTACTTGATAAGATGTGTAGTGGCTAAATATTTCAGTTTCAAACGTTATTTTATTTTCTGTTGTTTTTAATCTATGTAATGAGAAACCAGGTTTGTCTTCCATATTTATATTAAAAGACATAAAATCTAGCGCTAAAATGACCTGCTTCAAATTCCCAACATGGTAAGCATGTAAAAAATTATAGTAAATTTCGCGCATATTGGCACCGTCTATACCCAAATTAAACACGGGTAAATGGATGAAACTTGAGTGCTCGGGATTTAAACCCACTGCTGCTCGAGAACTGCCCAATATGATAGTCTGGGGCTTAATTTGTGTTACAAGATAAGGCTTAGATAATCTCACATGGGTTTGTGCTGCGGGTTTTTTTTCTATAGAGATCAGGTGATGCGTTTGAATGCCATAAGGATCGACCGCCCAATTAAATGCAATGAGAAGGGAGATAAAAATGAAAAAGTAAATAATATATGTTTTTATGTATTGATTCATTATGACATCTAAAATTGATAGTAAAGAAATTCAGTCACGTTATTCATCATCATGAGCACAATGACAGATATTAAGGCGAATACCATGCCCCATGTTTTGGTTGTGCTCCATTCTATTGCTCCCGCTTTTTTGGGGTATAGGCAATCCTGATAAGCCGGTAGTTCATTATAAAAAACCTGATTCGTGTTGGGGAACTTACATATAAGGACGAATCCCAATGCAAGTACAGAAATTTCCAATGACCCTTGAAAGAGCGGGATAGTACCAGCATGAATGTGTAAATGCTCAAGCCAGTATGAAATGTTGGGTATAGGGGACCAATTCAGATAATGCTCAGGTATTACCATACCATTGATGCAAGTCATGCCTTTGATGATATTTATGGCGCAAGGAAGTGATTCTGCTCTAAAAAATGCCCATGCAAACATAATCGCTAGGAATGTCATTACTAGAGATAGATAATTATATATTTTAGTCTTCAGGAAAGATATAACATATCCTTTGGCAGATGAATCCTTCCAAGCATGGTTCATAATCAAATATATGCCGTGTAGGGCACCCCAAATTAAGAAGTTAAATCCTGCCCCATGCCAAAGTCCGCCCAGTACCATTGTAATAAAAAGATAAGAATATTTTCTGGGGATACCATGTCTATTGCCTCCCAGGGGGATATAGATATGATCTTTTAAAAATATTGATAAAGTAATATGCCATCTATGCCAAAATTCAATGACAGATTTGGCTTTATAAGGGGAATTAAAATTAATTGGCAAGTGAATATTGAAAATTCTGGCCAAGCCTATTGCCATATCTGAATATGCGGAAAAATCGAAATACAACTGGAAGCCGTAACATAAAACACCCCCCCATGCCTCAATCAACGTTATATCAACATTGGATGGTGAGCTAAATACCAAATCAGCAAAAGGCTTGAAACTATCGGCAATAAATACTTTTTTGAATAAGCCGAGCAGAAATATAGAAAACCCAATTGTCAGGCTGCTCCGACAGATCTTAAATGCGTTGCTTTTCTTATATTGAGGGAACATATTTGGCCCATATACTATTGGGCCAGCAATTAATTGAGGGAAAAAGGTAATAAACAGTAAGTAATCTTTTAAGCGAAACTGCGTTATTTTTCGAAAATAGCAGTCACATAAAAAAGCAATTTGTTGAAATGTGATAAAGGAAATAGCCAAAGGTAATATGAGTGTTTTGGTTTCGAAGTAGTGAATTCCAACAGAATCTAATGTTTCGATGGCAAAATTGTAATATTTAAAATAGCAAAGTAAGCTAAGATTAATAAAAATACCTAAGTAAATCTGAAATTTTCTAACTTTTTCAGGTTTGGTGGCAATTAAGTTAGATGAAATTATGTAATTACTTGCTAACGAGAATAAAACAAGTGTTAAATAACCAACATTCCACCATCCATAAAAGATGAGTGAGCATATGATAAGGCAATAAATGGCCCTGTCTTTAGATGAATTTCTAGCATAGTGGCATGCCATTAATGTCAAAGGTAAAAAGACTAGAATAAATGCAAATGAATTAAATAGCATTGTTATGAAACTGCAGTTGTTTGGTTAACAATAGCTGTTAGATCTTGAATCTTTGCATCATCATAGTACCAATAGAAATAATTTCGATCTGGCAGCAACGGCAGTGAAGTCATGTTGAGATAATTTAATACCAAACGAAAAGAGTTAACAGGTGTGATAGTGGGGTATAGCTTTTCTTTTAGTCCCACAGGGCCATAATAAGCGTTAAATATAGAGAATCGCTCAGTGGCTTGCTCTATTGATGGTTTGCCACCTTTGTAACTTGCCAATTGGACCTCAGACCCGTGATCTGCCTGCAAAATAATAATGGGTGTAGAGTCAGATTGAGAAATTAAAGATTGTACAATATCAGATACTTTTGTATTGAGAAACTGTAATTGTTCAATATATAATTCCTGCTCAGTTTTTGAAGTTAGTTGCGTTGAAATATTTAGCCCATTTTTATCGAATAGATAGGGGGGATGGGGCATCATTAGATGAAAAAAACAGAATTTAGGTTTATTAGATAATTTCGGAATATTTTTAATTTGATTGAGCGTATTTAACCTTAAGCTGACCTCATCGGAGTCTATGATATGTCTCAAAGCAGTCATTCGTAATATTAATTTTTGATAGTCTGATAATGATATTTTCTGACCAAAATGATAGTCAGAAGTAGGCCACTTATTGTTAGTGGGACCCCAGCCGCTAGAAAAAGTTATGATTTGATAGCCAAAATATTTTAAACACTTAATGAGTTGCGAGTTTTGCATCAATTGAAAGTATGGCTGATAATTATGATTTCCATTTTCATGAATTAATGGGTTGATATAATTCATATTTAGGGATGATGGGAGAGACAAGTGTGTCATCGTGTAGTTGCTAGTGCTTTGCTCCGGGATATAAAATCCCTTCTTTCTCAAGTCGTCTAAAAATGATTGATTATCATAGTGATGGATATCTTTTAGACTATCGTGCCTTGCGTACCCATCCAGTATTATATAATAAATATCAGGTTGGTCTTGGTTCGAAGTAATATATTCTTCAGCGCTTTGGCTATACGAAATTTCGTAATTGTTGTCAGATTTTGGGTTTTTATTTTGTTGGTTTTGCGAAATATAACTCATGACCCCGTTAAAGAAAATGATTGCCAAAAATGCCGATGAAGATACAGATATAAAAGAATTAATTGTGCTCAATATATGTTCAAAGCGAGTAATCAGGAAACCAAGAGTGAGTAATACTGTTCCAATCAGCCCATAACATACGTTTAGCAACAAAGTATTTTGTATCTGATAGCGTATGGTTAGGTAGTCAAAAAAATGGCCATATAAAAAAATAAATACGATAATTATTGAGCTCAGAAAAGCAGCATTTTGTAATTTTTTTGTGATAACAAAACATGATGCCGTTAGCATGACGGCTATACCGAGAGACATAAGTAACGGAATAAATAAATTTGAAAAATTCAACTCACTTAGGTTGCGAACACCTATAAATAGAATAGGGATACTGGCAACCAATAACGGATGGAGCTCTATTTTTTTTATCATTGCTTATTCTTATTAATCATTATTTGGGTCGTTTTTATTGACTTCATCATCAGTAATCGCATTGCGAGAAAATAAGCTGCTAAATTTTTCTTTCATTTTTCTATAGTACATTTTTATAGTAAACATAGCGCCAATACACGAAGCAAACAATATCTGTAGTATAAAACTACTGGTGCCCGGATCAAGGTAAGCGTGAGACGTAGATGGGATGGCGACCAGTACTGTTAGAAATAATATCCTATTCATAAATTTCACCTTATGATATCTATTTGAAAATCGTGGATTCTTATAAATTTATCTGAGCGTTGTTTATAAGATGTTTTCTAATTTTTCTTTAACTTTGCTGCTCAAATTGTTTTCTTCGCAAGTATAGTTTGCATAGTTTATTGCTGAAATGCTGTTCCAATAAGCATTATTACTATTTTTAATCGGCGTCTTTGATACTGATGCAATGATAGTGAAGCTTGATTCTCTTGAGAAAATATAGTCAATTTGAAAGCCGCATAAGTTTAATAGTCTTTCAATTGTTATTGAGTTGAAATACCAAAGGTGAGCAATATGTAGAAAGTTGGAAAAACCATTTGCAGAGTAAGTAGATACTGTCTCCAAGTTGGGAATATCGATTAATAGTTTTGTTTCTTGATGATTGCTACCAGAAGTGATTTTCTTACTTAAATTTAAGAGAAAAGCATTTGGTTCACTTAAGTGTTCCAAAATATTACTGAGGATAATGTAGTCAATCTCAGGAGGTAAGCTAAATTTATTATCCATCGCATCTTGCACATATAAGTGAGCGACATGTTGTTTACCAACCTCTATTCGATATGGATCTATGTCGAAACCTTGGACGTGAGCACCCTGGTCTTGGAACGCTCGTAGTATGCCTGCTGATCCACAGCCAATTTCAAGAATATGCTTGTTTTTAATCGGGATATTAAGCTTTTCAAATACATCAGTGAAGCAAAGAGCGTTAACCTGATACTCAATTTGATAATGTATGTCATCCTTTAAATTATTCATGCAAATGGTTTGATATTCGCCACTCTCATAAAACTCATTTAAGTGTTCAGGAGTAAGTCTTGAGTAAAGTTGTAACAAGCCACATTTTGTGCAAATGCCCCATTGAAAACCCTCGGGAGAGCAAGCGACTTTGCTGAATTGATTGTGCTCACAAATAGCACAAGCATACGAGCAGATAGAATAATTCTGGCTTTTAATTTTATGTTTAAATGATGTTACGATCTGTGAAGATTGCAGTGCTTGATCTGCGAATTGAAAGATATTGACATCAGTTTTATGAGAAAGTAGATGTCCAACTGTTATCCCTTTTGGGGAAGGTGGCGAAATAGTCTTTTTGGTAAGTTCATAGCCAAAATACTGTATACATTTTTTGAATATTTTTTTCATTTGACTGAGTCTATAAAAGTGAGTTAATACAATAGCTATGAACTCTGTTTGCATAGCGCGTCAATTATATGATGTATTGAGTGCTATTTACAAATTCTGGTTGTATCGTGAATTATCTTAATAATTTTCCTCTAAAATTGTATGCTGAATGATTTGAATGCAAGTTGTATTTAATCTAAGCCAATGTATAATTTCAATGTATCAGGGAAGTGAGTCAGAACTCTTACGCCATACCTGGTCATTACGGAAAGTTTTCTTTAGCACTTGGAGTGTGTTCGCAGTATGAAAAAAACAACGCAATTAAAAAACATTATCCATAATCCTGAATTAGGATTTATTTTGGAAGCACATAATGGTTTATCTGCCAAGATTGTTCAGGAGGCTGGCTTCGAGGGGATTTGGGGTAGTGGGCTGACAATTTCTGCTATGAGTGGCGTCCGAGATAATAATGAAATGAGCTGGACGCAGGTATTAGATGTTGTTGAGTTTATGGCTGATAATACAGATATTCCTATATTGTTAGATGGTGATACTGGGTATGGAAACTTTAATAACATGCGCCGGTTGGTGAAAAAACTAGAACAACGTGGTATAGCGGGTGTTTGTATAGAAGACAAAATTTTCCCTAAGACCAATAGCTTTTTAAGGGGCGAAGCCCAACCCCTGGCAGACATAGAAGAATTTTGTGGGAAAATTAAAGCGGGTAAAGATTCACATCAAGATTCAGATTTTACAATTGTTGCTCGAGTCGAAGCACTTATTGCTGGCTGGGGATTAGATGCTGCCTTAGAGCGTGCAGAAAAATACTATGAAGCGGGAGCTGATGCCATTTTAATGCATAGTAAAGCTTCTAACCCGAGTGAAATATTTTCTTTTTTAGATATATGGGATAATCGTTGTCCTGTCGTTTTAGTACCGACTAAATATTACTCTACGCCAACCAGTGCCTTTGTTGAGAAAAAAGTTGCTATGGTCATCTGGGCGAATCATCTGCTAAGAGGGGCTGTTGGTAAAATGCAGGATGTGGCAAAGAAAATTGCGAATGAGCAATCTTTGCATACAGTTGAAGATGAAATAGTGCCTGTGAGCGAGCTATTTAGATTGCAAGGTGATACGGAACTTCAACAAGCCGAAAAAAGATATTTAAGCCAAGCGGCTCAAGACAAAGAATATAGTGCTGTTATACTAGCCGCTTCCCGCGGTCAAGGCAAAGATTTAGATCAGTTAACCCAAGATATGCCTAAGACAATGATCAAAATAGGTCAAGATACTATTTTGGAGCGTTCTTTGAAAAATTTGAGAACCATAGGTATTAAGAATATCCGAGTGGTAACGGGTTATAAGAGTGACAATATTCAATTACCCAGTGTGCAGAAAATCGAAAACACAGAATATGAATCCTCCGGGCAAATGGTTTCTTTGGCTAAGGGGTTAGAAGATAGTTCGGGACAAACGGTTGTTTTATTCGGGGATATTTTGTATAAAAAATATATTCTGAATTTATTGGTAGATGATCCGCACGATATTGTTTTAGTTGTGGATTCAGCCAATAAAATTGTAAATAAAGATCGCTTATCTGACTATGTGCATGCGACCAAAGCAAATAATCATTTGAGCATTGATGAAGAAGTCTTTTTGAAAGATATTCAATTTGCAAAAGCAAATGATGATTTTCAGGGTGAATGGATTGGTATGTTAAAGTTGTCTGTTAAGGGAGCTCAACAGGTGGCAGATTTTATTGCCGCCAACCAGGATAAGCCTGAGTTTAAAGAGTATCAAATTCCAGATATGCTCAACCAGTTAGTTTCCAATGGCACAAAAATTAGTATTCAGTATATTACAGGCCACTGGATGGACGTGGATGAGGCGATTGATTTAAATATGGCAACAGAATTTTAGGGAGTTCACATGCGAGCTATCATTATCGCGGCTGGCATGGGAAACCGCTGCCAACCCCATACGCAAGATACACCAAAATGTTTATTAGAAGTGGGAGAGACCACATTATTAGATAATGTACTTTATCATTTTAAGCAATTTGGTATTCAGCAGATTGGGGTGGTCGTAGGGCATTGCTCTGAGAAAATCATTCAAAAGCTTGAAAGTATCGAATTTAATGATTTTGAAGTGACGTTTTTTCACAACGATAATTATCAAAACAATAATATTTTACATTCATTAATGTATGCAAAATCATTTTTGCAAGATGATATGATTGTTTCATATTCTGATATTTGGTTGGAACGTGCACCAATAGAGCGTTTATTATCTACATCTGGTGATTGTGTTCTAGCCGTGGATTCTGATTGGCAACAAGCCTATATAGGGCGAACATTACATCCTGTGAGCGAAGCAGAAAAAGTATTGTATGATACAAATCAAGTGGTTGCTCAATTGGGCAAGCATTTGCCTGAGAACCATAAAGACTTAAATGTAGGGGAATTTATTGGTTTGTTCAAACTGTCTGCGAAATTTTGTCAAACATTCACCAACATATTTGAGTCTTTAAATAATCAACTTGAGCCACATTCTGATTTTCAGTTTAGTGTTTCTTGGGAAAAAGCTTACATCACAGATTTTTTCAATGAGTTAGTTGATAGAGGGTATTCATTACAATGCAGTTTGCATGCAGGTGACTGGCAAGAAATTGATACCCAAGAAGACTATCAAAATTTATTAAAAACAAAAGCGCACAGGAAAGCCCATGCTGTTTAAACAACAACTGATTAGCCGTATATTAAGCGAAGCGAATGATCTAAAACGTACGCCAGCCGCTTTAGCCAAAGATTTGAATATGGCTATAGATGAGATGGACAAAATCATGCAGGGTGATTGCTCATTAGATAGTATTTATGACTTAATCGATAAAATGGGGGCGTACTACCCCATTGATAAATCAGACCTGATGTTGATTGAATCTGATTGTACGCATTGTGTTAAGTTTATGCGCAAAGCGGACTCTGAAAACAGTGCTAGAATTTTTAACCGTAAAGACAAAAATGGTGATTTAACGCCTTATTATGAGTATCGAGATACCATTATGAGTCGTCTTTCCCCTTTTAAGCCTGAATGGATAAAAGAGTTAAGAGTGGTGGATGATAATAATCCTGAGAATCCAGATGTGGTATACAATAATGGCCACTTTATGCACCAAATGACTTTCTTTATCGGGCCAGTCAACTTTTATTGGGAAGTCGATGGGCAAAAACATTGTGTAAAAATGAATACGGGTGACTCTAATTATATTACCCCATATTGGCGCCATTCTTTTGCCGCTAGAAGTTCAGATGAGCTATGTCTTATTTTGGCAATTACTTTTGGTAGTGAGGTCAGAAGAGCACAAAAAGAAATTTATGCGTTAGGCGATTGCGTCAATCAATATGTGGTGGACTATAGACATCCAGCGCAAGCGATTCGTCAAATGATATTAAATCAGATGAAAAATGAAAACTATACGGCTGAGCATATTCAAAATCAGATTCAACGTATTGATTCAAGTGTGCCTGTACAACAGCTATTATCTGGTGAGCAAGTATTTACGGATAAAACTATAGCGCTATTTGCCCGTGTATTAAACATCGAGCCTTCTGAATTAAAGCTACCAGATTATAAGCCTGAAGAGGAAGTTGTGGTAGCACATAGTTACCAAACAGATGGATATGAATATCCTAGCAAGGCTAATCCAAAATATTTAATTAAAACTTTGGCGCGCTCTTCTAAAATGCCCCATATGAAAGGCTTCGATATTCAGGTTAATACCAAAACATGTCATGAACTAGATTTTGAGTGTAATTTACACTCATATATTTATAATTATTCGGACGAGGCAATACAAATTTCTTGGGAAGATAGTGGGAAGTTATATAACGATAACTTAATGCCGGGAGATTCTGTATATCTTTTACCTTTTGTTAAACACGCATTTTGTTGCCACGGCCAAAAGGGCAAACTATTTGTTGCGCGTGTTTCTGGGGCTGTTAATATAGCAGCACAAAAAGAATTATCTTACTTTTCGGATATTTCCAGAGCAATATCTGAACAAACATGTTGGTTTTCAGGAAAATGATTTCATCTAAGCAATTTGTTAATACGCTGCAAGACAATGGGGTTCGTTTTTTCGCGGGCGTGCCAGACTCTCTGTTAAAACCCTTTTGTGCCTATGTGGAATCTAATGTAGATCCACAAAAACATGTGATTACCAGCAATGAAGGGGCTGCAGTTGCTTTAGGATTGGGTTATCACTTAGCTACAGGTCAAACGCCACTGATATATCTACAAAATTCTGGGCTAGGCAATTTAGTGAATCCATTGCTATCACTAGTTGATAATGAAATTTATGGTGCGCCGATGCTTATTCTAATGGGATGGCGAGGTGAGCCAGGTGTAAAAGATGAACCCCAGCATATCAAGCAAGGCAAAGTGATGAATGCCATGCTGGATGCAATGGATATACCCCATTTAAACTTATCGAAAGAATTTGGCGAAGCTCAAAATCAATTAAAACAAGCGATATCACATGCTAAGCAGCATAGCTGTCCATTTGTCATTACAGTCTCTAAAAATACTTTTGATAGCCATGAAACAAAAATAACTTATGATAAACCTTTTTCTTTGCAACGAGAACAAGCCATAGATGCTGTGGTTGATGCTTTTTCAGGTGAAGATACTATTTGGGTGGCAACCACTGGTATGATTTCTAGAGAGTTATATGAAATCAGAGAACAAAAGAGCCAATCACATCAACAAGACTTCTTAACAGTTGGGGGTATGGGGCATGCCAGCTCTATTGCTTTGGGTATTGCCAGAGAGCATCCCAACAAGAAAATTATTTGTTTGGATGGTGATGGCGCTGCTTTGATGCATTTAGGTGCGCTTTCGACAATAGGCAATCAAAACTGTAAGAATTTTTATCATGTGATGTTAAATAATGGTGCGCATGATTCTGTTGGGGGGCAGCCGACTGTTGCATTAGATATGGACTGGCCACAATTAACCCAATCGATGGGTTATAAAGCAAGTTTTTGTTTATCAGATAAACAAGCATTACAGAACACACTCGGCAATTGTATTAAACAAACTGGCCCTATATTTATAGAAATTAAAGTCAACAGAGGTAATCGATTTGATTTAGGCCGTCCTAAAATAACACCTCAAGCTGCAAAAGATGCATTTATGACCTATGTCTTATCTCAACGTTAAATCTTATCTGGGCGAAAATGCTCGTTTAAACTTAGATGAAATATTCCAAGTTGAAAATGTGCAGAAAATATTGCTGATATGTGGCAAACAATCTTTTGAAAAAAGTGGTGCGAAAAAATTATTAACGCCATTTTTGCAAGATAAGACTGTACAGATTTTTAATGATTTCTCGGCTAACCCCAAAATAGAAGATGTTGAGAAAGCGGTTAATCTAATTAATAATATTTTGCCTGATATTATTTTAGCTGTGGGTGGTGGCTCGGCTCTAGATTTAGCTAAGGCCGCTAAAGCATTGTGCTTCATAGATATGCCCCTTCAAGAAGCTGTGAAACAAGGAATTGTTTCTGCACAATCAGCTTGTCCATTGGTTGCTATTCCAACCACTGCAGGGACGGGTAGTGAAGCAACGCATTTTTCTGTGATTTACATCAACCATAAAAAATATTCATTAGCTGATTCCGCGATGCTACCAAACTATTCAATTATTGATCCTGCATTCTCAAATAACATGCCTTTATATTTGCGAGCGGTGACAGGTATGGATGCACTCTGTCAGGCGATAGAATCATATTGGTCGGTGAGTGCCACTGTACAGAGTCAAGAAATCGCGATAAAGGCAATTGCTCTAATTAAAACAAATTTTATTTTATCCATGCAGGATGACAAAAAGGCTCGAGCAAAAATGGCAGAAGCCGCATTTTATGCTGGTCAAGCGATTAACCAAACGAAAACAACAGCGCCACATGCTTTATCTTATTGGCTAACTACAAAGTATAACATTCCTCATGGCCATGCGGTTGCACTTAATTTACCACGTTTTATATGGGCGCATGGGCAAACACAATTTGATCAATATTCTCCTGGAATGACCGCAAAGCAGCATCAACAAAACATGATTGATCTATATAATGTATTAGAGTGTGATGATGCACAAGCTGTATCAAACTGGGTTGTATCTCTTATGAAAGATATCGGTTTGAAAGTAAGTTGGGATGAGTTTGGCTTAGAGGCTAAAATAATAGCTGAAGAATTGGCTCGGGAATGTAATCCAGAACGAATGAGTAACAATCCAGTTATTTTTGCACCTGAGCAATTGCGTGCTTTAATAGAAAAGAAGATATAGATATTGGGGGTGTCATGATAAATGAATGGCAGTGTTGGAAAAATTGGAAAAAGGTCTGTGATTTAGAGCACAGTGAAAGATCTATTGTTTTTTATTCTGAGTCGCATAGCTATTGGACACATTATGAATCTATGATTGAAATATTGACCTCTCAATACCAACAAAAAATTTGTTATTTAACCTCTCAAAAAGATGATCCCATTTTAGAAAAAAACATTCCAAATCTAAAAGCTTTTTGGATTGGTGAAAGCTTTGTTCGAACTTGGGTGTTTAGGAACTTAAAAGCAGATGTTATGGTTTTAACTGTGCCAGACCTAGAAACCTACTATTTGAAGCGATCAATAAGTCCTGTGCATTATGTGTATGTGTTTCATTCTTTAGTCAGCACACACAGAGTTTATAATCATGCAGCATTTGATCACTACGACTCAATTTTGTGTTGTGGTCCACATCATATAAATGAAATCAAACAAGCTGAAAAAATATACTCATTAAAATCTAAAAAACTTATAGAACATGGGTATGGTCGATTAGATAATATTATTGTGCAAGAAAATAATGAGCAGAAAATTCTTAAAACTCAAAAAATACTAGTGGCACCATCATGGGGCAAGGATAATATCATTGCAAATTGTGGACTTGAATTGGTATTACATTTATTAGAAGCAGGCTATGAAGTCATTTTACGACCCCATCCTCAATCCTGCAAATATCAAAAAAATGAACTGCAAAAAATCATAAAAAGCTGCCAGAGTTTTAAAACATTCACATATGAAGATGATATGAATAGCTGTACTTCTTTATATGAATCCGCGTTAATGATCTCCGATTGGTCGGGTGCGGCGTTAGATTATGCATTTGGGCTTTTAAAGCCCGTTTTATTTATTGATGTACCGCCTAAAATTAACAATGTACAGCACCAGAAATTTAATATGGCAGCAATAGAAGATACCCTGCGTTTTGAAATGGGTGAGGTTTTAGCCGTTGAGCAGATTCAGCAAGCAAAAAATGTTGTACAAAGAATGATTAAGAATAAAACTCAATATCAACAAGCGTTAAAATTATTAAGAGAGAAAAATGTCTTTCATCTAGGAAAGAGCGGGTTAAAAGGTGCTGAATATATTTGTAATTTAGCTAAGAAACAGTGATACCGATGACAGTCTGATTATGTTATTCTGTCCTGCCAGAGCAGCAACCCAGTTTGGTGGAAAAGATGCCCCAAAAAGCTTTTATAACAGGAATTAATGGACAAGATGGTTCGTATCTAGCTGAGCTATTACTGGATAAAGGCTATGAAGTCCATGGATTAGTGAGGCGAGAAACATTTGAGGGGGCTGGAAATAAGCTTTTCAACTTGCACCGTATTCTCGATAAAATTACATTGCATTATGGTTCTGCCAGTAATCAGTTATGCATCTCAAAGCTAATTAATGAAATTCAACCTAATGAATGCTATCACTTAGCAGCGACTAGCTTTGTGAGCTATGATTTAGCCGCCGAAACAGAAATCCTCGCGAACAATTTTAATTCCACACATTTTTTATTAGCCAGCATCAAAGATAGCTGTCCTAATTGCCGATTCTACTTTGCAGGTTCAAGCGAAATGTTTGGAGCACCTTCGGAGTATCCACAAACTGAAAATACGGTGTTTGAGCCACGTTCAATATATGGTATTTCAAAATTAGCCGCAGCTCAGCTAAGCAAAAGCTATAGGAAACAACATAAAATATTTACCTGCAATGGTATTTTGTATAATCACGAGTCACCTCGTAGAGGCGAAGCCTTTGTCACACGCAAAATTACACATCAAGTTGCCAGAATAGCCAATGGAATGACAGATAAGTTAGTGCTGGGAAATTTAGAGGCTAAAAGAGATTGGGGGTATGCACCCGAATACGTTGATGCAATGTGGCGAATGCTAAATCATAGTGAGCCTGGTGATTATATTGTTGCTTCGAACCAATTACACACGGTAAAAGAGATTGTTGAATGTGCCTTTGAGTGTGTTAACTTGAATTATAAAAATCACGTAGTAATTGATGAGAAATTTCATCGCAGAAATGAAAAGATACCCTTGCTTGGGGATTATGCTAAAGCAAACCGCATCCTTGGTTGGCAGCCACAAAAGACTATATTCAAAGTAATAGAAGAAATGGTCGCTTGGGATTTACAATTAATTCAACAGGCTTATATAGCATGAAAGTTTTATTTACCTCTCCTATGTTAGAATACCCACCCAAAAGCGGTCCACACTTACGCATAGACAATACGATTAAAGCGTTAAACCGTGTATCTGATTTACATATTATTTCTAAAGTACCTGAATTCTTAATAGGAGGGGACGCCGCCGTTGATTTTTATCAAAAGCAGTCTCAGAAATTTAATTTTTTGCCTTCGGTTAAATCCTTATCAAAAAATAAATGGCCACGCAGAATTCAGAAGTTATATAAAAAATTTTTTACAAATGATGCAAATCATATTATCGAATATGCAAAAAAACATAAAATTGATGCTATTTGGTTTGGCTATGGCAACCTTTCCCATCCTTTAATTAAAGCTGTACACCAACAGAATATCGGTATTCCACTTATTTGTGATACAGACAGCGTATGGTCACGATTTATTTCTCGAGAATTGCCCTTTATTGAGTCTGAATCTGAGAAAGTTAAAATTCGAAAAGCAGCCAGTTCTAAAGAACAAGAAGAAGAAAAATGGGTGCAATGGTGTGATGTTACAACCGCGGTCTCTGAAGTGGATGCGGCGTACTATCAAGGCTATACAACGGATTCCAAAAAAGTTGCTGTATTTCCCAATGCGATTGATTTGGATTTTTATAGAAATCAAGAAGCAGCACTTCCAGGATTTTCAGATAAAGCGGTTATATTGTCTGGATCTTTTGGCAAGCCCACTAGTGCTATGAATAGAGCAGCAGATTGGGTGCTCAAAGATATTTGGCCGCAGGTCATTAAGGCAATGCCAGATGCACACTTATATATTGTAGGCTCGCATTCTGATATTTCTTATGCACATATACAAGACTCTACGATTACGATAGCGGGTAGAGTACCTTCTATATTGCCGTATTTACAACATGCCAAAATGGCCATTACACCCTTACAATTTGAATCGGGCACGAGATTTAAGATACTAGAGGCGGGCGCTTGTAAGTTGCCTATGGTTTCTACCACTTTGGGTGCAGAAGGGTTGGATGTGAATCATATGGAGCATATTTGGATAGCAGATGAACCCCAAGAATTTGCGAATGCAATAATTGCCTTATTGCAAAATAAAACTTTAGCACAATCTATAGCACATAAAAGCTACGAATTGATTAAACGAGATTTTGGTTTGCTCTCTCTTGAGGGGTACGCACAAAATATTTTACAGCAGGTGATAAAATCATGATAGAGCAAGTTGATTTTGATGGAAAAAATTATGCCATTATTATTCGCAGTCAATATGAGAAAGCGGGCATTACCTTTGTAACGCCTGATGAATACTCACAACAATTAGCTTACATGCAGCATGAAACAGGCAAGAAAATTATGCCGCACGTGCATAATCCTGTGCCACGGCAAGTCACTTATACGCAAGAAGTGTTATGGATTAAAAAAGGGAAATTACGAGTTGATTTTTATTCTGAGTCGCAAAAATACTTGGAAAGCAGAATGTTAGAAGCAGGGGATGTGATTTTACTTGCTCAAGGAGGACATGGCTTTGAAGTGATCGAAGCGGTTGAGATGTTTGAAGTCAAACAAGGTCCTTATGCAGGAGAAGAAGACAAAACACGGTTTGAAGGAAAATTTTCACAACCTGTAGAGTTGGGAACTGTGCATAAGTGAGCTGGGCTGGATAAAGCGTGTGCTTACCCACATAGTTATATGGGAAACTATTTTGTTTGTTATGATATTTTTACATGTGAAATCAACAGGTTATATGTATTGAAATTTATTGTGTTTTCAACTATAATATAGAATAGGTAGGTAAATCCTGAGCAAGTCGCGATGCCCGTAAAGAGTATCGTAAGCGTTTTTTTAAGAACGTCGACCTCAGGGGCTACCTTTTTTTATGCCTAATAAAAAGAATAATAATGAAATCTATAGTAATTTATCTTGATGAGTCGGGTGATCTAGGTTGGTCTTTTGGAGCGCCATACCGACGAGGTGGCTCTAGCAGGCATTTAACGATCAGTGCAGTGATTACACCCATAGAGCAAAAGCACCTTATTTCACGCAATATTAGAAAGCTCTATAAAAAATACAAGTGGGATGCGAAGGTTGAGGCAAAATGGTCGGGCATGGATGGTACGCAGCAATTAGAATTTGCGAAAAGAGCAAGAAATATCACAGAAACGCATGTTGGTATTAAATATTTATCAATAACAGCCTATAAGCCTAAAGTCTCTTCACATATCAAAACAGATCCTAATAAATTATACAACTATATGATTAATTTATTGCTTTTAGATGAGATGGCGAAATATGATGAGGTTCTTTTTATACCTGATCCAAGGAGTGTTAAAGTCTCATCTGGAAATAGCCTACATGACTATCTACAAACACAATTGTGGTTTGAAAAAAATGTTAAAACTCAATTAACAACGAAGCCAGAAGATAGTGCGTCAAGTAAAGGTGTACAATTTGCTGATATGTTGTCAGGAATTGTACAACAGCATTTTGAAGATAAGAACTCATCCCCTTTTAATACACTAAATTCACATATCATTATCAAAAGGCTTTTCTTTTGATTGCTACTGCCTGTTATATTAAAAGCAATAGAACAAGGGAAATTCTCACAAAAACCGAGTTAGGAACCCCACATGAGTGACTTTATTCCAGTCAATACACCTCTACTAATTGGCAACGAAAAAAAATATTTGAATCAATGCATCGATACTGGCTGGATCTCGTCAGAAGGGCCATTTGTGCGAGAATTTGAAGAGAAGTTCTCTGCTAAAATGGGGCGTGAGTACGGCGTGGCAGTCGCGAATGGTACTGTGGCACTAGAATGTGCTGTACGAGCGTTAGACTTACAACCGGGTGATGAAGTCATCATGCCCAGTTTTACGATTATTTCTTGTGTGCAGTCGCTGATTAATAATCAACTAAAACCTGTATTGGTTGATAGTTTGCCCGATACTTGGAATATGGACGTATCATCTATACGTGCAAAAATCACCAATAAGACCAAAGCCATTATGGTTGTGCATACTTATGGTTTACCAGTTGAGATGGATGAAATTTTATCTTTAGCCAAAGAATTTAATCTAAAAGTAATAGAAGATGCTGCCGAAGCGCATGGACTAATGTATAAAGGTAAGCCTTGTGGTTCATTTGGTGATATTAGTATATTTAGCTTTTATCCTAATAAGCTGATTACCACGGGTGAAGGTGGCATGATTGTGATGAACAATCAAGATTTGTATAAACAATGCTGCTATTTGAGAAACTTAGCTTTTGACAATCCACGCTTTGTGCACCAAGATTTAGGTTATAACTTCAGAATGAGCAATATTCAAGCGGCACTGGGTTTAGCACAGTTGGAAAAGCTCGATGAATTTATCGAACGAAAGCATGAAATGGGATTACATTATCAGCAAGGCTTACAAGGTTTAGATAAAGTACAATGCCCTGTTGCAGAAACACCTTATGCCAAAAATATTTACTGGGTATTTGGTTTGGTGACAGAAAAAACTAAAGCAACTAAAATTATGCAAGCACTAGCGCAGAAAAACATTGGCACCAGGCCGTTTTTTTATCCTATGCATTTACAACCTGTATTAACTAAGATGGGGTTGTTTGAGCAAGAACAGTACCCACAAGCAGAGCATATTAGCCAGTATGGATTTTATTTGCCTAGTGGCTTGGCTTTGACCCAAAACGAAATAAAACGTGTCATCGAAGCTGTTCAGTCAGTAATCGAAGAGATATAAACAAAAATACGGATATTATTATGTTGCAAAAAGCCGTGCGATTTTTAAAACGTCAACAAGCGTTGTCCAGAATTAATTTATCATTATCTAGGGCTGCTACAACTAGTCAGCTGCGAAATATACACCCTAAGAAACCTAATAGTTGGGAGTTTGCCGGGTTTTCACAAAATGGTGAAGATGGTATTAGTGATTATTTAACGCAAAATTTATTGTGCCCTAATCGATACTTTTTTGAAATTGGTGCGGCAGATGGCTTGGAAAATAATACGAGTTGGTTTGCTATTGCCAAAAAATATTCTGGTTTGATGATAGAAGGGGATAAAAAACTCAGCAAACGGTTAGACCAGTTAATATCTGGGTTTAACCTGGGCGTGACTGTACAACAGCAATTCGTTACCATCGATAATATTCCTCAGTTGGTCGACTCTTTGCAATATAAAGATCCAGATTTATTTTCTTTGGATATAGATGGTAATGATTATTATATTTTAAAAGCGTTATTAGAGCATAAGTTTAAGCCAAAAATTATTATTGTTGAATACAATAGCGCGTATGGCCCAGATAAAGCGCAAACTATTCCATATGATGAGTCGTTTTATTATTTAGATGCGCATGCTTCGGGGTTATATTATGGGGTATCTATCCAGGCATGGAAAAACTTACTGTCTCCTGAAAACTATCAATTTATTACGGTTGATGAAAATGGTGTTAATGCAATTTTTGTAGATAAGACAGCTTTTGCGCCTGAATTTTTAGCTGGCATGAAACCTAAGTTTTTTGCTGAAAATTTTTATCAATTTAAAAAATATGGCAGCTGGGAGAAGCAATACCAGAAGATTTGTAATTTGCCATTGAAAGAAATTAAAAACATCAAGGACACCGCAGCATGAATGTATTTCAAAATTATGGAAAATATTATGATTTGCTCTATCAAGATAAAGATTATGTGGGAGAGGCCAATTTTTTAATAGAGTTATTCAAAAAACATAATATTGATAATGGTGCCAGATTGCTAGAACTGGGCACAGGCACAGGCAAACACGCTTGTCACTTAGCCGAGCAGGGGTATTTTGTCACTGGCATTGAGCAAAGTGATATTATGCTAGAAATCGCGGGTCAGGCATTAGCAACCAAAAACACTGATATCGCTAATCGTATTAAATTATATAAAGGTGATATCCGAACTTGGGATGCTGAGAAAGAAAATCAAGGTGAGCAATCAGAAAGATTTGATGCGGTATTTTCTTTATTTCATGTGATGAGCTATATGCAGAATTTGGCTGATTTGAAAGCAGTTTTTGCCAATATTAAAAAACAAGTTAAATCTAATGGGGTGTTTGTTTTTGATTGTTGGTATGGTCCTGCTGTATTAAATTTAAAACCCGAAACGCGTTTTAAAATTATGACAGACGGTGAGTACACTATAGAGCGTGTGGCTCAAGCAAGTATGGATACAACAAAGCAGCAAGTGACAATTGATTATACGTTGTTTAGTAAAGACAAAGATCAAGAAAATTATCAAAAATTTACAGAACAGCACAAAATGCGATTTTTATTTAAATCTGAAATAGAATTATTATGTGAGCAGTTTGACTGTGAGCTAACAGATAGCTTTGAATGGATGACTAAAGCAGATTTAAGTCAAGATACTTGGGGTGCTTGTTTTATTATTACATTATGAAGATCAAAAAAATTGGAATTTATTTGGAGTCAGGGCCTGCCTGTGGTGGGTCTTATCAATATAATCGGTTTTTATTACGAGCTTTAGTCGAGATTTGTCAAGATAAGATTGAACTCGTTACTTTTGTAGCAGCTGATCATTGGCATAAAATAGCCTCTGAGTATCAGCTCAAAATCATTCCCGCTTCTGTTTCAAAATTATGGCAAAAACTGGCAGGTCTTTGGCGTCGTTCAAAAACACCACTATCAACCTGGCATTGGGTTGCAAAGCATTTTCACCCATTGGCCAAAAAACTCATACAAGAAAATTGTGATATCGTTATTTTTCCTTCACAGGATGCATTGACTTATCTTATGCCAGTTCCAACCATTGGGGTGATTCATGACTTGATGCATCGTTATGAGCAACAGTTCCCTGAGGTTGGCAATAATAAAGAATTTTTCAAAAGAGAGTTTCACTATCAGAAAATGTGTGAGTGGAGCAAAGCGATTTTGGTTGATTCTGATTTGGGGCGTGTTCATGCTGAAGAAAGTTATTTGGCCGCCAAAGACAAGTGCCATGCATTGCCATTTATAACCAATGTGGAAGAAAGAAAAAGCAATAATATCAAACAAAAGTACAGCTTACCCAATCAGTATTTTTTCTATCCCGCACAATTTTGGCAACACAAAAATCATATAAGATTATTAAAAGCATTACATAAAGCCATACAACAATATCCAGACATGCAATTGGTATTAGTTGGGAGTTCTAAAAATGGTTATGATGAAGTCTTAGCAATTATAGACAAATTAAAATTAAAAAATAATGTCAATATTTTGGGTTTGGTACCAGATGAAGATATGGCTGAATTGTACCAAAATGCCAGAGCGTTGATTATGCCGACATTCTTTGGTCCTACCAATATACCGCCATTAGAGGCTTTTGCCTTAGGATGCCCTGTGGCAGTTTCGAATATTTATGCAATGCCTGAGTTATATCAAGACGCTGCATTGTATTTTAATCCTAATGGCATAGATGAAATAGAATCTATAATGATTAGGCTCTGGACGGATGATCAATTGTGTGATGAGCTAAAAAGGAAGGGAAGGCTAAAGCATACTGGTTGGCATTATCCCCATTTTAAATCAAAATTAGAGAGTATTCTAGAAAATGTTCAGTGAAAACATGGTAAGGCATCAGCGCAAATTAATAGTGGGTTTGGTCTTTTTTTTAGTCGCTATTGCTTTTAGCCCTTATCATGCTTTGGTTTTGTATCCTTTTGGGGCAGATGATGCGTCTTATTTGTCGCATGCTTTTACACTGGGTTTAGATTTTAACTTTCGATATGATAACAATATTGCCGAGTGGTTAACGATTAATGGGAATAGTGCGGCTCATCCTTTTGGGCCAGGGCTACTGGCGGCGCCATTTGTGGCTTTATTTTCAATCTTAGATTATATATTTCATCATGACGTGATTGAAAATGCAGTTTTGTATCAATATTCATGGGCAAAATTTGGATTTGTGTTTGCATCGGGTGTTTATTTTATATTGGGTGTTTATTTATATAAAAAATGTCTCAACATATTATCACTAAATATTAGTAACCTGCTGTTGGTTTTGTTGTGCTCTAGCTTTGGCGTTTTATACTATGTATTTTTCAGACCCGTGATGGGGCATAGTTATGAGTTTTTTGGTTTGAGTCTATGCTCTTATTCTAGCGTATATTTATTAGACAAAATATTCTCCAAGCAAGCTGTATCATTATTTGTTTCATTTGGCATTGCGATTAGCCTGGTGTTAACGCTGTTAGTGAGACCCGCCAATATTAATGTATTTGTATTGCTGCCTATTTTTGCGATATTAGTTAGCATGCACAAAAATATAAAACTCATTGATTATAAATATCAGTTAATGGGGCAAAGCGTTAAGATTTTAACGTGGTTTGTTTTTATATATAGTTTTGTTGCGTTAATTAACTTAAATTTATATGGGCAAATTTTCCCATCGTCTTTTACAATGTATGGTGGAGATATCGGTCTTATTCCTCCTATGAAATCAATGGCAGAGGTTCTTTCTGCGATAGGATTTTTGATTTCTCATATGCCACAGTTATTTAATATTATGTTTACAACAGAATTTGGTTTGATCTTTGCTTCGCCTATTTTGGTTTTAGGTTTGGCTATGCTTGTATTATATTTGGTGAAACAACAAGCAAGCAAAATGCAGATGACATCTTTGTTTGTATTATTGTTTGTTTATTTAGGTTTGCCCGCTGCTATTGTATTATTTTGGCAGTCTAATGGTTCAGCGTATGGGTTTAGGTTTTTATTTTGTTGGTTTCCAGTGGCTTTAATTGGGTATAGCCTATGTCAGGGGAGCATTCATGGACATGCAGCAAAGTGGAGCAAAAACATTGTCATTGTGATGTCTATTATGGGGTTCTTTTCTAGCACTTTCTATGCCATTAATCCCACGTTGCAATATCAGGATGAGGGATACTCTGTTTTTGCTGTAGAGGGGGGTAATGCTATGGGTTATGAAAAACAAGTTTTAAAATCTATTGTTTCACCAACAGACTGGTTAAAACTGGTGGTCACTCGATTTCCTGGCATGATGGGGGTTGGGGTATTGTCGTCAATAGACAGTAAACAAATAGACTCCAAGCTGCCAACCACATTAAAAGCAAAATGGAATCAATGGCAGGCACAAAATAATAAGCTTCCGGTTCGTTTTTATTTTCAGTCAGTTATCTTTTATTTGTTTATGTGCTTGGGCATTTGTTTTTTGATTTTGAGTCATCAGAAGCGATTATTTTTTGCAGGTAGACAGCCCCAAAATTTTATACAGGGGACAAAAGTTAAATAACGCCGTTACAAACAAGATTACAGCAGCGACTAGTAATATAATACCCAACAGGCCAAATATGATTTTCAAGGCAAAAGCAGAGCATATTGCCACTGCAACAATAACTCTAATGGCTTTATCGTTTAAACCAATATTTTTAAGCATTACTTTGTACTTGTTTTTGAATCATATAGTACGAGGATAGAACGCAAATGGCTACTTGGCAAGCGTTTTAGGATGTAAATACACGGATGTAGAATCTTGATTATTCTGTAGTGGAATACAGAATAGTCAATTAGAGATGTTATTCTTACCAATGATTAAATATTTTGAGATCAGCATACCAACCAACATGCACAATATAAACACTATGACTTTATCATTAAGTAGGAAAATATTGGCAATACCAGGGCCTGGACAAATGCCGGTTATGCCCCAACCTAGTCCGAAAACAGATGAGCCAATGATTAAAGATTGATCTATTTTTGATGACGGGGCGCTTGGTATTTCGCAGCCCAATATGGACTGTTTTCTCTTTTTATAAATAAATATAAACGAGGGCACGCTAACGAGTAGAGCACCACCCATTACGAATATCAACCTTGCGTCCCAATTGCCAAAAACATCCAAAAATCCTAAAACAATATTGGGATTGACCATACCCGAAATAGATAAGCCTATGGAAAAAAGCAATCCTATTAAAAAACTAGACGCTAAAGTAGCGATGCTTTTCATTACAGTAGATGCCTTTTAATCGTTACGGTCACAATGGCAATACTCATAAACAAACAGGTCGCGACAAGAGAGCGTATCGAGAACCGCGATAATCCACAAATACCATGCCCACTGGTGCAACCATTTCCAAGCACTGTTCCTATGCCAACCAATAAACCACCCAGTATGACATCAATCCAAGAGAGTGAGATATCATAATCAAAATAGGATGGATTGAAAAATTTCACCAGTATACCGCCAGATAATAATCCTAGAATGAAAAAATATCGTAAAATATGTTCTACTTTTATTTTTGTTAATGCGCTAGAGACAATACCGCTGATGCCTAAAATTTTGCCATGGATTAGCAGCATAGCAGAGGCTGAGATGCCGATTAACATCCCACCGATAAGCGCATGTTGAAAAAGTGTTAAATCCATAGTTTTTTAAATGTTCAGTTTAAGATGTTTGTTTTCTTTGCGATGTTGATTGATTTAAGCTTGGCATATCAAATTCTAAACGTTGTCTTTTAAAGATGCGTAAGAAAAACCCAAATTTCAAGATACAATAAATCGCTCTAAAGCCATCTTTGTAACCTATTTTTTTGCCTTCTTCGTAAGTGCGACCAAAATAAGAGATACCAATTTCAAATATACGTATTTTCGGGATCCTAGCAATCAAGGCTGTGACTTCAGGTTCAAAGCCAAAACGTTTTTCTGTCAGTGGCAGACTTTGAATAATTTCTCTTTTAAAGACTTTGTAGCATGTTTCCATGTCGGTTAAATTTAAATTGGTAAACATGTTGCTGAGCAGGGTGAGGAATCGATTGCCCAGAGAGTGCCAAAAATAAAGTACTCTATGTGAATTTCCACCACCAAAACGAGTACCATAGACCACATCGGCTTGGTTTTTTATGAGAGGGTTAAGTAATTTTGGGTATTCTTGTGGGCTGTATTCTAAATCGGAATCTTGAATGATGACATAATCGCCTGTTGCCTGTTTGATACCCGTGTGCAATGCGGCGCCTTTGCCTAAGTTACATGGATGGTGAATGAGTATATCGATTTTATCTCGCAACTCACCATCTAGTAATTTGTCGACACCATCACTGGAACCATCATTCACAACAATAATTTCGAGTTGGCCATCTATCGGTGCTGCGTGCACAGCATCTAGTAATGCTGCGACGGTTTCTTTTTCGTTATAACAAGGAATAATAACGGATAATGTGTAACTCATGTCTATGCCTATTGATATTTTTTATTTTTAAAATTTATGCGGGAATGGTACTCTTGGTTTCTTGAGTTTTTACGCATTGCTCAAAATAAGTAATAGCTTTTTCCAAGCCTGCTGCCAGTGTTACTTTAGGCTCCCAGTGAATGATTGTTTTTGCTCTGCTAATATCAGGTTTGCGTTGTTTTGGATCATCTTTAGGTAGTGGTAAATGAGTTAACTTAGAATCACTATGGGTCATTTGGATGATTTTCTCAGCAATGTCTTTGACTGTAAATTCAACTGGATTTCCAATGTTAATGGGCTGGTGTATTTCTTTAGTGTTATCAGCATTCATCAAATTTTGTAATCCAGATAGTGTGTCATCTACAAAACAAAATGAACGAGTTTGTTGGCCATCACCATAAAGCGTAATATCTTGGTTTTGTAAAGCTTGCATAATAAAGTTGCTGATAATACGCCCATCATTTGGGCACATATTGGGGCCATAAGTATTAAAAATCCTGGCAATTCGAATATCAACTTGATGTTGGCGATAGTAATCCATACAGAATGCTTCAGCACAACGTTTGCCTTCATCATAACAAGCACGGATGCCAATAGAGTTGACATTACCCCAATATGTTTCTTTTTGTGGGTGTTCTAATGGATCGCCATATACTTCACTAGTAGATGTATACAAAATAGGCACATTTAAATTTTTAGCTAACTCCAATGCATTAATAATACCTAATACACTGGTCTTATTGGTTTTGATAGGATCTCTTTGGTAATGCACAGGACTTGCTGGGCAAGCTAAATGATAAATAGCATCTACATCAACTGAAAAAGAGTCGCACACATCTTTTTCAATCACACTAAAGTTAGAATTATTAATTAATTCTTGTAGGTTTTGCTGCCGACCTGTATAAAAATTATCTAGGCAAAAAACAGTATGATCTTGAGCAAGCAGTTCTCTGCATAAGTTAGAACCCAAAAACCCTGCACCACCCGTCACTAATATTTTTTTACTTTTCATAATCTTTACAACTTAATATTTACAAATAGAATAGATCTGGGATTTTACCATATGAATAAGAGTGCCGCCTGTTTCGGGTTGTTATATGTTTTTGACAAAACTAATTGAACCAGATATCTTGCAGTGCATATAGTCAGTAATATTTATATTTTAGGTTTCAGGATGAAGATAACAGTTTTTGGTTCGGGATATGTGGGATTGGTTGCCGCGGTGTGTTTAGCAGAAGTAGGCAATGATGTTTTATGTATGGATATCGATAAAAATAAAATTGATATGCTTAATAAAGGCTTATCACCTATTTATGAGCCTGGATTAGAAGAATTATTGGTTTGGAATTTAAATAACAAACGTATTCATTTTACAACAGATGCGAAATTGGCGGTGCAACATGGCGAGTGCCAGTTTATTGCAGTGGGCACGCCACCTCAAAAAAATGGGAAAGCAAACTTACAATTTGTGTTTGATGTTGCTAATACGATTGCTTTACATATGAATAAATATACCATTATCATCGATAAATCTACGGTACCTATCGGCACAGCCGATCAGCTAAGAGAAATTGTTCAGCTTGGATTAAAGTCACGAGAGGCTTGTATTGAATTTGATGTGGTTTCCAATCCAGAATTTTTGAAAGAAGGCGCTGCGCTAGAAGACTTTCGCAAACCAGATCGTATCGTTTTAGGCGTAGAGAATTCGCGTGCTGAGAGTGTATTACGAGAGCTATATGCGCCATTTAATCGAAATCACGATCGCTTTATGGTGATGGATACGCGTTCTGCGGAGTTAACCAAATATGCATCTAATGCTATGTTGGCAACAAAAGTGAGCTTTATGAATGAAATCGCTAATCTGGCAGAATGTGTAGGGGCTGATGTTGAAAAAGTTCGTAATGCGATGGGCGCAGATCATCGTATAGGGCATCAATTTACTTACCCAGGTTGTGGGTATGGTGGTTCCTGTTTTGGAAAAGACGTACAAGCGTTGATTCATACAGCAGAGCAATATGAGGCTGACAGCGATATCATTCGCTCCGTTGAAGTGGTTAATACAAAGCAGAAGCAAAAATTGTTTTCCAAAATAAGTTGTTTTTACCAATCAAATCTTAAAAATAAAAAATTTGCGATCTGGGGTTTATCGTTTAAACCAGAAACAGATGATATGCGTGATGCACCCAGTATTAATTTAATTCGTTCATTACTAGATGCAGGCGCAACGGTGAAAGCGTATGATCCAGAGGCAATACAAGAGGCTAAAAAAATATTCCCAGAAAGTCCCAATATGCATTATGCAGAATCGCCAGAAGAGGCATTAAAAGATGTGGATGCTTTGGTGATTTTGACTCAGTGGCGTGTTTTTAGAAGCCCTGATTTTGTGGCGATTCAATCTAGCTTAAAAGACAATGTTATTTTTGATGGGCGTAATATTTATGATCCTGATATGATGCGGAATATGGGAATTCAATACTTTGGTATGGGGCGTGGATTGTCGGTAAAAACCACCTATCCTACACCTAGTATAGAAAAGCAGGGCGCTGAAAAGCTAGAACTCAATACAGTTTAATGGCTTGTGGCAAAAACCAAGTGCTTTCGAGACAAGAAATTCCAGCCGAAAGCACTGCCCATCGCAATAAGTTTTGCAAGAATCATTGGCAAAATAAAATATTCTACAGCCGTAAACAAAACACTATGATGAATCAGTAGCCCTACGCTACTGACCAAGTAGACCAACACTATTTTTCTTTGACTGGAATGCTTGTGTTGCTGCTTGAATAAAAAATGATTACAAAGTACATAATTAAACAGTGTCGCAAAAACAAAGCTAATGGTAGCAGCCACAATGAAATGGTAGGGCAAAAATTTATTCAATATTAGAAATAAAGTAATGTCCACACAAGCCGATAGCCCGCCTACGATAATGTATTGGTAGAGCTGGGGATCTCTGATAATGTTTGAAATGATTTTTATCATGTTTTGTCGCAGTTTTTAATACAGGTGACTTCTCTAATAACAATGCCACCACAGTTTTCGTGACACAGTCTATGGATGCTATCACAGCGAGCCATGCATTGTTGTTCATCTTTTTTACAATCCGCTTGGCTGCTACGGTAACGAGTCGTTCGTTGGTCACTAGGCATATTAGTTGAAAGGGAAGATTTTTTCCAGGTATCAACAAGTACCTCAGCTAAGTTAGAAATCTCTTTTCGGGATTCGCACTGTGCGGTAATATTTTGGCAGTGATGGAAGCACCCTTGATTTTTATTTAAGCAACGATTGGCACAATCACGACCACCTTCAGTTGTTGGGGGTTTAAACTCATAGCTTGTTTGATAAACAGATCCACAGCCGGTTATTAATGAGCATGTAAGCAAAAAAGGCATTAAAAAGAAGGCTAATTTTTTCATATTAAAAACCAAAAAGAAGAAATTAAATTTTTAACACAATACCATAGGATGAGATCAAATAAAATTAGAGTTTTCTGACTAATATGATTTTAGCCATTGGTTTGTAGTATCATTCTCAATATAAACCTATAATTTAACGATTAAATAAATTCATATATGTTTTTACCCAAAATATCTATTATCACCGCTGTTAAAAACAATGCCTCTGGTCTAAAAGAGACCATTTTGAGCATCAAAACACAAGTTTACCCAGAGCTGGAATTTATTGTGGTAGATGGTGGCTCTACAGACGGCACATTAAAATTAATATCAGAAAATAGGGATATTATAACCCATACGATCAGTGAGCCAGACAATGGTATTAGTGATGCTTTTAATAAGGGGTTAAAATTAGCGACAGGTACATATATCAACTTCCAAGGTGCGGGTGATACGTTATATACATCTCATTGCCTGCAAAAACTATTTGAGCAAGCATCACCCGATAGTGAGCTAGTCTGTGGTCAAGTAGCACGTACAACGGAAGAGAATAAGCTAATTTGGATAGCACCCAAAAAAATCCCGTTATTTTTTAAGAAGCGATCATTATTGACCAAATTAACATTGCCTCACCAAGGGTTATTTACCCATAAACGTTTTTTTCAACGCTGGGGAGAGTTTGACTGCGATGCAAAATATGCAATGGACTATGATATTTTATTGCGTGCATACCATGATTTTCCCAAAACAGATGTAATAGAAGTCATTGTAGCTAATTGGCAGGCCGGAGGCATTGGAACGAACAAAATATTATTGGTGTTAGCAGAATATCATCGGTTGAAAAACAAATATCAGGTGGCCAGTAAAATATTACTAGCGAGTATACATCAATTCAATAGAGCCAAATATTTTGCTAAACAAATTTTAAAAATGGATTATTAAATGCTCAAAGACAGTTGTAACATTATAAAATATATCTGGCAGAATAATACATTTTGGCAAGTACCACTGCGATTGTGTCAGGCATTATATTGGCAAGTTGAGAAAAGACTGTTCAATCGTATAAAAAGTAAAAAATTATTCAATGGCAAACAAATTTTCTTGTACCCTAATACCCCCAGCTCCTCATGTTTGGTTTACACTAAAATACCAGATGAGGCGGCTATTACAAAGTTAAGAGCTTTGTCTGATGAGGATACAATATTTTTAGATATTGGGGCGAATATTGGTTTATATAGTCTTTGTTTGATAGATAAAGTATCAAAAGTGTACGCTTTTGAAGCGCATCCACGTACCGTCCAATTGCTTAAAATGAATTTTTTACTAAATCAGTTGCCGATTGAACATATAGAGCAAAAAGCAGTTGCAGACAAGGTAGGCCAATTATCTTTTACCGATTTTTCAGATGGCAGTCCTATTAATGCAATTTCAGAAGATACTGAAAACACAATTCATGTGGAATCCATTAGTTTAGATGCGTTTATTCAAAATAATAATTTTTCAAAACAAAATAATTTTATCTTGAAATTAGATGTAGAGGGTGCAGAGCACTTGGTTTTGGAGGGCGCAAAAAAGCTTTTAACAGAATATAATGTAAGAGCAATATTATTTGAAACGTTTTCAGAGTACTCAGATAAAATTATTGCTTTACTAGAAGCGTTACAATACACAATCGATCCAATTATGGATAATAATATATTAGCTACCAGGAATGATATCTAATGCGCAATGAATTTTTCACCCCAACCAAATGGTTTGATAAATTTTTATCTCATTATCGTTATAGTCGGGTTTTTCAATCTATTAAGCAGTCGAGCATAGCTTTTCAATCGGCGTTGGACTTGGGCTGTGGCTCCGGGAATTTGGTTAGGATTTTAAATCAAAAGGGGATAGTAACCCAAGGCATAGATATAATAGCCGGTGATAATATTATTGCTTCAGATTTAAATAAGCCATTGCCTGTCACAAGTAATTCTACTAACCTGGTAACATCATTGGCTAATTTAGAGCATTTAAATGAGCCTTTACTTAATCTCAAAGAAATCTATCGGGTGCTCAAAAAAGATGGCGTATGTGTACTCACAACGCCCTCAACAGCGGCAAAACCGGTATTAGAATTTATCGCCTATAAGCTTAAGTTAATCGATCGAGCTGAAATTGATGACCATAAAATGTATTTTTCAAAAAAGCTATTGAGTCAATATTTTTTAGAGGCTGGTTTTAAAAAGGTACAAGTGAAGTATTTCCAATGTGGATTGAATTTACATGCTATTGCTATTAAATAAAGTAAAAAATATCACTCGACATTACTCTCTCAGACCCAATCCGTACCACTATGGTCTGATTGTTTTCTTGACTACACTGAGGGTACTCACTTCCAGAGTTATAGAGTGCCCAATTGACTTTGATTGTAATGCTTATATTGCGATGGTCAATCACTGGGGGTATAACCCTGAGGTTTTAGGGCACCATGCCATGAGAGTTTTGCCTTCTATATTGGTATGGGGCATAACGCATTTGGGGGCTTCTATCGCCCTAGGATTTCATATCTTATCTGGTATAACGTATGTTTTACTTGGATGTTTACTGTATTACTTCTTCTCTTCTCAAAAAAATCTAAAGCCTATTTTATGTTTGAGTTTCAGTTTGTTGGCTTTAGCCCCACATGAGGCAATGAGAATTTCTTTACAGTTAATATATCAATCGTGCGATATGCTGGTTTATCCATTATCGTTGCTATTGGTTATATTTTCTTTGCAAGAGCGAACGTTTTGGGTATTTTTCTTGAGTATAGTCAGTATTTTTGTGCGGCAAAACGTATTTGTTTTGGGTGTTTTGAGTTTGCTATATTGCTCTAAAGGCAAGTTCACATGGCAGAATATATTAGCTTTAGCCATAGTGATTAGTTTGTATAGCGTTTCTCAGATGTATTACCAAGCTACGAGTACTTTTGTAGATGTTTTGTCACGACCAGAACATTATTTTACGTTAAAACATTTAACTTGGATTGTAGTCGATTCCAAAATATTTGAGTTATTTGTCCCCATTTTGCCATTTTTAATTATATATTTTAAACCTTTAGCTAAGCTTGCCTGGCAGTATTGGCATATTACATTGTATATATGTATTACAGTAGGGCAGCCATTTTTAGCATATCACCTAACAGGTAACAATTTTGCTAGATTAGCACTACAAGGATTTTGGTTGCTATATATTGCTGTTGCTTTAGTTTGGCGTAAAGATTTTCAACATAAATATATAGTGGGTATGATGCTAATTTATTCTTCTGCTGTTTACTTTACCTGGGGTATTAAGCAGCGTGTATGGATGCTAATGGCTTTAAGCATTAGTATTGTGGTGATAAATATATTATTGCAGTATAAGCTCAAAACTGCTGAGTCATCATAAAGAGATTTCGAAAATTTTTATTTTTTCTTTAAAACCACATTTTATAAAAGCTTTTTCTGATGCAATATTGTTGGCTAAAATTTGTGCGGTGACACATGTGATTTTGGGATGATGCGTTTTTAACCAATCGCAACCCATTTGAATTAAGCTTGTACCTAGACCCTGATGTATTTTTTGTGGATCTAGAAAAATAGAAATTTCTGCCATGCTGGAATTCAAATCAAACCGCAAAACGCCGATAGGTGTTTTAGTTTTTTCGGCAATGAGCAGTTGTTGGTTGGGGTTTTCAATAACAGTTTGAATCCAGGTACAGTGATTTTTCCAGTCTAATTCAGCTGGGTCAATAGAAAATTGACGTGTTTTAGGATTGTTACGCCAATCAAATATTAATTTCTGATCTTCTATAGAAACATGTCGAAGTTGAATTTTCATATTACGTTATTTAACTTGATGTGAGTTGTTTGATGTCACCCGCAATAATCTCCCCCCAAACCTGATGTCCTTCTTTGGTTAGGTGGATTTCATCATGGAACAGGGCGTCTATATCTTTAATATTAAGATTATCTAGTTTATCTTTAATATAGATCACTTCGATATTATGTTTCGCCAATATTTGTTTAATCTCTGTATCAATATGTGTTTTACCGAGCATTTGACTGCGAGAAGGCGAAATATAAAGCAGATATTTTTTATTTTTGATATCAAGATAGTGATTTAAATCTTTGATTGCAGTCGCTGCGATATCAACAACACGCTCTTTGGCTAGTTTTGATTGTGGAGTTTGCGTTTGTACAGATATTTTTTTGAGATGTATTTGATATATGAAATATTGCCACAGTTCTTCGAGCGCATATTTAGGTCGACTGGTCCAAAAGGGCTGGCCACCCAGACGCATCATACCTCTGTAAAAATCTCCTTCAGGAAATACGCTAATATAAACATCGGCTGGCAGAAAGTTCATCTCTTTCACTAAAGCATGCACGTTTAATACACCCCAGGCATTAACTCCGGCATTGCCGCTTTCCCATGGTGTATTTTTAACGGCGACAGTAGAGAATAGTTCTGAATTAGCAATATAGCTGCCACCATAAGTGACAGAATCACCTAAAAAGAGTATTTTATTTTTAGTTTGATTAATATCCCAATCTTTGTCTGCTCTTAACCCCAAATTATTAATATGCAGCGGTAAATTTTTATGACGACTGGCATCTTGGTTCGGGATGGGTCTATATCCATAAACAGGATTAGACTCATAGACCACTAACCTCCCTAGGCCAAATAAGCTGGCTGCTTTTTCCAGTGTGAAGATAGTTGCTAGGCTCAACACAAGGACAACGAGAAACAGTGTCAGTTTAGGATATTGTTCGAATATACTACTATGCATCTTCACCTTAATTAAATACTTTTACAGTTAAAACAAAGTATAGATAAATGGCGCAACAGCAGAGCCTTGCGTAAAGACAACTAGGGCGCCCAGTAATACTAGTAACCCCATAATAGGGGCTAACCAGAATTTTTTTCTTCTTAGCATAAATTGCCATAGGTCAACGAATAAATCTAACATTAGTAAGGGCGCTCCATATGCTGAATTTTTTGGTGGTCACTTTTTATTTTATAAGTTGGAATATTTTTATCTAGAGTTCGGTTGAGTGGATCGTGTTTCACGAATTTTAATATAAGACCGATAGGTGTCATCACGAAAAAGAAAATAAACCCAAGGATAATGCGCGTATTGATCCAACCCAAAATATTACCCAGCTTCATCCATGGGTTATAGATCAATTTTAAAGTTTTGGGCAAAGCAAAAGCGATTAAAAATAAAGCAATCGCAATAGCCCACGGCCAAAGGGGCGCAGGTTTGTGTTTCAATAGTGGAAATAAAATACCAAACAGCATCATAATGCCAGAGGCTAATATAAAACCAAAATTTCTGAGTTGTTTTGTATCGGTTGCTTGTGCTTGCATATAATATCGCCTTTATATTTACTTTAATCTAAAACGAATTCTTCGCGCCAATTATGAGACTCTTCCCATACGGGTTGGTCTTGTTTTGCTAAAATCACATTCTCCAGAACCAAATAGTCCATTTCAGTACGCATAAAACAACGATAAGCATCTAATGGCGTACAAACAATTGGTTCACCTCTGACATTAAAAGAGGTATTGATCAAAATGGGGCACTGAGTAATCGACTCAAAATGATCTAATAATTGGTAATATCGAGGGTTTGTATCGGGAGAGACACTTTGAAGTCTGGCAGAATAATCCACATGTGTAATCGCCGGTATAGTTGAGCGCGGGATATTCAGCTTCTCGATCCCAAATAGCTGTTCTTGCTCTGGTGTCATAGATTTTTTATGTTTGTCTAAAATATTGGCTACCATGAGCATATAAGGGCTGGAATCGTTAAAATCGAACCATTCAGAAACCTTGTCTTCTTTGATCACAGGGGCAAATGGCCTAAATGACTCTCGATATTTTATTTTGAGGTTCATAGTCGATTGCATTTTAGTGCTTTGAGGATTTCCCAATATAGAACGAGCCCCTAACGCACGAGGTCCAAATTCCATGTGAGACTGAAACCAGCCAACGACATTGTCTTCTGCCAATAGCTTAGCAACTTGAGGCAGTAAACTATCATCATTCAAGATTTTATAAGTTGCATTTACTTTGTTTAAAGCATCAGTGATATCTGTGGTGCTAAATTTAGGACCTAAAAAGCTACCACGCATATTATCTACGTCATTGGATGCTTGTACATTGCGTGGCTTATCTAAATATTCGTACCAAGTGCTTAGAGCGGCACCTAGTGCACCACCGGCATCACCTGCGGCAGGTTGTATCCAGATATTGTCAAATATTTTCTCTTGGTATATTTTGCCATTTGCGACACAGTTAAGCGCCACGCCACCTGCCAAGCATAGATTATTAATTTTTAAGTCGCTTTTAATATTTTTAGCGATTTTGATAAGGATTTCTTCTGTTACGACTTGAATCGAGCGGGCAATGTCCATCATATCTTGTGTGATTTCTGCTTCCGCCTCACGTGGTGGACCACCAAATAGCTTATGAAACTTATTATTTGTCATGGTGAGGCCCACGGCATAATTAAAGTAGTCCATATTCAATCTGAATGAGCCATCTTCTTTTACGTCAATTAAGTGTTTATAAATTAAATCAACATATTTGGGTTCACCATAAGGGGCGAGTCCCATTAATTTATATTCACCCGAATTGACTTTGAAGCCAGTATAATAAGTAAAAGCAGAATAAAGCAGCCCCAAAGAGTGTGGAAACTGAATCTCCCAAATTGGTTTTAATGAATTACCACTGCCTAGCCAACAAGATGTAGTGGCCCATTCGCCTACACCATCAATACATAAAACCGCAGCGTCTTTAAAAGGACTGGCAAAAAAGGCAGATGCCGCATGAGATTGATGATGCTGGGTAAATAGCAATTGGGGTAAATCAGATTCTTTGCAGTTTGCTAGCTTAGCAAGTGATTTCTTCAGGGTGGCTTTTAATAAAAGCTTTTCTTTTAACCAAACAGGCATGGCCTGTATAAAAGATTTAAAACCACGAGGTGCATAAGCCAGATATGTTTCAAGCAATCGTTCAAACTTTAAAAGAGGCTTATCGTAAAAAGCCACATAATCAACATCAGTTATGCTTATATTAGCTTGTTTGAGACAAAATTTTATGGCTTGCTCAGGGAAGTCTGGATCGTGTTTGGTTCGAGTAAAGCGCTCTTCTTGTGCTGCGGCAACAATATGCCCATCCTTTAGTAAGGCAGCTGCGCTATCGTGGTAAAATGCAGAAATTCCTAAAATCGTGGTCAAAGTTCACCCATGAACAGTAATACAAGCAATGAGCAATTTTAAACACTTAGCGACCTAAAGACTAGTCTAAAATCGACCTAAATCATTTTTTCTAATGCTTTGAAAAGCATTTTGTTTTCATTGGCCAAAAAATCAAGAAATTTAGGTCTTTTTAAGGTTCTTTCTTGAACATTCATTGGAATAAAGCGTGACATCTCATCTATAAAGGCTTTACTCGAAACAATTTCGTCTAAGCGAGCAATCATATCAACTAATTTATTTTGATAATTTTCTACTTTATAATCTTGAATTTTAGAGAGGACATAATCTTTATGAATAATTGCCCCATGTTGTTTTAGCCAGCGTAAGTCCCAAATATCGCGGTAGCGGATATATTTCTGACAACTCACTAAAGCAACCAGCTTGTCTGCCATAATCTCATCAAGGCTTTCCGTCATAATAAGCATATCTTCATAGCCATCTGGGAGAAAATCGTAGTTGTGTTTTAGCGACTGTGGTGTACGGGAGTAGGCTGGTATATTGGCAATCTCTAGTTTGATTTTTTGTTTGGGCAAATCTTTTCTTTCTGGGGATGTGATAATACGCACTTGCCACTTATCAACTTTAATATCTTTATAATTAGGTAGTGATGCTAGCTCTTTAGGCTCTTTGCCATTATTCTTCAACATCCTCATTTAATAAATGCATATTCCTACCGACTCGTTTTAAATCTCGAATAGCGGCTTGCTTTGTCGCGACTCTTAGGGGTCTTCCTTCCATGCTATAAATAGAATTGAGAATGTTTTCTATTGATCTTTTAGTGTGGGTAAATTCAATGATGCCATATGGTGTTTTATAAATACCTTTTCTACCTGTTGTCATAACCGTTAAGCGATCAATGGGAATTTGAGAAATAAGACCATATTCAGATAATGCTGATTCTAAGCTAACATAATTATATTCACCTCGTCGCAGAATTTTTGCGATATGCTCAATGGTGTAACCGTCTTTATTTTGTGAATTAGCATTAACATAAACCCCCCTGCTGGCACGAACAAGCAAGCCTGATTTAACTAACCTATTAAGGCTTTGGTCTAATGTTCTTGGTTTGTCATGAAGAAATAATTTAGACAGATCGCGTCTATTGAAAACAAATCTATTTTGTTTGTCAAAATCTCTAATAATTTGAAGAGCCTCTAAATTTTTCATATTAATCGCATTAAGTGTACAGTTATACTATATAAATATAGTGTAAACGTCCACTTAAGTCAAATTAAAGGGGGCATACACACCTATTGCTCACCTAGGAGTGCGAGGAGCCATTAATATTTAGTTGTTTATACTATAAGAGCAAAGAGCCAAAATTTGTTAAACTATGCTTTGAGAAAAATTAGGATATTGGATTGATAATGATGGACACAACTGAAGTAAGAGAACTACTAAAATGCCCGATTACAGGGAAGCACTTGCAGCGTTTAAGTGAAACTGAGGTTGTGCAATTTAACCAGCTGATCAAACAAAATAAATATTATTTTGGCGATGGTAATTTGGTTAGTACTCTTTATGAAGCTGTTTTAAAAGTAGATGATGAAGATATTTATTACCCTGTACAACAAGACATCCTATGTTTGCTTACGGACTTTGCAATGGTGCAAGATTGTACGCAATATAAAATACAAAGTGATCCACTAAACGAAGAAATCAAACAAGAAATCAAATCATTCTATGACCAAATCGGCTGGCAAAAAGAAAACCCACAAGAAGATACGCAATTTAAAGATGCAACCGATTCAGAAGATCTGCGTCCTGTCTCTGAAGAATATATCAATCAATGCCATTTAAGATTACATAAACACATTGCACCCAAAGGCAAATACTTATTAGATGCCGCGTCTGGGCCAATTCAATATCCTGTTTATTTAAATTACTCTAGGGATTACCAATACAGAATTTGCGCAGATATGTCTTTAACCGGTTTACTCAGTGCCAAAGAAAAATTGGGCGATAAAGGCATTTATATATTATGCGATATTACGAATTTACCACTACAAAGCGATCAAATTGATACTGTTTTGTCGTTACATACAATTTATCATGTGCCCCAGTCACAGCAGCCTTTCGCGTTTGATGAGTTATATCGGGTGCTCAAACCAGGGGGGCAGTCAGTGATTGTTTATAGCTGGGGCAAGCACTCATCATTGATGAAGGCTTTTTTAATGCCGTTTAAATTAATCAAAAAATCACTGAATATATTTAACAAAAACAAACCGCCACTATATTTTTATGCCAATTCTTATCAATGGTTTGGTCAGCAACTCAAAAGCAAATACAATACCAAATTATATGTTTGGCGCAGCGTCAATGTACCATTTTTGAAAATCTATATACATAAATTTTTAGCCGGTCGTATGCTGTTGAGATTGATATATTGGATAGAAGAAAAAAGCCCCAAAGTAATGGGACGCATCGGTGCTTATCCTTTGTTTGTGACTAAAAAGCCTATTATTAACTCTTAATGCTTGGCGATAGACTTAGATTTTATTTAAGTTTATTGGCTGATGTTTCCTCTTGGGCAGGGAGCTTTCCTTTGAACTCAGACATTGCAGAGCTTGCTGTCTCACCAACTTTTTCACTCCATTTTTGAGTCGTGCTGCCTGCGACTGTGCTGGCGCTTTCTAGAACTGAACCGACTCCATCATGTGTCATTTTCGTCACGGATTGTGTTAGTTCTCCTGCGAGCTCACCCACCAAAGGCTTAAATAAATCACCTATTACCTGACCGGCTCCTTTACCCATTTCACCACCGGCTTTTCCAAACTCAGTTCCGCTACCTGATCCTTTTGTTACTGCATCAACAAGGCTTCCTGCGACAGTACCAGCGACGTTTCCAACAACTTGACCAACCATAGGTGCTGCCTTCTCAAATGCGGCTTCAGCAAGTGGTTTTACAAATGTTCCTAATATGGGGCCGGTGACATCACCAATTTTTTCAGAGAATTTTCCCATTGTGCTAATCACACCTTCGACCGCGGCACCTAAACCTGCACTTTTACCTTCAGATTTGGTTTTTTCTATGACATTTGTTCCACCTTGGCGTATACCTTGAACTAATTGCTTGGTCGCATCATCTAGGGCTTGGCTTTGCTGCAATGCCTGTTCAGGTGAAACTTTATGCCCGGTTGATTCAAGAGTCACGACCAAAGCCTTAGCCAAAGTGGATGCATCTTTTAATTCATCCCGACTATAGACATCACTTGCTACGTCCATCATGTTACCTAATGATTCGTAACCCATAACGAAATCTTGTAATGCTTCGGTTCTTTGTGCAGGAGTGCTATCAGGGTCCTTTAAAATGTCAGCTGTTTCTTTGGCGGCATCTTTCGCCTGTCCTTTCAAAGAACTCGCGAAATTTTCTATTTTATTGCCAATGGTAACGCCTGGATCACGTTTTTTACTGTCCTCAAAATCAGGCGCAGCTTCGCCTACATGCTGTGCATTATTGACACTCAATGCCGCATCTACTTCATCTTGTGAGCCTGGGCCTTTGTTACTCATCTCATAACTCCTAATTATTTAAGTTTAGCAACTTCGGTTATATCGGGTGCGATACTAGTAATTTTTTCTGCAATACCACCAATTAGTCCGCTAACCATATCCAGGGGGGAACCCCCTTCTTTACCACCACCGGTAAGGTTTGATATAACATCTGTAACCATGCTTATGGGATCCGCACCTGCTGCGTTATCAGGCGCATTATTTTCTGACTGTTCGGCACCAAATATACCGCCCACAGCTTCAGTGACCATACCTATTGGATCGGGCATTCCGCCTTCGCCGCCATCAGCGCCCATGACGCCGCCTAGAGTATCTGTAACCATTTTGATAGGGTCGGGCATTCCACCTTCGCCGTCACCAGCGCCCATGACGCCGCCTAGAGTATCTGTAACCATTTTGATAGGGTCAGGCATCCCACCTTCTTCTCCTGGAGAACCACCACTTATAATATCCAATGGGTTGGGCAAACTACCTTCTTCAGGAGATGCCGCCCCCGGAGGAGGGGGAGGACTTGGCATTCCGTCCTCTGCTGGAGGATTTTCAATACCTACAACAGACTCAACAGCACCCATAGCGCCTGATTTGACTGCGTCAGTAGCTGTGCCAGCTACATTTGCCGTAACATCTGCGCCAGTATCGATGGCCATCTTGCTACCTTGCTCAACTACGCCTCCAGCAACACTTCCTACTACGGCACCAGCAGCTGCACCTGTAATATTTGATGCAACTTCACCAACCACGCCACCAATAGCGGCGCCAGGAGCAGCACCCACACCAGCAAAGCAAGCGCCAATCGCCCCGCCTACACCAGTACAAGCAGCTTTTGTAACATAGGTAACAATTTTATCAGCAGCAAAACCAGCGACCTTATCAGTCAGTTTTCCGGCTGTTTTTGATGCAACTCCAGAAAACCCTTTTGCGCCCTCTGCTAAATCACTAAATGCTTCTTTAGTTGAGGCATCCTTATCCAGTGCACCGCCAGCGATTTTAGCTGCGCCTTGTGCGGCTATGCCCATGCCTTCCGCCGCGCCGGTGAGATCTTCGCTATCAAAGCCTACTGTACCAGCTATTGTAGAGACGGCCATATTCGTAATCGGATTCGCTTCAACGCCATTTGCAACGTTTTCCAGTGCCTTACCTGCACCCTCAGGTAATTGGTTGACATGTTCCAGCATGCTACTCAGTCCTTTCAATGAAGTTCCAAGTTGACCAGCTACTCTATTCAAATCTTCTGGACTACTCTTGGGATTAACCAAAGTATCTCCAGCCTCTTTGTAAGCCGCTTTCATTGCTTCATTTTGGGTGTTTTGAGCAGCGGTGAAACAACCCTCTGCTATTGTATTTAGCGGTGCCTTATCACTATCTTTGGGTTTTATAGGGAGGTATGGGGGGGGGCCAGACCCAACCATTAGTGCAGCATCGGCAGCATCAACTTCTTTTTCAGGATCTGCATCAACTTCTTTTTCAGAGGAACCTGGAGGACTACCTTTACCCATAATATACACCTATAGTTTAGTTGTTCGACTATATATCACATTAGCAGTTATCTTGTTAACTATTCAAGGCGTCGTCAGATAAATTTAGTAAACTCCTTTAAAAACATATAGTTGAATATTAGTTGCTATGCCTAAACTCAGTTGTTTGTATTACCACAAAACTGTTTATTTAAGCTTGGTGTTTTGGCTTGGTGCTTCAGGAGACATCTCAATAATATTTTTTGCAATACCATTTATGTAATCGCCAATAGCATTTAAAGGTTCAGATTGATTTGCTTTTAATATGCCTGATTTTTTACCCGTATCAAAAGCGACGCCTTTGGCATAATCAAAGCTTTTACCTGCGGCTTTCGCTCCAGCATCTATGCCAGTATCGATGACTGTTTTGGTGATGCCTTTGACAGCACTATCAACAACGCCACCTGTAATTGTGCCTACAATAGGTGCTGCATCTGTCCCAAGGTTTGATGCTGCTTCAGTGGCCGCATTTAGAGCTTCTTGCTTTTTGGTGGGCTTACTTTCACCCATATATACACCTAATTTTTTATTTGTTATCCTTAAAAACTTAGCAGCTATGTAGATAACTATCAATTGTGTAAGTAAATACCAATAAGGTTTATTTAATAATTTCAATTAAAATCAGTAGGTTATGAAAATTCTTGGGGAAAGCGATATAGGGACTGTAGATGAAACCTGTTATGCTCTTCGGCACATAATTTTTCACGATTTAAGAAATATAGAGTACATGACAAAAAATTATCAAGCCGTGTTTGTGACGCATTTGCCTAGTTTCTATAAAATTAATTTGTACAATGTTTTGGCGCAATCGCTTAATATTTTTGTGGTGTTTATTGGCGAATCTTCTAATCTCAGAGAGGCTGATTTTACCCAGCAACAGAAAAATTTTGATTTCAAAGTGCTCAATCATTGTGCATTTGAAGCTAGAAATAAGTTAAATAGTTGTTTGGGTGTGGTCAAATTATTACGCACTTTAAAATTTAAAAAATTGGTTTTAGGTGGGTGGGATTTACCAGAATATTGGGTTTTAAGTTTATTTTTCCCCAAGCAAAATAATTGCTTGGTGCTAGAGTCGAGTATTTTTGAGAGTCAGGATTATGGGATGAAGAAATATATTAAATCCATTTTTTTGCAACGCATATCGATTATATTTTACTCTGGCGTGCCACATTTGAAGTTAATCAACAAATTGGGTTTCCAGGGGCAAGCTTTAAAAACTTTGGGCGTAGGGATAACGGATTATCCAACTAAACAAGATAATAGTACAAGTTTTAGTGGGAAATTTATCTATGTGGGGCGCCTGGCGCATGAGAAAAATTTATTATTATTATTAAATGTCTTTAGGGAATTACCCAATTTTAGCTTAACTTTAGTGGGGGATGGGCAGCTTAAATCAGAGCTAATACAGAATAAGTCTGCTAATGTTTGTATGGTGGGTCATGTACCCCATACAGAGTTAGCGAATTATTACCAACAAAGTGATGTTTTTATTTTACCATCGTTAAGAGAGCCTTGGGGATTGGTGATAGAAGAAGCATTGTATTATCACTTGCCTATTATTGCCTCAGAATATGTGGGGGCGAGTATTGACTTGGTGCAAGAGCCAGACACAGGGGTATTATTTGACCCCCATTCTGAACAGGCTCTTATGGATGCGATAATAACGCTAGCGCAAAAATACCCATATTATAAAAAAAACGCACAAAAGTTTGATTTTACCAAACGCGATCAACATCAGGTGCAGGCTTATGTGAGTGTTTTACAATGAAAATCTGCATTCGTACAGTTTCATCATGCCAGTTCCTCGGTTCCGGATATATTTCATTGATTATCTATATAAAGCATGCTAAATTTATAAAAACTATGTTTAGCGGATATAATTCATGGTTAGCTTATTTAACGTAGATAATTCAATAGTAGCGGGCTTTTTTCATGAGTGTATTTTACCTGAGGAGGGCGCAAAGCTAGCAGGATATACAGCTTTAATAAGTGCATATCAACTAGAAGTACCTTTGCCAGATAATTTATCTGCGATAGGGCAAAAGCATAAAAGTTACACAAAAAATAAATGGGTTGTATATGGCCCTAGATACCGGCCCAAAGACACGCTTTTTTCTCACCTGACATTTGCCTTAAAACATGAAGGGGTTAACTTAAGTGTATTAATTTCTTTATTTAAAGAAGTCAGATCAGAGCAATTTGAGGAAATTATTTTCTCAGATCCAAACAGTATTTACAGTAGAAAAATATGGTTTTTATACGAGTGGACATTAGGTCAAAAGCTAAATATACCAGATATTAAAGATACTAAATTAAGATATACCGACATTTTAGACTCAAAACTACAATATCCTGGTCCATCACGTAGATTGACAAGGCAACGTGTCATTAATAATTTGCCAGGTAGCCCTAAATTTTGTCCGCTTATTAGAAAAACTAAAATTCTAGATCAATATATATCTAAAAATTTAAATAATAGGGCTGAATCTAGTTTAAAAACAATTCATCCCGAGTTACTGAGTAGGGCAGCGGCTTTCCTACTTCTTGAGGACTCTAAGGCATCATATACAATCGAAGGTGAGTCGCCGAGGCATGACAGGGCGCAAAGATGGGGAAAGGCAATTGGACAAGCTGGCAAATACCCATTATCCCATGACGAATTTTTGCGATTGCAAGAAATAGTCATCTCTGACTTTAGATATGTTCAGCCAGGTTATAGAATAGAAGGGGGCTTTATTGGTCAGCACGATAGAGGCAGTATGACTCCCATTCCGATTCATATATCAGCTAAGCACCAAGATATATATAATCTAATGGAAGGGTTGATTGAGACTGATAATTTACTTGCAAATTCAGATTATAATGCCGTGCTTGCATCGGCTATTATAGCTTTTGGTTTTGTGTTTATTCACCCATTAGAAGATGGGAATGGCAGAATACATCGTTATTTAATACACCATGTTTTAACCAAAAATGGTTTTGCGCCAGAGGGTGTGGTATTCCCTATATCGCATGTGATTCTTGAGAAAATTAAAGCATATCGTGAAGTGCTAAATTCCTATTCTGAGCCTCGTTTGAAGTATATTAGGTGGCGATCTACAGATAAGGGTAATTTAGAGGTTCTGAATAACACGTTAGATTTATATAGATTCTTTGATGCGACTAGTCAGGCAGAATTTCTATTTCAGTGTGTTGAAGAGACTATAGATACAGTTTTTCCCAATGAAATAAAATATTTAAAGAATCATGATGAATTTAAGGTTTTCATTGAAAATTATATTGAAATGCCAGATAGACTAATAAATTTAATGATAAAATTTTTAGAACAAGAAAATGGTACTTTTTCCAAAAGAGCAAGGGAGAAAGAATTTGAAGGTTTAACGGAAGAAGAGATAGATACTATTCAAGACATGTATAAATCTATATTTTTATAGCCGCCTGTTTTAAATTTAATTTTACCAAACGCGATCAACATCAAGATCAGACTTATATAGGTGCTTTGCAATGACAGAGGGTAGTGCCATTAGAATTTTGGTAGCGCATAATTTTTATCGTTCTCAATTGGTTGGGGGCGAAGATATTGTGGTTCGTGAAGAGGTGAGATTTTTAAAATCTACTTTGGGTGAGAATAATGTATTTACTTATTTTGTCAATAATGATGACTTAAAGCCGATTAAGCTAATAAAAAACATTTGGGGTGATAAACATCACGCACAAAATATTCAAGATATTATTACTAAAAATAAAATAAATATTTTACATGTGCATAACGAGTTCCCATTGTTGACACCCTTGGTTTTTAAGTATGCTGCTCAAGTGGGATGCAAGGTGATACAAACATTGCATAACTTTAGGAACCAGTGTTTATCCGGTATTTTATTTAAACAAAACAGCATTTGTGAGCAGTGTGTTAATAAAAAATTCAAGTTGCCAGGTATTGTCCATAAATGTTATCGAAACAGCCGGATGCAAAGTACTGTGCATGCGTTGGCGCAATATTGGTATGGTTTACAAAAATATGATCAATATATTGATGCTTACTTTGTATTAACTCAGTTTCAAAAAAACAAATTATTAAGCTTTGGTATTCCAGAAGGAAAACTCATATTAAAGCCTAATTTTATTGCATCTGTTAATCAATCTAATATAGACATTATGCAGCGAGATCAATACTTGTTTATTGGCCGTATAGAGTCAGCCAAGGGCATTGATTTGTTATTAGATGTGTGGAAGAACCTGCCTAATAAATTGAAACTAACCATTATTGGTGATGGACCAGATTTAAAAAAATTACGACACCAATATAATCAAGATAATATTATATTCAAAGGAAAATGTGATTCGGATACGGTAAGGGCAGAGCTAAACAAGAGTCGATATTTACTGCATACCAGTTTATGTTATGAGACTTTTGGCTTAACAATCTTAGAGGCTATGCAACAAAGTGTGCCAGTGATTGGGTTTGATATTGGGACGCGCGGTGAATTTATCAAAGACGGTATCAATGGATTTTTGATTCATAAGGATAATATCGCGTCAGTCATACGCCAATCTAATAATATTTCAAGTTATGCTAATATGGCGCAAAAAGCCGAGGAAACAGTGCAAGAGTATGCGCAAGAGAAGCTGGGCGCATTACAGCTTAAAATGTACCAGAAAATAATCAATTCTTAATAAGAATAAGAAAATAACAATATAGGACATGTATCGTGAGTTGTGTATCAAAATCTAAGATATCTATTATTACGGTATGTTATCAGGCGGATAATACGTTAGAACAAACCATACAATCTGTTTTAGCCCAAACTCACGATAATATAGAATATTTGCTGATTGATGGTGCCTCTACGGACAATACACCCCAGATATTGGAAAAGTACTCAGACCAAATTGATATTATTATTTCTGAGAAAGACAAAGGTATTTATGATGCGATGAATAAAGGCATTAAACTGGCTACAGGCGATATTATTGGGTTTTTAAATGCAGATGACTTATTTATGCACAATAAAGTTCTAGAAAATATTGAAAAAATACTTTCTGACCCCAGTATTGATGCATGCTACGCAGACTTGGTTTATTTTAAAGTAAATGAAGGGCTTGAAAAAATCAGTCGTTATTTTAAATCCTCCCCATTCAAGTTGGGCGACTTTGGTAAGGGTTGGTGCCCTCCACATCCGACTTTTTATGTGCGAAAGTCTGTATACCAAAAATTAGGTGGTTTTAATTTAGATTATAAAATGGGCAATGATGTAGAGCTCATGATGCGATTTTTGGAAAAAGAAAATATCGTCGCACAGTACTTGCCTGAAGTCCTCGTCAAGATGCGATTAGGTGGTGTATCTAATCAAAGTGTCCGTAATATTTATGAGCAAAATAAAAACATTCTGGTAGCCGCCAAAAATTTAGATATCCATATTAATCCACTATTATTTATATTATATAAAGTAATAGATAGAATAAAACAATTTATTATTAAGCCAAAAACATGCAAAATATAAAACAAAAAATACTAGTGACAGGTGCGTCGGGCTTTATTGGTCAGCATCTTACAAAACATTTGTTAGATACTGGTTATCAAGTGATTGCTTGTGGGCGTCAAGTCAACTATTCTTTTTCACATCCAGATTTGGAATATAAAAAAATAAATTATGCTAGCATAAAAACATTGTCTGAAGTCATGCGATCTGTTGATGTTGTGATACATTTAGCAGGCAAAGTACATCAGATGAAAAATTATTCTGATGTGGTATATCAGCATGAAAATACCATGTTGACACAAAATTTAGCCCAAGCAGCCGCAAAGCAGGGCGTACAGCATTTTATTTTTCTCAGTACGATTAAAGTCAATGGTGAAAAGACAACCAATACAGCTTTTAATGAACAAAGTATTGAGCAGCCATCCGATCCATATGCCCGTTCAAAATGGTTGGCGGAAAAACAAGTAAAAGACATTGCCGAGTCTTACAATATGGCTTGGACTATCATACGACCGCCTTTGGTGTATGGCCCTCAAGTGCGTGCTAATTTCAAAAAATTGCTACAACTAGTCGATTGTAAAGTGCCGCTGCCCTTTAAGGGTATTCGCAATCAAAGAAGCATGATTGCTTTAGATAATTTAGTGGATTTTATGGCGCATTGTTTGGTGTCACCTCAAGCACAGAATCAATTATTTTGTATAGCCGATCCCGATAGCGTGTCGACCAGTGAATTAATTAAGCATTTACAAAAAATACGTTTAGGATATTCCAGGTTATGGCCTTTCCCACAACGGTTATTGCGGATTGTGGCTAAATTATTGGGCAAAACAGGGGCGATGAATCGCTTAACGGAATCATTGGTGATTGATAGTGGAAAAGCACAGAAATTATTGGGTTGGAAGCCAAAACTTAGTTTTCGCACAGCCACTGAGTTGTATTTTTCCCGATGAAATTGTAAAAATTTCTGTGTTTGGGCGACTATGCTGCTTTTTACTTGTCCATCCAGTTTAATGAATCTATGCCCCACATTATGCAATTGGAAGGTGCTTTCAACGTACTAATTTTAACAGCCAACCAAATATTTAACTAAAAAATTATCTCTTATCAAATCCATGCTTATCAATTTATTGTCTTAAAATATTGTGTGGTTCCAGTGAAAAATATTTACTGGGAGCTCACGGTTATTCTGGACGTTTACACATAATGAAATTACTTACGGGGGGCTTCCCATGGCTTTACATCCTTTTCTAGATCTACTAAGTCCGGCTCTTTAGTTTCTTTGTTGCTCATTTTAGATGTATCTATTGTTTTTTCTAAAACTGAATCTGACTTATTACTAAGCCTTTCGAGGATTTCTTGAGAAGGTTGATTTCTAGATTGCATGCCATGTATAACAGGTTTTGCACGCACTTGTTGTAATTTCTTAGAGTCTTTTATTTTATTTTGCATTAACTCAACAATGTGCTTATGTCCTGATTCTTTAGCCCAGTCTAGAGGCGTTTTGCCTTCGTTGTCTGTAGCACGCAGATCAGAGCCCTCATTAATAAATTTATTAACTAAGTTGGGATTTCCACCTTGTGCAGCACAATGTAATATTGTTTTCCCCGAAGATGATACTACCTTTGTGTCTGCACCATGTGCCATTAATATATTAGCTATTTTTTCTTCGCCGAGCCTAGCAGCATAAGACAAAGCGCTTGTTCCGTTGATATTCTGGACATTTAAGTTAACTCCAGATTCAATAAGCCTATTTATTATTCTTTCTGATTTTGTATCAACAGCGCATAAAAGTGCAGATTCATTAGCCTCATCTAGAGCATTTACGTCTGCACCATGAATAATTAATTCATCAGTTAGTTCAATTAGATTAAGGGTTAACGCTATCATGAGCGGAGTCATACCTGACCAATTGTCAGGATTTCCCTCTTTGACTGCCTGATTGACAACTTCGGGCGCTTTTTCGATAATTAATTTGGCTAGTACTGTATTTTTACTATTTAATGCATAAGTAAGAGCATTATATCCCCTATCGTTTTCATTATCTAACGTAACAGTTGCTAAGTTTGGTGCAGAATCAAGAATTTGGTCAACGACTTCTTTATATCGATTTGTAGAGTTTTGATTCATGCTTATGGCCATTGTTAATGCATTATGACCTTTTGCATATCCCTCAGTTATTGTTGAAAAAACAGCTTCTGGTTGGTGTTCAATAATTATTTTAACCATTTCTGATTCTTTGCAGTAAACTGCATAAGTAAAAGCGTTGTGCCCCTCTTCATATTTCAAGTCAAGCATTGTGGTTGCTGCTTGAGGGGCATGCTCTAGGATCAACTTGACCATATCTGATTGTTTTTCATATATAGCTAGGCTTAGAGCATTATGGCCTTTCTCATATCCTTCTGTAATTAATGAAGTTGCGGATTCAGGTGATTTATTTAGAAGAAACTCAATAAATTTAATGTTTTTGTTAGGTTTTGACCGCTTTGTCTCATTGAGTAAAATGTTATAGCCTTCTATGTAAGGATAGCTATTTCCTTCGGTTCTCAAAGCAGATTCTGGGAAATTATCAAGTATAGTGCTGGCTAATTCCAGATTAGTATTGTCGCATGCCACTCTTAATAGGGATTTACCATGGATATCAAAAGTATTAGGATTTGCACCGTTTTGAATCAATGTATTGGCAACATCAAAAATTTCAAATTCGCATGCAATTTTAAGTGGGGTTTCATTGTTTTTGTTTGTTACGTTAAAGTTGGCTCCTTGTTCAATCAGATAAGTAACAAGATCTTTTTGTCCACTTTCTGTCGCGAATATCAAAGGGCAATTTCCCTCATGATCTTGAACATTTATTTCTGATTTATCCTTAACCAAATTAGGAACCATATCAACACACCCCCCTATACAAGCATGCATCAACGACGTTCTGCCAAGCTTGTCGGTAGCATTTGTAGTTGCCCCCCAATCAATTAATTTCTGTGCTAAATTTGAATTCCCCTTTTGCAAAGCGTACATTAAAGGCGTTTTGCCATTTTTGTCAGCTTGATTTATGTCACATGATTTATGTATGCTTGTAGTAAGCGCTAAGTTACCAGTTATAATTGCAAAAATAAAAGATGTTTTTCCCTCATCATCAATGGCATTTGAATTTGCCCCCTTATCGATCATTAATAAGGCCAAATTCATAAGTTGGTTTTCTATAGCATACATCAAACAAGATTTTCCATTTATATCAACATCATTAATGTTTGATTTTAATTCAATAAGCTTTAAAGCCAGCCCTTTATTTCCTTTTTCTAAAGCATGCATCAAGGACGTTTTAAGTGAATTATCTTTTGTATTGACATCTGCTCCCTTTTCAACTGCTGCTTCAACAAATTTCAAGTACCCTTTTTTCACGGCAATTGTTAAGGCTGTTTGCCCAGAGCTGTCTTTATGTTTGAAGTTTAGATTATCTACACTTTTTATTAAGTTGCAAGCTGCTTCTTCAGGTACGTATTTTATAGCTTCAAATAATGCTGTACTACCATTTCTCATAATTAGGTTGATATCAGCCCCATTCTCGATTAGCAAGCGATTCATTTCTGGATGGTTTCTAGCAGCTGAATGTATTAGAGCAGAGCAGCTGAAATTATCCATGAAATTAATTTCTGAATTTGCACCCAACGCTAGTAAAACTTTTGCAGCTTCAATTTTGTTTAATTGAGCAGCTTTAATTAATGGTGTTTCTCCATTACTATTTTTAGCATGTATGTCTGCACCATGCTCAACCAATAAGCGTATTATATTTCTGTTATCAGTTTCGATTGCGTAGATTAATGGCGCGCCGATATTTAAATCTATTCCCCTACTAAGGTACATTTGAATAGCTTCTTCATTACAACTTTGTATTGCGTAAATAAAAGCATTTTTTCCAGTTCTGTCACTCATTTCAAAATCTGCACCTTGCTCAAGAAGAGTGCTCTGTAAACTCACCTCATTGTTTTTTGCGGCATGAATTAGCGGTGTTACGCCATCTTTGTTTTTCACATTAATATAAAAATTATTTGTGTTTAATAACAAGTTTAATTCAGCGGTAGAAATGTCTGACCTAATGTAAGTTTTCATATTTTTAATTAGGTTATCAACCTCATTCTGTCGGCTATTTGCAACTGCAGATTCTCTGATGCCAGCGAGCAATGATTCATTGTCCATTAAAATGGCATGATCTATCGCTTTGCAAATAAAATCATTTTTGCATAATGCATTAGGGTTCCTCATGTTTAGGCTGATGCCATCAATAGTTCGCTTTTTTTGCTTATCGTTTAAGCCAAATAAGTAGAATGGATGCTCAGTGTCTGAAATTAACCTTTGTTTTGCAGCATCTGTATAGGTGGCTTGTGCTTCCCGTAACATCTGTTCAGGGGTTAAATATGGAATATCTACACCGATTCTTTTTGATATTCCGGAACCTGTCCCACAACAAACTCTTTTTGTGAAACCTTGCTCACAAAGATTTTCAGCTAAGGCCTCAAACATTGCTATACTTGCTTTAGTACTGTTTACTTTGTTAGATGCTTCAACAGAGTCAAATACAATAGCATTGGTATTGCTGCGCCAGGCCCAACATTGCCCAAGCACATCATCTTCAATGCTTGGATTATTTAAATCGCCTTTACAAAGAACATAAAATCCGCCGTTTGGGTTTGTTAAGCCATGGATGATACAGCTTTCTCCCGCTTGACCAGATAATGATTGGCAACAATTGGTTAATTTGCCAAAACACGCAGCTCGAGCTGCTTGCATCTCATCTTCAACAGATACCCTCATTAAATAAGTTCCAGGGTACCCGTAAACAGCGCCATCAAGCTTAATATTCGGTATTTTTTTATCATCATCCACACGCTCTAGCCCACTAAATTTTGCAAAATCTTTTTTTGTCAAACCATGTTCTAGCATATATTTATAAGCGCCTGATGTTTGTTGCTTATAGTATTCATCACAAGCTAACAAAACTGGCATGTCAACCTCATTGAGTTTAATGCCTGCAGATAACTCAAAAAGTCTAATTCTTAGTTCTGGAATTTCAGCTATAAGAGACTTGTATTTTTGTTCCTCATTGCTATTCAAGTTATTATTCAGCTTGATTCTCTTTTGTCGTAGCGCTTTAAACTCTTTAATCGCTTTTGCTAAATCCATTTTTTGTAGTTTTAGCGCTTCTCTGTTTAGCTTTTCCCCTTTTTCTTTTAAAGTATTTTGTTTTATTACCTTTTCTAAATCACCAGCTTTTGGTAGTAGCTTTAAAACATCATGATCATGTATGTTTGTCTTTACTATTTTTTTCCATGCGGAAAAATCACATTCATTCATATCGGGTAACTGAAATAAGCAAGCATCATGGATGGGCAACTTGTTTGTTTTTACATTGTTTTTAACAAATATTAATGCATCTTGCGTATTATCAAATAAAATTGAGAGCTTTAATGCATGCTCTTCAGGAAGACCATTGTTTTCGCTTAAGTAGGCTAATTGGCAAATTGGGAGCAAGAATTCATAACGTGATTGATCATAATACTTACCATGTGTTTCAGATTCTGGGTGAACCATTGTAGATGGTTGGCCTTCAATGATTTTGTACCGATTCTGAATATTGACAATAACTTGTTGTATATATGCCTTTGCTTCATTACTTTCTGCTTGGCTTAGTAAGCTCTCGCATATCTCTTGAGCCATTTTTCCCTTTGCCGCTTTTGCTTTTTCTTGCTTCTGTTTGGCCGCTGCACTCGCCTTGGGATTTATTGGTTTGGTGCTAATATGGTAAAATGTATTAAGTTCGTTGATTTTACTGATAAATGTTTCTAGTTTCATTGAGGACACACGCACAGTTATTTGTATAAATAATATATATTATACACAAGGTAGAGAAGGTGTTTAACTAGATATAATGTCAGCTAGTTGATTTGAGTTGTTAGGCTACAATAAAATTAGGTTTCCTCTAGCATCTTTCTACTACCCGCACAATCAACTATAATGCTCCGTCTAACTCAACTAAATAACACTCGAGGCCAGATTGTCCCATATTGTTGATCTACATTTGCCATGGCAGCAGGCGATTAAAAAATCAGCGGCCATTAAGGAGCATGCATCCAAGACTAACCAAACGCTATCTAGAGTCAGCGTTGTTTTGGTAGCCAAGGGACATTATCTAGAGGCACTTGCAACATTAGTAAGTTTACTGCCGAAATTTTTGGTGCGTGAGATTATTCTAGTGGATTGTATTCAATCTGCTGAATTCCAAGATAAAATTCACAGTATTACACATGAATATGCATCAATTATTGTCATAGCTGGAAAGCCTGGGATGTCTCTGGCACATGCCTATAATTTGGGCAGGAGACAGTGCTCCAGTCGGTATGCTTTATTTTTGCAAACGCCCGGGGTGGTTTCCGATAATTTTCTTTCAAAGATGCTCGCTTTGGGGATGGGAAAACAAGAACCTTGGGTTGTGGGGGTAGAGTCACAAACAACAATAGATCCATTATTAAACCTTATTGATTCACCAGAGACTCACAGTCCATCTCATGGGGCTTATTCAGGGCATCTTGTCACGGCAGTTGAGTCCAGTGGCTTTTTATTACCTTGTGAATTATTGATTGCGGTAGGGTTGTTTGATGAGCAATGCTCGGATTCTAACGTATTGTTAGATTATAGCTTGCGTTTGCATACTATAGGAGCTGATATTTATAGTGATGCCGGCTTATCATTGCCGAAGTCTGTTTTGCCTATGAACTATGGTGCCAAGCGTGTGGGGATTAGTCAGCAGTGGCGACAATGGCATTATTATTATCGTAAGCATTTTGGTTTGAAATATAAAAAAACCCATGTTGGGTTACTGGCTTTTAAGTTGGTTGTGAAAAATATTAGCCACTTTATTCTGTGTTTTGCGCAAGACTTTTTTAGAAAATTTAGTAAGAGCAACAAAGCCTCTAGTGCAAAATCAAATAGTTAGCTTTATGATTTTCTTTGAGCGCTAGTAATCTAGAATAATTATTGGTAAAATGCTCACCCAATTGATTATCAATTGTTTATGGTGGCCTTATCGGTTCCCTCGCAACGATATACTACGAATCCCGCCAGGCCCGGAAGGGAGCAACGGTAGTGGTGGACTCGTGTGCCGGGGTGTGGCTGATAAGGTTGCCTCCATTCTCTGCTTTTTAAGGTGAACTGTGTGTCTTATTCTGCATTAGCCAGAAAATGGCGACCCAAATCGTTTGCTGAGCTCAAAGGCCAAAATTTTGTGGCAACGGCTTTATCTAATGCTTTAGAGCGCAATCAATTACATCATGCTTATTTGTTTACGGGTACCAGAGGCGTTGGTAAAACAACGATTGCTCGTATTTTTGCTAAGTGCCTTAATTGTGAGCAAGGCGTTGTGGCCGAGCCATGTAATCAGTGCTCAAATTGTCGTGATATTGATGCGGGTCGATTTTTAGATTTAATAGAAGTAGATGCTGCGTCTAAGACAAAAGTAGAAGAGACGCGAGAGCTTCTTGACAATGTACTGTATGCACCAGCGCAGGGTCGCTATAAAGTTTACCTGATCGATGAAGTGCATATGTTATCGGGGCATAGTTTTAATGCCTTGCTTAAAACACTAGAAGAGCCGCCAGAGCATGTAAAGTTTATTTTAGCGACGACTGAGCCTGAGCGTATTCCTGTTACTGTATTATCTCGCTGTTTAAAATTTAATTTGCGTGCTTTATCTCAGGATGAACTATGTGAGCAGCTTAAATTAATTTTACGAGCAGAAAAGACAGATTTTGATGAGCAAGCGTTGACCTTATTGGCTCAAGAAGCTAAGGGCAGTATGCGAGATGCTTTGAGCTTGTTAGAGCAGGCGATGAGCTTTGGCCAAGGTTCGGTTGAGCTAGCCTCTGTGCTGACTATGTTGGGCATGCAGTTTCAGCAACATATGCCTAGTTTGCTTGACGCTGTTTTTCAAAGAGATGTTGATGCAGCATTGTCTGTGATTGGAAATATTTCAGCGTTATCGCCTGTGTATGAAAATGTATTAGAAGCGATGTCAGAAGCGCTATACGCACTATCTTTACAGAGCTTAACAACTCAAGCCGTGACACAACTTAATGCGGTGGATGAAAATATTTTGGCACTGACAGCGCCTGAGCCTGAAATATTACAATTATTATATCAAATTGCCATAATGGGCAAAAAAGATTTGAGCTATGCGCCTAGTAGTCGTATTGGGTTTGAGATGACACTACTGAGAATGGTTGCATTTTTGCCGGTCACGACATCACCAGCATCAGTTGTACCGACTCATCAAGCGGCTGTTCAAAAATTAGCCCAAAAATCAGCCAATATATCCAAAATAGCAGCTCAAAATGAGAAGCCTCCGAGCCAGAGCTTACCTATTGTAAAACAAGCTGAAAAACAAGCACCTAAAGTTTCATCATCTGTGCCGCCTATCCCTCTTGAAAACAGCCTTGAGAGCCCCATTGTCTCTGTATCAGCAGGGGTTGTGCCTAATTGGGCAGAGGTTGTTCAGGCGTTGCCATTGGTTGGATTAACCAAAATATTGTTAAAGCATTGTTCTGTGATAAGTTGGGAAGCAAAAAAAATCCAATTAGCATTAGATAGCGAGCAAGCAGCCTGTCTGAATGATAGTCGACAAGCGCAAATACAAAAAGCGTTGTCAGATTATGTTGGACATGCCATAAAGCTAGATATTGTGTGTGGTACCCATCAAGCAGTTGCTTCAACGCCGATGAAACAGGCGGAATCTGAGCAACAAAAAGCGCAAGATAATGCAAAAGATATGCTAACACAAGATGAAAAAGTACAATCTTTATTGGATACATTTGGTGCAACCATAGAAAAAATTTCTATAGAGTAATTTTAAAAGTTTAAGTGAGTTGAAATATGGATACTAAAAATACAGACTTTCAGTCAATGATGTCTTCATTTGTGCAAAATGCACAAAAGATGCAAGAGAATTTGAAAGGTGCTTACGAAAAAATTGCGCAAGAGAATCAGAATCGCACCGTGGAAGGTGTCGCCGGTGGCGATCTGGTGACTGTGACGGCTAATCTAAAATTAGAAATTCAGAATATTGAGACAAAGCCCGAGTTATTCAAAGAAGAACCGGCGGTTATCTTAGAGTTGATTGCGGCAGCGGCTAACCAGGCTATCGCCAAAGCACAAAAAACAGTCAAAGAGCAAATGACAGAAGTCTCTCAAAAAATGGGAATGCCCAAAGGTATGCCGACCGATATGCTCAAAGATTTAAAATTTCCCTTTGGTGGTGGGAATACATAATTGTCTTTTAGCCCGCTCATACAGGAGCTTATTGAGGCATTACGTGTTTTGCCGGGCGTTGGGCCAAAGTCGGCTCAACGCATGGCTTTTTATCTGTTAAGCCAAGCTCCTGAAAAAGGACAATATTTAAGTCAGGTTGTGAGTAAAGCTATTCGTGAGGTCAGAACATGCGATCGTTGTCGTGTGTTATGCGAAAGCGCCATTTGTAATTTATGCAAAAACGTTAACCGAGACCAAAGCATACTGTGTGTCGTAGAGAGCCCAATTAATGTGGCGGCGATAGAGCATGCAGGCATGTATCAAGGATTGTACTTTGTATTATCAGGGCATTTATCGCCTATCGATGGTGTGGGGCCGGATGAAATTGGTGTGCCACAATTTGTGGAACGCTTGCAAGAAACCGCGTTAGAGGAAGTGATATTGGCATTATCCGCGACTGTTGAGGGTGAAGCAACGGCCTATTATCTTGTCGAATTGATCAAAAAACGTGGTTTAAAAGCAACACGGATTGCACATGGTATACCCATGGGTGGCGAATTAGAATATGTGGATGAAGGCACGTTGGCCAAAGCATTATTAGATAGAACATTTATTTCATAAATTTAAGTAAAGAGGTTGTCCAAATGGTGACAGAAGAAAAAACCAAAGAAACACGTGGTTTTCAAACAGAAGTAAAGCAATTACTACATTTAATGATTAATGCTTTGTATAGTAACAAAGAAATTTTCTTAAGAGAGCTTATTTCAAACGCATCAGATGCCGCGGATAAATTAAGATTTGAAGCGATAGAGCATCCTAACTATTTTGAAGCCACTGATACTGAGCTGGATATTCAAATTGATTATGATAAAGCGGCCAAAACGATTACCATCAAAGATAATGGTATTGGTATGTCTAGAGAAGAAGTTATTAGTCACTTAGGGACGATTGCTAAATCGGGCACAAAAGAATTTTTTGGTTCTTTAACCGGTGACCAGGCTAAAGACAGTCATCTTATTGGTCAGTTTGGGGTAGGCTTTTACTCTTCTTTTATTGTTGCCTGGAAAGTATCTGTTAAAACCAGACGTGCGGGCACATCCGCTCAAGAGGCTACTTTATGGGAATCCACAGGTGATGGGGAATACACACTAGAAACCATCGAGAAAATGGAACGTGGTACTGAGGTTACACTCCATATCAAAGCCGGGGAAGAAGAGTTTCTAGATGGCATGCGTTTACGCCATATTGTGACCAAATATTCTGACCATATTGGTTTCCCGATTAAAATGAAGCAAGAAACTCCACCTGAAGAATCAGCAAAAGAAGATGGAAAAGCAGAAATTGAAATCGCTTATGAAGCGGTGAACAAAGCGACAGCGCTTTGGGCATTGCCTAAATCTAATATCGAAGATGAAGAATACCAAGAGTTTTATAAACACGTTGCACATGATTTTGAAAACCCATTAGCTTGGGCACATAACAAAGTAGAAGGTCGTTTAGAATACACAACATTATTGTATATTCCAGCACGTGCACCATTTGATTTATACCAGCCCAATAAGTCCAGAGGCTTAAAGCTTTATGTGAAACGCGTTTTCATTATGGATGATGCTGAGCAATTTTTGCCTAATTATTTAAGATTTGTGCGTGGTGTGATTGATAGTAGTGATTTACCATTAAATATTTCCAGAGAAGTCTTACAATCTAACCGCGTAGTGGATTCTATGCGCAGCGCTGTGATCAAACGTGTCTTGAGCGTACTAGAAAATTTAAGCACGACAGATAGTGATAAATATCTAGATTTTTGGCGTGAATTTGGCATGGTCTTAAAAGAAGGTCCTGCAGAAGATTTTGCCAATAAAGAGTTAATTGCGAGCCTGCTAAGGTTCTCAAGTACACACACCAATGAAGAAAAACAAATTCATTCGTTAGAACAATATATCGAGCGTATGAAACCGAATCAAGAAAAAATCTACTACATGGCAGCCGATACTTTTAATGCCGCTCGCCATAGTCCACATTTAGAGCTGTTCAGAGAGAAAGGCGTGGAAGTGGTATTGTTATATGACAGAATTGATGAATGGATGATGTCACACTTGAGTGAATACAAAGGTAAAACATTCCAATCTGTCGCTCAAGGTGCATTAGAAGATTTAGATTTTTCTGAAGAAGATAAAACGCAAACAGAGCAAAAAAAGAAAGACAAAGAAAAACAAGTAGAAGTGTTTCAAGCGACTTTAGATAAAATCAAAGATGCGCTTAGTGACAAAGTCAAAGATGTTCGTTTGACGGAGCGCTTGACCTCTTCGCCTTCTTGTATTGTTGCGGATGAAGATCAGATGACCAGTCAAATGGAAAGACTATTAAAATCAGCCGGACAAGATGTGAATACAAAACCTGTTTTAGAGTTAAACCCTAATCACTTGTTAGTGCAGCGCTTGCAAACAGAAGATAACACAGAACATTTCTCTGATTTGAGCCAGATCTTGCTAGATCAAGCTGTATTGTCAGAAGGTGGTCAACTAGAAGATCCTGCTACTTTTGTGAAAAAGTTCAATGAACTATTATTGAATGTAGCGAAGTAGGTTTTTTTTAATTCTGTCCGGGGAAAACACAAAAAACTCTAAGTACGTCGTCCCGGGATTTAGAGATTTTTATGAGCGTAGCGACTTAGAATCACTTAATACCCGGGAACCAGGGCATTTTTGGTAAATACTGGATCCCGGATAATAAGACCGCCTAATTCGATACTCTCATAAGTCGCTCTAATTTCCGGGACGACACAGAAAGTAATATGGGCTATAAAATTCAATAGCTTTTTCATAAATCCTGTTTTCCCCCGGACACGACTGCCTCTCTCAAAGGAAAGGCAAATATGTTTTTGCCCCCACTATTTTTCCTGATTACTGTCCAAACCACCAGTCGTTTTGATTGAGTTTTATCTACTTTTTGCATATTCTTTAAAGTATCTCCTCATTAATTGAAATACAGTTTTGTATCTATGAATAAACCAAAATTTTATTACATCATCGGGCTGGCTGGTGTCGATAGTCGCGAGAACCAGCGCGCCCAGTTTATAGGCAAGTTATTTGAATGGCCTATGTTGATTCTGGCCTTATGGATGTTTTTACTGTGGTATATGGATGTCACGGGGTATGTGGATAAGACAACTTTAAAGATAACAGATATTCTTGTTTGGGGGTTTTTTATTGTTGAAATGGTTGTCGTGACAACTTTTGTGGATAAAAAATTTCGTTATATCGGTTCAAACTGGATGAATTTAGTCATCATTATTTTTGGTATGCAAGTACTGTGGGGCGACATGCAGTACGTAGCTGCAGTTCGGGTTGCGCGGTTAGTGGTTATTTTAGTGCTATATCTGTCTATTTTCGATTCTATTTTGGTGATATTAGCGCGTAAAAAATTAGGCATAACGCTGGTTGTAAGTTTTATAACGATATTAATCGCTGGTATTGTTATTTCTGTATTCGATCCAGGCATTAGTGACCCATGGGAAGGCCTATGGTGGGCTTGGGTGACGGTAACGACAGTAGGTTATGGTGATGTAGTGCCTACCAGTGCGGCTGGGCGGATCATCGGAGGATTATTGATATTAATGGGCGTTGGTATTTTTTCTATGCTGACAGCGTCTTTTTCTGCCTTTTTGGTTTCTAAAGACAGTGATGGATTAGGCTCAAAAGAAGAACGAGCGCTTAAAATTTTAAATAAAATTGACGAGAAACTAGAAGATATTGATGGGAGGTTAGAGCGTTTGGAGCGTCAGAAAGATAAGAAAGAGGGGTGATGGTGGGTGTAATGAGACATCTATTTGTCTATTTGTCTATTTGCTTGGTTCATTCAAAAGAATCATTATAGAATCCTTCTCTGCACCATAAAGGTGCCTCTTTCTTTTACAAAGAAAGATCCTTTTTCGCTCCGCTCAACCATAATCCATTTTGTCGCACCGCGACCGGTACTTTCTGCCTTTGTAAAAGGTAGAGGCCCGCGTAGCGGGCAAAGAAGGATTCTTTCAAAAAAATGATTCGCTGGTTAAAAATACTTCCGACTTTTCATCCACTGCCAAACAAAAGGTGGTAGTGAGAATACAACAATGCCTGACACCAATATTCCAGTGTATTGTAGCTGACTACCAATTTGATACTCTTCAGGTGGAATAAACCCAACTAAGAAAGCAATAATGCAAAACACGGCTCCTGAGCCTGCGACTAACCAAACGCCTATTTTACCACCAGGGATTTTAAACCTGCGAGCAACATCAGGTTGGCTATAGCGTAGTTTGATTACACTAATGAAGACCATAAAATACATCATTAGAATAAGTTGCCCAGCTTGCACCTGAAAAATCCAATAAAATTGATTCACAGTGGGAATAAACAAATTCATACTCAATAAAGCTGTTCCAATAATAGCCTGCATCATTAGTATGGCAACGGGGGAATGGTGGCGGTTTGTGTGGCTGGCAAATTTTGGTAGGTTGCCATTTTCAGCGCTAGCTAATAAGCCTTTACTAGGTCCTAGTATCCAGGTATTAAGCAGCGCAAGCGCTCCAATGACCGTTAAAACAGCAAAACAAGGGGTTGCCCAAGGGACATGTAGAGCACCAAAGAAAATATCCATCGCCTGCATCATGCCAGAAGATAGATTCAAATCGGCTTTAGGAACAACCATCGCAATGCTTAAGGCGCCCAACATATAAAGCGCAATAATAAGACTCGCGGCAATACAGATAGCTATTGGAAAATTACGCTGGGGGTTTTTAACATCTTGTACATAAAAAGAGGCGACTTCTATGCCGGCAAAGCCTAAGGCAATCACTGTAAAATAAGCCATAGAGCTTAAGCTGAAATCTGGCATGAGGCTTTGGCGCGTGAATTCTATTTCCATTGGGTTGCCACTATGGAACCAATAAGCGCCTAAAGCAATGATGCCCAATCCAGGAATGATACTACCTGCAATAATACCGACTGTACTAACCCAGCCTGAGGTCTTTGTGCTAAAACAATTTAGAATGGTTCCTGACCAAAGAACTGTTGTCATCACTGCAAACATAAAGTATCGATTATCCGCTAGCTCCGGTTGTAATACATAGGCAATATTAGCGCTGATAAATGCTAAAACAGCCGGTAGCCAAACGACGCTTTCAATCCATTCTAGCCAGATTGTTAGAGCACCGGACTTTTTACCAAAGGCCTCTGTGGCCCAAGCATAGATACCGCCTTCTTTAGGCCAGCCTGATGCTAGCTCAGCACACACTAGAGCGATAGGAATAAAAAATAAGAACGCGGCAATAGATAAAATAATAACAATGGAAAATCCATTTTTTGCGAGCGTAGGTAAGTTACGCAACGCAATAATAGCAGAAACACTAATCATTGCGAGGGCAAACACACCCAAACTGGCTGCAGGATTTTTAGAATGGTGCGTAGGCAAGATTATCTCCCAACTTCTGTCATTTGTAGGACTAAAGCGGATAATAGTAGCATTCTTTAGTGCTCAAAAGAAAAATAACAAGAGAATAAAGTGAGGTGTATATCATGGAAGCTATTTTAGTGGCGGGCGCAGGTAAAATTGGAAAATTAATTGCCTGTTTATTATCCGAGTCAGGTAAGTATCAAGTACATCTTGTCGACAGTGCTTTAGAGTCAGTCGGCTTTGATGATGTTGGTGAACAATTCAAGAAAATAACATTCTCTCGTTTTGATATTACAAACAGTTCTTTGGCTGTTCAATATATACAAAAGCATAAAATTCAGGCGGTGGTTTGTTGCTTACCCTTTTACTGTAATGTTGGTTTATGCCAAGTGGCAAAAGAATGTAGCATTCATTATTTTGATTTAACAGAAGACACGGCTGTTACCAAAGAAATTACTCAAATCGCCCAAGATGCAGATGCGGCGATTGTGCCACAGTGTGGCTTGGCACCAGGATTTATTAGTATCGTGGCGCATGATTTGATAACGCACTTTGATTCTATTGATAAAGTATTATTACGGGTCGGTGCTTTGCCAACCCATCCCAATAATATTTTAAAATATGCATTAACCTGGTCTACAGATGGCCTGATTAATGAATATGGCAACTTGTGTCATGGCATTAAAGATGGTCAGGAAGTAGATTTACAGCCGTTAGAAGGTTTAGAAACATTGCAAATTGATGGGTTATCATATGAAGCTTTTAATACCTCTGGTGGAATAGGTTCTTTAGCCGTGATGTATAAAGACAAAGTCAATACTATGAATTATAAGACTCTGCGTTACCCAGGGCATTGTAAGAACATACGTTTATTGATGAATGATTTAAAATTAAACGAGGACAGAGATACGTTGAAACGCATTTTTGAGAAAGCAATTCCTCGAACCAAGCAGGATGTTGTATTAATATATTCAGCCGTTAGCGGTTATCAAAATGGTGAGTATCTAGAAGAGAGCTATGTCAATAAAATTTATCCCCAAGAAATAGCAGGCAAGCAATGGGCGGCTATTCAAATTACCACAGCATCGAGCGTCTGTGTCTTAATTGATCATGTTATGACGCATCCAGGAAAGTACAAAGGCCTAGTGTATCAAGAAAATATTGGTTTAGAGAATTTTTTAGCCAATGAATTTGGTCGTTATTATCGTTAATTTAAAAAAGAGAAGTATAAATATGAGTACATCTATATTAGAGCCATTAGGCATAAAAGAAATGAATTCAGGGGCTTGTGATGGTGAGACTTGGTTAACAGGCGGCGATAACACACAAATTTTATCGTCTGAAAACCCTAGTAACCAAGAAATATTGGCACAAGTGGTTTCCTGCGATGAAGCACAATATGAACATATCATGCATTCTGCACAAACGACTTTTCAGAGCTGGCGTACGGTACCTGCGCCTGCACGAGGTGAGCTGGTTCGTATTGTAGGAGAGTTATTGAGAGAGAATAAAGATGCTTTGGGATCATTGGTTGCTTTAGAAATGGGCAAAAGCAAACAAGAAGGTGATGGCGAAGTGCAAGAAATGATAGACATTGCAGACTTTGCAGTGGGTCAATCTAGAATGTTGTATGGATTGACGATGCACTCAGAGCGACCCCAACACAGAATGTATGAGCAATGGCATCCTATTGGTATTGTCGGGGTAATTTCTGCTTTTAATTTTCCTGTGGCTGTATGGGCATGGAATGCTTTAATTGCTGCGGTATGTGGTAATGTTACAATTTGGAAGCCATCTGAAAAGACGCCACTTTGTGCGGTTGCGGTGCAAAATATCTGTAATCAAGCAATGCAAAAAGTGGGTGTAAAAGGTATTTTTCAAACCATTATTCCAAAGACATATCATTTAGCAGAAAAATTAGTTCAAGATACGAGAGTGTCATTGATATCATTTACTGGCTCATGTAAAACAGGACGGCACGTTAATGAGGTCGTTGCCAGTCGGATGGGGCGTACTTTATTAGAATTGGGCGGTAATAATGCCATTATTGTCGATGAGACGGCTGATTTAGAGTTGGCGATTCCGGCAATTGTGTTTGGTGCGGTGGGCACAGCGGGCCAACGCTGCACAACAACACGACGTTTGTTTGTGCAACAATCGCGTTATGAGGATGTTTGTCAGCGTTTGGCGCATGCCTATGAACAAGTGACGATAGGCGATCCTTTGGATACGAAAAACTTGATGGGACCTTTGATCGATGAAACCTCGGTACAGCAGTACATTACCGCGATTGATGCTGCAAAGCAAAAGGGTGCGGAGATATTATTTGGTGGTAGAATACTAGATAGAACGGGTTACTATGTGGAGCCTGCCGTGATGAAAGCACAGAGCCAGTGGGATATTGTACAGCATGAGACTTTTGCCCCCATATTGTATGTGATACCCTATGATACCTTAGAGCAAGCACTAGAGATGCAAAACAGCGTACCACAGGGTTTATCCTCAGCCTTGTTTACCAATCATGTTCAACATAGCGAATATTTTTTATCGCATCAGGGCAGTGATTGCGGTATTGCTAATATTAATATCGGCACCAGTGGGGCTGAAATTGGCGGTGCTTTTGGGGGAGAGAAAGATACTGGTGGTGGTCGAGAAGCTGGTTCAGATTCTTGGAAAGCGTATATGCGCCGTCAAACCAATACGATTAATTGGGGCAAAGATTTACCCTTGGCGCAGGGGATACAATTTAATATAAAGTAATTTTCTAACTAACAAAACAATGCATCAGTCAAGGGAGATACCTGTGGAAAAAGTTTGGTTAAAGAGCTATGAAGAAGGCGTACCGGAAAATATAAATCCAGATTCTTATCCTTCGCTGATGCATTATGCCGAAGAGTGTTTTAGTGAACATAAAGGCAAAGTGGCTTATACCAATATGGGCGTCAAACTAAGCTACGATGATTTAGACTCTTTGAGTAAAGCATTTGCAGGATATTTATTATCAGAATATGGCTTGGAGCAAGGTGATCGCGTTGCGATTATGATGCCCAATTTATTGCAATATCCGATTGCGATGTTTGGCATTTTAAGAGCAGGCTTGGTCGTGGTGAATGTGAATCCATTGTATACGCCTCGCGAGCTCACGCATCAAATGACAGATTCTGGTGCTAAGTGTATTATTGCATTATCAAATTTTGGTGACACACTTGAAGCATCGTTGCCAGATTGTCCAGAATTAAAGCATATTATTATGACTGAAATTGGTGATATGTTTCCAGGCGTTAAAGGTAAAATTGTTAATTTTGTTGTAAAGCACATCAAAAAAATGGTGCCAAAATGGCACATACCCAATCATGTAATGTTTAAGCCTTGTACACAAAGTAAATATATTGCCCATTACGAAAGACCACATTTAACAGGTGATGATATTGCTTATCTACAATATACGGGGGGTACAACTGGCGTATCTAAAGGGGCTATTTTGACCCACCGTAATATGATGAGTAACGTATTGCAAGCATGGGAATGGATATCACCACTTGCAAAAGAAGGCTTGTCAGGTGGCATTATTACAGCATTGCCGCTCTATCATATATTCTCTTTGACGGCGAATTGCTTAACTTTTCTCAAAGTGGGTATTCCCAATGTTCTGATTACCAATCCCAGAGATATGCCTGGTTTTGTTAAAGAACTCAAAAGGCAGCCTTTTGCAGTATTAACAGGCGTGAATACTTTATTTAATGGGTTATTGCACAATGAAGCGTTTCGAGGGTTAGATTTTTCTAATTTTCGTTTTGTATTGGGTGGTGGTATGGCGGTACAACGTGCCGTCGCAGAAGAATGGAAGAGAGTTACCGGTGTTGCTTTGGTGGAGGCGTATGGCTTAACAGAGGCCTGTCCTGCGGTAACAATTAATCCTATCCAAAATACAGAGTTTAATGGCAGCATTGGCTTGCCATTACCCTCTACGGATATATCTATTCGAGATGATGAGGGTAACGAACTAGGCTTTGATGAAGCGGGTGAATTGTGTGTCAGAGGGCCACAAGTGATGCGGGGGTATTGGAATAAACCCGATCAAACACGCGAAACAGTCAAAGATGGTTGGTTATATACAGGCGATGTGGCGACTGTAGATGAAAAAGGATTTGTACGGATTGTTGATCGTAAAAAAGATATGATCATTGTTTCTGGATTTAATGTTTACCCCAATGAAGTCGAAGATGTGATTATGAGTTTAGATGGGGTCAAGGAAGTGGCTGTTGTTGGCGTGCAGAATGACGCGGGGGGTGAAACGGTGAAAGCCTTTGTCGTACGTGAAAATACGAATGATTCTGTGATGACGCCTGAGCAAATTATTGAACATTGTAGAGAAAATTTAACCAAATATAAAATCCCCAAAGAAATTGAATTCAGAGATGAATTACCCAAAACCAATGTCGGTAAAGTTTTGCGCAGGGCGTTGCGGGATGAAGTGCAATAATATAGTGGAAGATTTACAATTCACCTGTAGATGAGGGCGACGCGAAAGTCGTCCCCATCCAGAGGGGCTTGCCATAAACTAAGCTTCTGCCTGTTCAGAGCTGCCTGATGGCTGCTGTGTATCTGCTTCAGTTGAGTTTTTTACATCAGATGATTTTTCGACGTGCTCGTCCGCTTTATCTGCGGGTTTTCCCGTAGAGGCTACATTTGATTTTTTTTCTGATTTTTCTATAGCGACTTTTGATAGGGTCTCTGATTTGGAGGGGACTGCCGGAGGGGTTAGTTGCATTAATTTCCCATCGGGTAGTGTAACATTAAGTTCCAGTACAGATTGGTCACCGTGTCTTTCCAATTGTACTTTAATTTTATCTTGGTCAATATGAACGTATCGGCAGATGACTTCTAAAATCTCTTGCTGCATTTTGCGTATAACATCAGGCCCTGTTCTACGAGCACTTTCATGAGACACGATAATTTGCAGGCGCTCTTTGGCTAGCTGTGCCGTATTGCGTTTTGGGCGTCTGAATAGATCTAATATCCTCATGCAGGACTCCTAAATAATAGTTTATCTAGTAACTTGTGAGTCCACTTTTTGTTACCATTCATCGGTATTTTCTCACCCAGCAACCTACCAACGGCGCTCTCATAAGCTGTACGAGCATCACTAGGTGTATCTAAAGTGACGGGTATACCTCTATTAGAAGCGTTTAATACTGCGGATGATTCTGGAATAACCCCGATTAAAGGAATAGATAAAATATCCATGACATCCTCTATACTCAGCATTTCGCCACGTTTGACTCGTGCATCACTAAAACGTGTCACCAACAAATGCTCTTTAATGGGTTCTAAATTTTGTTCCGCACGACGAGACTTGCTAGATAAGACACCTAAAATACGGTCTGAGTCACGCACAGAGGAGACTTCAGGATTAGTCACCACAACCGCTTCATCTGCAAAATATAATGCCATGAGCGCGCCTTTCTCAATGCCGGCAGGCGAATCACAAACAATATAGTCAAAATCTTTTTTCAGTGTATCGAGAATTTTTTCTACGCCTTCTTGGGTTAAGGCATCTTTGTCACGAGTTTGCGAGGCTGGTAAGATAAAGAGATTATCTACTCTTTTATCTTTGATTAGAGCTTGGCCAATATTAGCGTCACCATTAATCACGTTGACAAAATCATAGATAACCCGCCGCTCACAACCCATCACCAGATCAAGATTTCTCAATCCGATATCAAAATCAATTACGACGGTTCTATGTCCTCTAGAGGCTAGGCCGGCAGCAATTGCTGCGCTTGAAGTCGTTTTACCGACGCCTCCTTTCCCTGATGTTACGACAATAACTTTTGCTGATTTTTCTTTCAAGATTGGCCTCTCTTTGACAGTCGGTAATTCAAAATGGTTATATGGCATCGATATGTAAGCGATTATCTTTTAACTGTATGCAAACAGGACGTTGCCATAAACTGGTTTCTTTTAAATCTTCAATAATGCGGTACTGACCTGCTATGGAAACCAGTTCAGCTTCCAAACTTTGGCAGTAAATAATAGTCTTCTCATTGCCGTTAATACCAGCCAGCGCTCTACCCCTTAATGGGCCATGAATATGTATATTGCCTTCTGCGAGTAATTCTGCGCCTTGGCTAACAGAGTTTAAGACAACGAGATCACCACCAGGTACATATACTTGTTGCCCAGATCGCACGGGTGTTGTAATAACTCGACCGCTGTATGAATCGGCGCGAGTGGGGGTATCTACCGTTTGAGGTATTGCGATGGTGGCAGGGGCGTTGTCTAGTTCTTTTTGTTTTGTGTTTGACGCTTTTGAGCTTTGTGCCAGAACAGCTGCTCTGGATTTTTCTACTGGCATTATCGCCAAGCCAGATTGTATTGCTAGATTTTTGAGTTCAGGATTAAATGTTTTAATTCCAATTGGAATAAGTTTTTTTTGTTTGAATAACGCAAGCATAGAGCTTAAATCAGAAATAGTGTCTTCTAAAGAATTTAAATCAATTATCACAGGTGTATTCAGAAAAAAATTAGGCGCTTGCTTGATTTTATCATCTAGTGCTTTGCCTATAGCTTCTAAATCTATTTTAAAGATTTGAACAGAAGTTAAGGTAAACAATCCCCCTTTTAATGCCAAAGCAGGTGATGTTTTTACAGCGACATCAGTTGTCATCAGATGTGTTTTCCTAAATTGATAAATGATGCTATGCAGCAAACGTACATAGTTCTGGAAATTGAAGGCTACCATGTCAAGCCCGTCTGGGCAAGCGAGCAATCAGTGAGTATATATATAGGTAGAAGGCTAAGTATACATATAAAGTAAGCTATTCTTTTAGTACTAAGGGTATTTCATTTGGCATTTAATTTTGGTTTAGTGACATTAATCTAATGAATATGAGCTGCAAATTACGATTAAGCTTATGGATAGTACTGATGTTGTTCGCATCTGGTGCTTATGGCTCTATGTTGTCTGTAGTTCAAACAGAATTGTTGGTGGTTTTTAATCTTTCTAAGCCATTAGGCAGCACGGCAATTCAAAGCAGTGAACTAAAGGGGTTAGAACCATACATTAAACAGGCTCAGAATCTGACTGTAGGCTATATTGTGTTACATTCTTCGCAACCTATAGACAATACATTAACCCAGAATACATTCTCGAACATCAAATTTGACTTCAAATCATATCAAAAGAGTAACACAGCAGAAAAGGCACTATTGCAAGCCACAGATTATATAAAAAAACACAATGCAGCCCATAAAGTGATTTTGCTGATAACGGATCAAAGTATGACAAACAATATTGATCCCATTTTAGCGCCCTCTCTCAATAAAGCATTATATTTTAAATTATTGCCTATTCTTCAAGAAAATAAAATTATATTTCATACCTTCGCTTTAAATGATTTTTCGGGTAGTGAAGATATTTTTAATTTAAGCCAAAAAACCAATGGTGTGTTTAAAATTAATCGAGAACATACTTTGTTGACAGCTTTGCCTATTAATAATAATCGATTTATTGTGGATAAAAATCTAGAGGAAATTGTTTTATCTTTTGATAGCACTGAACCAACTATTCAGATTAAAATCCCAACGGGTATCATGATAAAACCTAATGATAATCAATCTAATATCTTATGGAAACAAACAGGGCAATACCATACTGTTTTATTGAAAAACCCTATAGAAGGTATTTGGGAAATTAAAGGGAAAATACAGAACCCCAAAATAGAGCTGGTCAGTGATTTAAAACTATCATTTAAACCTGTGCCAGAAAATATTTTTCTAGGAGAAGAAAATGAAATCAATGCTTATTTTTTAAAAGATGATAAGACCGTGGATGAACCTAAATTTATTGAGAAAATGAATGTGGTCGTGGGTGTTAAAAACGAAGCTTTGACACAAGTACAGGATGTCATTTTAAATGATAGAGCAGAGGGGGTTGATGAGTATGCACAAGATGGTGTATTTTCATCTAAATTTATTATTTATGATACACCGGGCATATATGATATTAGTATTAAAGCCAATGCGATTGGTTTGAGACGGGAGCGTCATCAAAAAGTTTTTGTGCATGATTACCCGGTAAAAATTAAGTCAGAGTACGATATAGAAACAAAAAAGCTTGTATTGACCGCAAAAATCAAATCCCCTTTGGTTTCTCAGAAAAATTTTGATTTATCTTTGAATATTCAGGAAGCGGATGGTCAAATTAGGCGGTTTTTATTTGAGGCAGACAAACAAAATACCTGGGTAGCTGTCCAAAATATATCATTGGTACAAGAAGTTGATCGGTTTTATTTCCAGCTGAATGGCCGAACACAAGGTGGACGACGTATTGTTGTGAGGCTGCCCAAGATAGATATTGATGATTTATATTTTAGAGCTGAGAAGAAATACCATATTTTGCGGTTAAAGCGTATACGAACTGAAGATCCCGTTTTGGGTAAAATGCTTTTATTTTCTAATGAACGACGAAGAGAAAACATTATAGTCGACATGATGTTCGATCACCCAAATTTTCAAAAGTATTGGCAAAGAAAATATACCACTTTTCCACAAGAGATGGCTAAGCAAATATTTGACTTAAACCCTGTGTCTATCATCGAAGAAGACATCGTGGAAGTTGTTATGGATGATAAAGTAAAATTATTATCCGAGTCGGAAATCAATAATTTAGAACAGTCTAAGCAGAAAACAGTGAAACCATCAGATGGGGAACCAGTAAAAGAAGAACTCATCAAAGAAAAATCAACAGGCACAAAGGGTAGTGAATCAAACAAACAAAACAAACCAACACCCTCGTGGGGTACGTTAGAAATTATTATGCTGCTGATGACCAGCTTGTTTTCTATGATGACGATGGTGATGATGATTTGGATTGTGGCGATGAGGCGTAAGAACAAAAAACAAGCAGTTGAAGAGACGCCCTCTGATAATGTTGAGGTGTAGTCGTCACGACTTAATGTGACACATCTGAAGTAATAGTCAGCATGGCAAAAGATAAAGTTATCTTTAGCCATGAGTCAATACGGAGCCCAATACGATGCACCCTAAAATTGTTGTGGATACCCGTAGTTTGTTACCTGTCTTCTTTTTTGTGTCATTCATCTGGATATTGTAGCAGTCTATAAATACCTGCGTTATAAAGCTCCTTGATTTAAAGTTTAAAAATTAAGAGAGGCCACAATGTTACAGATGCAGCGAGATAAGGAAAAACAAAAAAAACATAGCCTACTGATTGATATAGAAGATTTAGATACTTTATGGACTGGCAAAAATCCAGAGAAAACACTTAGTGTTGTCGATAAATTGAGCAAACAATTTACCCAATTACAAATAACCTTAAAAGATCAATCTAAAGAGATAGATGTTTTAAAGATGAAACAAATAAAATTAGAACAAGACAGAGAAAATCTAAAAGCACGACTGTTGCTCACAGGGGTAAGTGATGGCATAGTTGCACAATATCAAAGGTTAATCTCATCTTTGAGTAATACGGCGTTAGTGAAGTTAGCTTCTGATTCTGAAATAAAAGCGTTACTGCAGAAAATAGACTTGAGTAAAGTACAATCAGAAAATGATGTTTTAGTGGGAGAGCTAATAACTATTGTAAGAGAGAAAGAGCAAAATTTACATAAAAATGGTGTTGTGATGAGTGCGATATCTAAAACGACGCTATTGTTGAGCACTGTGGCTCTAAAGTTTTATGCGCCTGCGCTTGCTTCCATGGCGGTAGAATCTGTTTTTGAGAATGGGTTTGATAATTATATTCCTGATGATCTTCAAAATTTATATCAACCTGTCAACGGTGGGTTCTTCAAGTTTGCAGTTGTGGCTCCGGCAAAACATCATGCAATGAACTTTGCATTTAACACTGTGAGTGAGAATGATACTTATACATTAGCTGCCAGCTACGCCATATCAAATATTCTAACTAAATGTACGGGGTGGCTTTATAGCGGAGGGCGTACGGCTGTGAACTCAGCTTATCTGCACCTATATCAGGGTAAAGAAAATAATAACCTGTATTCACTTTTGGTGGCTATGAAGCATATTCAAGCAAAGAAAATACCACAAATAGTTGAAGCAAAAAAAATAGACAAGCAATTTGCTATTCAAGCATCTGGCGTAGTAGAACAGCAGCAGGATATGGTGTGCTTTGAGGCTAAAGAAATAGGCAGAAAATCGGTAGTGGTGATATCTAAATAATGGCCGTCTAAATTATAAGACAGCCATTATTTGGGTGCTCTAACTACTCGCGGATGTTGAGTTTTTGCTCAATGGCGTGACATTAGAGGTTGTATTTTGGGTCTTGGATTGGCCACTAATGCCAATATGCGATAGTTCTTCCTGTGAGAAATCATCGACTGCAATAGACTTTTGAACAAGGATATCTAAATCACGCAAATGCATGGCTTCTTCGTCCGTTAGGATTTTCACCTCTGCTGCGTATTCAATATAATCAGAAAAAGTATGTAATTCTGTGCCGCCATTTTTGCTGGCATCCAACACTTTTTTAATCAAGTCCTGGTGTTTGATGGCTAATTGAAACGCATCTTCCACTACACGAACGGCATCATCTGGATTGCTCGACATAAAGACCTTGCCAATTAAGCGCGTGCGGCTTTCACCTGGAGTTGTCATTAAGTTCACAACTTGTTTGTTTAGCTCATCGGAGGGTGGCTTACATTCATGACCGAAAGGCATGATGAGTAATTTTAAGATGGGCGCAGCATACCGGTTTGGGAAGTTGCGCAACACATTGTCCATCGTGTCCCAATAAGTGGCTAAACAATAATCCAAAGACCACTGTACAAGAGCAAAATCTTCTTTAGGATAACCATGATCCCGGTAACGTTTGAGCACAGCAGACATCATATAGAGCATAGATAGCAAATCTCCCAGACGAGCAGATGTGCTTTCTTTAAATTTCAGTTTTCCACCAATAATCGCCATAGACAAATCAGAAATCAAAGCAAAAGCACTGCTGGCTCTGGATAGTTGTTGATAATATTTTTTGACATGGTTTTTCTCAGGGCTAGAAGCAAAACGAGAAAAAGTAACAGCATGGAAAAAAGCTCTAGCCATATTAGAGAGGGTATAGCTGACATGTTGACCAAAGTTATTTTCAAAGTCTTCAATATTGCCTTGGTGTAAAGTTTCTATATGCTTAAATGCATATGGATGACAACGCATGGCACCTTGGCCAAAAATAATCAAACAACGTGTTAAAATATTAGCACCCTCTACTGTGATGCCAATGGGCACACCACAATAAGCATTGGCCAGATAATTATTAGGCCCCATCATGATGCCTTTGCCACCATGAATGTCCATTGTATCTGCGGCAATTTGGCGTCCTAATTCTGTCACATGATATTTTGTGATGGCGCCTGGAACAGAAGGTTTTTCGCCTTGGTCAATCATGGAGACTGTCAGATATCGCATGGCTTCACAAAGATAGGTGAAACCACCGACTCGAGCAAGCACTTCTTGTATGCCTTCAAATTTTGCCAAGGGGGTATTAAATTGACGCCTGATGATGCTGTAAGCGCTAGTTGCCATGGTCGCTACTTTGGCACCACCACAGCTGGAAGCAGGTAAAGATATAGCTCTACCGACAGATAAGCATTCGACCAGCATGCGCCAGCCTTGGCCAGCCATATCCATACCGCCAATAAGATAATCTATGGGAATAAAGACATCATGCCCTTGGGTTGGACCATTTTGGAATGGTACGTGCATAGGGTAATGCCTTCTGCCGATGGTAATGCCGGGCAAGTCGGTTGGTACGAGTGCACAAGTAATGCCTAGGTCTTCTTGTTCAGACATAATATGATCGGGGTCATATAATTTGAAGGCGAGTCCTAATAATGTGGCAACAGGCGCTAAAGTAATATAGCGTTTGTCCCAATTGAGTCTGATACCTGTGACTTCTTGCCCTTCGAAAGTACTTTTGCAGATAATGCCAATATCTGGAATAGCCGTGGCATCACTGCCTGCATCAGGACCTGTGAGGGCAAAGCATGGAATTTCTTGGCCTTTGGCTAGACGGGGCAGATAATGATCTTTTTGTTGCTCTGTTCCATAGTGCAAAATAAGCTCAGCAGGTCCTAAGGAATTAGGAACAGCAACCAAAGAGGATAGAACGACACTGCGACCGGAAAGTGTTGTTAAAATTTCAGAATGTGCCAACATAGAAAATTCTTTGCCGCCATATTTTTTAGGGATAATCAGCGCAAAAAACCCTTCGTCTTTTAGGTATTGCCAAATATGCTCTGGCAAATCTTTATGTATGTTAGTAATTTCCCAATCACTCGCCATTTCACAGAGTGTATTCACGGGGCCATTGATGAAGGCTTGCTCTTCCTCTGTTAAGCAAGGTTTGGGAATTTGGAATAATTTATCCCAGTTAGGTTTACCTTGAAACAATTCGCCTTCAAATCCTACCGTGCCTGCATCTAAGGCGACTTTTTCTGTGGGGGAAAGATTCGGCATGGCCTTGGAGAGTGCATCAAATAATGGAGCGATGAGGAACCGACGCTTGATGTCTGGGTGATTTAGAAAAATAGCTGTGCTTAAAAACGCAGTCCAGAAAATGAATAATCCAAACCAAGAGAGACTACTGAATATAGTCGTGACCAGTAAAGCGGCACCTATGCTTGCTGTCGCTATTCGTAGGGGGACTCGGTGATACGCAAGGGTTGTGAAGCCACCTAACCATGCAAGTAACCATAAAAAAGTAGTCATTTAGCCTCCTTTGTTTGTAATCATAATAACTAACCATCTAAAAATTTTCTCATTAAAGTCAATGCATATTATACAAGCACTTGTGCGTATCTCGCACGGTATTATTTTTTCAGCTTACCAATAAATTGAATTCAGCCCTGTTGAAATTATGCTAAATAATCTAATATCAGTAATATTAGAATCATAGATTGATGAGATAGTGACAATGAAACGAAAAATTATTTTATACAGCATGCTACTATTTCTAATAGTTGGAGGCATACCATACTTTACGGGGCGCTTAGTTGAAAATAAATTTAATGAGCTTACGAAATCATTAGCAGATAATCCAGATATCTCACTAGAGAACTTGTCCTATGAGAGACATTGGCGAAAAGGTATAGCAAAGACACGGGTTACCATTAAAGGTGGGCTACTAAAAAAATTATTAGAAGAGCTAGGAGAAGAATTAAAAACTCAAAACTCAGATGCGTATTTACATAAACCCATAACGTTGATATTTGAGCATGAAGTACGTTATGGACCTTTTGTACAGCTACATGATGGTAATTACCAAGACTGGGAATTTGCTCAGGCTATTATTTATTCCAAGCTATACCTGAGTGACGAAGCCAGAGCCATATTAGAGGCTGAGACAGGACAGGCAGACTTTATTAAATTAAAATCTGAAGTCAGTATTGATGGTGAGATTTCTATACAATTGGATGGCGAATCTATCAAGGCAAAAGATGGAGATATAGAAGAGGTCGTTTGGGAAGGCATACATGGGCAGTGGCGCATTAGTCAGAATTTAAGAAAAATAGAAGGCTCGCTGACTATGCCTGGCTTTCATTTTGATGTGGATGGGGCAATATATAGAGCGAAAAATCTAGCCTTTACCACCCAATCGCAGCATGATATCAATAATAAAATATGGCTAACCAATGGACAACTGACCGTTGGAAAATTACATATTAGCCAGGCATCAATGCCTTCGATTGGTTTTGACAATATTAAAATAACAGCGATAGTTGATAATCAATCTGAGAATGAGCAGATGATGCTCAACAGTGCGATGAACGTAAAGGTTGCCACTATTAAAATAGAAGATAAAAAATACGGCCCTCTAAACTATACATTTAAAATAGGTAATTTATCGCCCCAATCTTTTAAGGCAATGATGGTGTTACGAAATGAAATGGGTGTTCGGGCACAGAAAAATCTGCAAAAATTTGGGCAATGGGAAAAACAAGTTGGACAGCTACTCAGTACGCGACCAGCATTGAGCCTAGAAAATCTTATTTTGCAAACCGACAAGGGACATGTCAAAGGGAATATGCACCTTGAAATTGGCGGCCAACAAGCCAAAGATTTGAGACGATTAGATCTCATACTAGGCTCGTTATCCGCTAACGCACATTTGAGCATACCTGGCCCACTACTGAGAGAATTTTTGCAAGCATACTTTACAGTTGCGGTTCAAGCCGAGCGGGTTAACAAAGAGGTTGCGTTAGATGCCAATGCCCTAGAAGCAGAAATTAACCAACAAATTGATATAACATTATCCACCTGGATTCAAAAAAATTATATCAGCCTTAAGAACGAAGACTATATAATGGCAATGAGCCTAAATGGTGGGCAGTTGATATTTAATGATAACACGGTGCCTTTACCAAGATTGTAAGTTTCTTCTTCATTATTGACCTAAGCGGCTGGTGCCGCACCGCCCCTTGTACCAGGTCCTTTTCTAGGAGCTGGCGGTGGGGGGCTTGTACTCAGGTTAATTGTGGGTGTCCCCTCGGGGAATTTATTTTGGGCGACAGCATCTTGAATTGCATCTTTAAAGCACTGCTCAATAAATTTCTGCCTTTCTGGGTTTTTATTGGATGCGGGAACATTAAAGATAGTATTTTTATCAGCAGCAGAAACCGCTAAGCGACACATTGCTTGAATGCCTGTATTCTTATGTTCCTCACTTGCATTTTTTTGTATTGAGAACTGGACTTTGTCATTCCCCATATCTTCAGCATAGGTTTTTACAACAGTGCCCGGCTTGTCTGTTTTAAAAGATACCATGACGCCATGTTTTTTAGTACTATCATTAGGGAACGTTTTGATGTCCACTATTTTGCTATTGACACCTTCTGATCTCTTTTGAGCAATTGCGGCATCTGTAATGGCTTGAATACTCAAGTTGTCTGCGGTGCTTGTACCCGTTTTTTGAGCTTGTTTTAATTCTTGCATAACCTGTTGGTTTGACACAGGCGGTTGTTTGGCTGTTTGAGTAGCTTGTTTGGGAGCTTCTGGATCTATTTTTGGCTTCCTAGCAGCTTGTAAATTCTGATTTAAAAAAGTAGAGGCTCTTCTATTTTTATCTACAGAATCTGCTGGCGATGTTTGTTGCTCTTCTATAATGGTTGATGGTTTAACCTTTGGCTTGACCACAAGGGTAAATCTTTCTTTTTCTAGCTTAGCCCATTGGGGGGATTCTTTTTCTAAGGCAGTTAAATTTTCACGTAGGGAGTCAAGCTCGTCTTTAGTGATGTTATTTTTAGGATCGGATGCAAATTGGAAGGCAAGCTCTTGTAATCTCAATAGTTTAGCTTGGTCGCTCTCGTCTTCTGTATCAGGCTTAATGACAACCTCAATATTAGTATCGACAGAATCTTCTTGTCCTTCTCCATCAGTTGGTTGTTGAACAGTCACTTGTTTTTCTGATTCAAATAGATCAGATATTTTACATGTATCTAAAATTGTATCAAATTGGAGACGTTGTTCTGGTAACATACTGATTTTTGCAGCGGCAACAATACTCTCAAAATCAATTGTTCCAAAATTAGCTCTGGTTTCGCAGATGCTTCTTAAACTGTATAAAGCATTTAACTGCGTTTTGTTATCTCCACCTGTACTTTGAACACGCTCAATTTCATTATTAAGATTTGACAGGATTATATTATTAGAGTTTCTTATTTCATCATCTATAGATATAGTGGGGAACCAGGTTTTTACCTCTTGTACCTCAAGCTGCTCTATATCGTCCTCTTGTATTATTATATTGAGAGATTCTTTATTGGCTAGATTGGTTTGGCTGTCGAGTTTTTTGAGTGTTGCGAGTTTGCTGAAAACCTCAGCTGTTTTGTAGCCTGTTGTGAACAGAGAGCCTTTACCAGATTCTAATTGCGCTTCAATTTTATTTTTAGCCGCTTGATTATAAGCGTGAGCAAAAACAGCAACATTTTCGCCTTTGACTACGCTTGCGACTGATTCCATTGCTTCTTGCATCACGGTAGGATGATTGTTAAAGGCACCTTGTCCAACAAAGGTTAAATGTAAAGGAACAATTTTTCCTGTTTCTCTCGCTTTAATAACGGCAAGCTGGGCGGTTGCGGTATATTGTGCAACGACTAATTTTTTGCAAATAAGATCATCTGTGCTGCCTTCTGCTGGTCTAGCTGCTCCTTGGAAAGAAGGGGCGGCACAAAACACCTGTAGCTGTCTTGCTTGTGTTGACTCACAAATAACATCCTGAGGCAAAACTTTTAATTTTTCAATATTATTTTTAATATGCTGTAAAAGCCAAATCTTATCTTGTTCATCTTTGATTACAGATAGTTGTAAATAGCCATGTCTATAAAGCTCGGGATATTTGATTTGTAAATCTTCTGGAATCAAATCTGTTAAGGCGTTAGGCAGGTTGCCCGCATCTTTAGCTGCTTTGCGATGCAGTGCTGCCGCTGCCGCCTCTATAGAGGCTTGTGGGCCTTGAGTACGGTCGGATGCATAGCTTGTAACGGGCGCATCAAAAGCACCAACTGATTCTTGAAAATCAAACTGACTGGCTACTTGTAATACACTGTTTTGTCCTAAAGGCATTTTGTGTAAATCATTTACGCTAACGCCTTCAACGATGGTAAAGTGTGGGAGTTCGCTTGAGGTATTTTCAGGCTGGACTTGTATGGCCTCGTTAATTGTACTTAGGGAATAAGTTTTTGGGGGTGGAATATTTTTTAAGCTTACTCGAATTTCTTTTTCTGTTTTATTGAAAGTATCTTCTATCCAAGTCAGTTGATTTCTATTAACGGTTTTATCTTTGTTGGAGAATCCTTTATCTGCTAATTGTTGAACTTGTTCAGGGATACTAGGAGATTTCAGTTGTGCTATTAATTCATCAGCGAGTATTTCCGCTTCTAGGTCAGTGGTAAGAGATGGTTGGTCTACTTCAAATAAAACTTCCATTTCATCGTCATCATTTTGTGAGTCGATTTCCTGCCGGATAGCATTATCTTGTGCTTGAAGGTGGCTCATCATATGCCGAAAAAGCATAGAGTCGTAGCTGTTTGTGTCAGTATAACTCACCGGTATATCCTCGTCTGCTTTTATATAAGCAATAAAATCTTCGGTTAATCTGTCATCATCATCGAATGGGTCGTCTGGATATTGTGACAAGCAATCGCTACAGTGTCTCAGCATTGTTTGTGCTGTTTTGATTTCGCTCTGTATAGGCGCCATACCAGAAAACCAGCTTTTAGCTTGCTCTGTAATAGCCACACGATCCTCTTTATGCTCAAATTTATCTTCTGTCTGAAATTTTTCTTGGATTTTAGATAATTCTTTTTTTGAGAAAACATTACTTTTTCCGGACACTTTAAACATGACGGTCTTAAATGATCCTCTATAATTTTTAAGATCGCTTTCTTTGTCTATGATTCTTATGGCGTCTTGAGCACATTTTCTAAAAGCAGTGTTGCCATCCAGCATTTTTTGAACAGATTCAAGTTCAATTTTTGAAAAATCGAGTTCTGAAATGTTCTCTCTATTTAAATCGGCGGCAATAAGAACCGCCAATGCCATTCTTGCCGCTGTTTTTTCACTGCCTGGATAATTACGTGTTATTCTCTCGCCGATATGGTTAAAGGCTGAAGCAAAATCTTTTTGTGATTCTACTGCTTCAAAGGTTTGTTGCCATTCCTCTATTTCACTAATAGAATCCATACCATATATTTTTAAAATCCCAATGTCTTCTGAAGACAAATCAAATTTTTGGCATATTTCTCTTTCAGCATCAGATAGATGCGCTATTTTAGCTTCTTTGGCTGCATTTTTAGATGGTTTCTTCTGACCTTTAGACTTAGAAATTTGTACTTTTGTTGCTTCATCTTTACCTGATTTGTGTTTTTCAATTTGAGCAGTATAGGATTGATATTGACTTTCAATAATTTCTCTAGCACTAGAGGCTGATGTTCGAGCCTCTTCAATTGGCCCTTTCTCAATTATCTCAAGCTTAGCTAAAGACTCTTGATAAGCTATTTTAATTTTTCTTTCTGCTGCTTCTATGTCATATTTTTTTTCTTTTGTAGAGATTTTTGCTAAATGTGTTAAGAGTTCAGGAATGATGCCATCCTCTATAGATTGGACAGATTTCAGATCATTTTGTTTTGCTAGTTCGACCTGCTGTTTTATTTTGGAGTTATCAAATAAATCTTTTGCCCATTGTTGAACCATTGGATTATCGTCATCTAACAGTGATAGTATCTCAACAGCGGATTTTAGTTTGTTAGTTGAGGGTAGGTCCTCAAACTTATCTGCTTGGCATTTGTCAAGCTTTAATAAATTAGCTATTATTTTATTGGCGGTACGGGCTTGTTCTTTGTGAGCTGGATCTTTTATCAATATGCTTAAGGCTTTTACGATATTCTTAAGATTAGTGTCATTGGTTGTTTTATTGTCTGAATTTTGTAGACTATCAACGAGTAAGGCTTTATAAATATCAGGTAGGTTATCTATATTTTTTGCAATGTTGGCAAGTAGTTTCTTATTATAATCTACAAATACGCCATTATCATCGGTTATATCTTTATGTATGTTGGTTGCAATACCTTTGACGTGATCTATAGTGGAAGATTTCTGTTCTGATGCTTGTGTTGCTAATGCGTCTAGCTCTAAAAGGGTGGTGAGAGAGACATGAATATTTGTTGGTATGGGTTCGTTGCTGACAACTGAATTAAGACCTTGATAGTTTTTGTATAGCTTGTCAACACCATCGATACTATTAAGTGCAATGAGTGTTTTATTAATTTCTCCGGTTATATAACTATTAGTACTATTTTTGAATTCATCAATATCTGCTCTTATTGCTTTTCGGTCATCTATATTTGCTTTAATATATATATCAACCATATTATATTGATAGGCTTGTAACTGATCAAGTTGCTGCTTATCATTAGGTGTTTGGGATATGGCTTTTCGGGCTCTTTGAATTTCTTCTGCTAGTTCTTGTGAGTTTTGGTTATGATTGATTGCCCATTGTTCGATAGAATCTAAAATTGTATTGGCTGATGAGCCTTCTAATTTGTCACTTAAGCTAGGATTTGTATAGAGTGGGAGTAGAGTATTGACTATATGTTGAAATGCTTTTTTGCCGGTATACTCTTTATCATCAACGATAACTGTTAGTTTGGTCGCAATCACACCTTGATCAAACTTTTCTACGACATGTTCTAAGGATGATATAGTATCTAAGTCAACAGCTTTTCTAGGAGAAAATGCCAATGACTGATTATACTGCTCTTCTGTTGTTAGCTCAGATGAATTCAAAACGCGTGTGCATAAATCATAGTCATAAGGTACAAGATCTGAATGGATAGCTCTTAATTTTGCTTCAGCTATAAACTGAATAACATCCCCTTCTTGGAGGAATTTTATACCATTATCCTTCCCGCCGACTTTATCGGGATTGCCATCTCCAATAAAGGTAAGGTCAGTGTTAAAAACCCCCACAAAAGGAACGAATGAGTCATTACCACTTTTTGCTTCATTATATGCTGCTCTGAGATTCTTATAACTTTTTTCAGTACTAAATAGTTTGTTAATGTTAGTAAGTTTGGTTTGAGATTCTTTTGATTTATTCAAGTATTCTAATCTGGAAATAGGGGATGATTGCAATGCTGCAGATATTGCGAGAGCAGACTGGAAGTCATTCATTTCTATGGATTCCACAGCGATATCAATATATAGATCGTAGATTCGTTGTTGCTCTTTGACCGTTTTTGCAGAAAGGATATCATTTATAACCTGGTTGGAAGCGTTATTAAAAACATTGGCTATGTTATTGTATGAAAGATCATCATTCTTGCTCCACTTTTGATTGTGTAGATCTGACAAGTCAAATTGTCTAAGGAGTTGGAGTTGTATTGACTTGAATTCTTGTGCCATCTCTTTAGCATCATGTTTTTTTTCTTTTGATGCCAATAAATCGGCTATTTTTTTATCGCCTGGAACAGGTGGTGAGTTTATTTCGACAAGTATTTTTTTGTTGGTATTTTTGGTTATGTCAACTTTTGCCATTAAATCAGCTTTAGCGGATTCAAAACTATAATATACACTGTCATCTGATGTTTTAGCATATTGATAAAAATCCTGAATACCTTGATTGGTTGCATTTAAATATTCAGGGTTTGTGTTGGCAGAGATAAGTTCAGTAATGAGTATTTTAGCGTTATGCATAAAGATGGCTTTATCAGTAGGATTTTGTACGGCATCATAAGCTTTATTTAATTGTGTGAAGAAATTTTCTGATTTAACATCTGTGCCTTTTATGACATCCCAAGGTGGAATTCTAGAATAAATTGAAAATGCAATTGTTTTGTAGTCTTCTAATGAATAATTATTTTTATTAGATTCCTCAGGATCTCTATGTCCACTCATGAGTTGTAAAATTAATGAGGTTTGAGGTTTTAAATCACTTACTTGAAACTGTTTGACTTGGCTTCCTAGCTCAACTTTGCTGTTAGCTTTGGATTGGATTGTTTTTTTAGGTTTGGCCACTTTACTTGGTGATGGTTTGCTTGCTCCGGAATAATGCCTTTCTAATGTACGAGCATAAGATGTGTGTTGCATTTCGATAGCGGCAATAGCATTTATGGCTGCAGTATTTGCTTCTTTAAATGGTCCGTTTTCTATAGCTTTAAGTGTAGTTAGAGTTTCTTGATATACGCTATCAATATCTTTTTCAACTTCTTGTGGTTTATAATTTTTGTCTTTTGTAGATAGTTTATCCACGTGTGAAATCATTTTAGACATGATTTTGTTTTGGAGAGATTCTACTAAACTTGAATCAGCATTCTTAGCCTCTTCAATGTTTTGTGCTATATCTGGGTTTTTGGATAACGCTTCTGCCCATTGTTTAACCATTAGATCATCATCGTTTAATAGTTGTACAATATCTCTAGCAGATTTAAGTTGGCTATGGGGAAGAAGCTTATCAAATTTCTCTGCTTGACATGTATCAAGCTTTAACAACTTATTGTCTATTGTTTGTTTGACTGCACTGGCTTGGTCTTTCAATGCGGGGTCTTTCATTAATATGCTTAAGGCGTCTATGATGTTTTTAAGATTAGTCTCATTGGTTTTTTTATTGTTTGAATTTTGTAGGCTATCAACGAGCAAGGCTTTACAAATATCAGGAAGTTTATCTATATCTTTTGCAATGTTTGCAAGGAGTTTCTTATTATAATCTACAAATACGCCATTATCATCGATTATATCTTTATGTATGTTAGTTGCAATACCTTTGACGTGATCTATAGTGGAAGATTTCTGTTCTGATGCTTGTATTGCTAATGCGTCTAGCTCTAAAAGGGTGGTGAGAGAGACATGAATATTTGTTGGTATGGGTTCGTTGCTGACAACTGAATTAAGACCTTGATAGTTTTTGTATAGCTTGTCAACACCATCGATACTATTAAGTGCAATGAGTGTTTTATTAATTTCTCCGGTTATATAACTATTAGTACTATTTTTGAATTCATCAATATCTGCTCTTATTGCTTTTCGGTCATCTATATTTGCTTTAATATATATATCAACCATATTATATTGATAGGCTTGTAACTGATCAAGTTGCTGCTTATCATTAGGTGTTTGGGATATGGCTTTTCGGGCTCTTTGAATTTCTTCTGCTAGTTCTTGTGAGTTTTGGTTATGATTGATTGCCCATTGTTCGATAGAATCTAAAATTGTATTGGCTGATGAGCCTTCTAATTTGTCACTTAAGCTAGGATTTGTATAGAGTGGGAGTATCGTGTCTACTACATGCTGAAAAGCTTTTTTTCCTGAATACTCCTTTCCATCCTTTTCTAGAGTCACAGATAACATGGTGTGAACAGAGCCTTCTTTAAAGCAACTAGCAAGGTTATTTAAAGATTTAATTTCACTTAAATTGACAGGATTGCGTGGGCGAAAAATCAAAGACTTGTTATATTGCTCTTTGTCGGATAATTCGGATGGTTCAGATATTCTAGTACAAATATCATATATACATGGTTTTACCTTTGACTGTAGGGCTTTTGATTTTGCATCAGCAATAAACCCAATGACAACACCTTCTTGTAGAAACTTGACACCGTTATCTTTATCTCGAACCTTACTCGGGTTTCCATCACCAATAAATGTGAGATCACCATTAAAGGTGCCAAGGTATGGTACAAAAGTTTCACCACTGTCTCTTGCTTCATTATAAGCTGCTCTGAGTTTTTTGTTATTACCATCTGTGCTATACAATCTACTTAACTTATCAATTTTTGATCGGTTTTTCTTAGACTTACTAAGATGTTTTAATCGGCCAACCGGCGCTGAGTCTAAACCTGCTTTAATGGCAACTGCAGTTTGAAAGTCATTGAGTTTTACTGCTTCAGTTGCAACATTAAGGTATAAAAAATAAATTCTTTGTTGCTCTTCCTCTGTTTTGGCTGAGACAATATCATTGATAACCATATTAGAAGTGTCATTAAAAATTGTTGTGATATTACTATATGAAAGCTCTTTATTTTTGTCTTTGCTCCATTTTTGATTGTGCATATCAGATAGGTCAAGCTGTCTCAATAGTCGAAGTTGTACCTCTTTTAGGTCTTGTGCAATGTTTTTAGCTGTTTGTTTATTTGATTCTGAGCCAAGTGTTTCTGCAAATGATTGACTACCGTCTCGAATCGGTGCCTTGTGCTCTGCTGCTATTTTTTTATTGACGCCTGTCATACTACTAATTTGTTCTGTTAAATCGGATTTTACAGGCTCAAAATTATATTCAGGATTGTTTTCGGCTGTTTTGGCATGAGTATAAAAATCGTTAACACCTTTGCGAGTGGCTTCTAAATACTCAGAATTTGTATTGGCAGTAATAAGGTTTGAAATGAGTATTTTGGTATTATGTAAAAATACAGTCTTATCTTCTGGTGTTTTGATTTCATCGTAAGCATCTTGAAGTTGTGTGAAAAAATCAATGGACGTTACCTGGGTTCCAATAACATGTCCATTCTCATTTTTTTTATCCTTAGTAACATCCCAGGGAGGGATTCTAGAATAGATTGAAAATGCAATGGTTTGATAATCTGTTGTTGCATAATTCACATTATCATTGTTTTCTTTTGGATCCTTATATCCAGTCATTAATTGTAATATTAAATTATTCTGACTTTTATTTTGTTCAGAACTCATTTGTCTCACATCTGTTAATTCTACTGTTGTACCCATAACTGTTCCCAAAAATTGGTGTGTAAATCATACTCTCGATATAAACTATGACCTTTAATATGGGGAAAAGTTCAAATATTATAACGTATTGATTTATCTAAATATTATATGCTGCCAGAAAAGGGGCATATAATCTTATAAAAACCTCAATCGGATAACAGAACTATTTTGTGAGGAAACCGGGATAATAGGGATTGTGATTGATGCACTATTAAAACTTAAGATGTAGTATAAAAAAACACAGTATGGAATGGGCATGTAATAACTTACGGGTTTAGCGCTCAGTAAGCTGGCATATTCAGATGGAACGATTGAGGCAAAATTCGAGCATAGCAGGGCTATGTGAGTGTTTTTCCGATTGAGGTTCATTTAAGAGTAAGTTATTACATACCCATTCCTATGGTCTTTTGAACTAAGCTGTTTGTATCAGTTTACTTATGCCAATATACTGGTGAGCATTAATAAAAAGCCTAAATAAATTCAAGGATGAATATTATGGGTGATATTTTTGATGCGATCCAACAAGGGAATATTAAAAAATTAAGTCAGTTTTTAAAAAGAACTTCTAAACTACCTGGCTCTCCTAAAAAATTTTCTATTTCTGACTCGACACTTAATACGATTAACCGACCCAATAAATTTGGTTCTACACCCTTAATGATGGCTGCCATGTCTGGCACTAAGCATAGTAATGAGATTTTTAGACTGTTACTACAATATGGTGCTCGCAGTGATATGAGAGACATGGATGGTTATACGATTGCCCATGTGGTTTTAAAATATGGTAACTCAGAAAAAATAAGAATACTCATAGAGCATGATACGGAATGCTTTTTGATTCCTGACAATCAAGGACGCTTGCCAGTAGATTTATTAGAACTTTGTTCTGAACGAAGTTCAGATATAGATGAATTAAAAGAAGTACTGGTGTCAATCAGCCAGCCAAATTTTGCATTTTGTTATAAAGCAGAGCCAGACATCAATTATAAAGTTATGTCAAAAAATCTATTAGGAAGCTTAAAAAACATCAAACGATACAATGAAAAATTTAATCATGCTATTTTAGATGCGGGTTATAAGGCAACCGTTCAACCCAGTCGCTGTGGCTCTGATTTATCGTTATACACTGGGTTGGATTTTTTGATTAGAGGCTTTGATATTCAAGATGTTTCTGGTGTAGAGACATGTGTGAGTAAAGTGGATGCCAGTGCCTTAACGTGTATTGCTTATGGGATGGGACATCTTAATCAATCAATCGAAGTGATGAGATATATTGAGGGAACGCTTCCACTTTTATCATATCAGGGTCAATTAACCTGTATTTATCTCATGAAAGAAATTATTGCTTCTGATATAGAAGGGGAGCTCTTATCAAAAAAAGCATTTACAAAAACATACAAAAAAATATGGTTGCAAATAGACACTGAGTCATCAGAAATGTTAGCGACATTAAAAGTAATTATGGACAGAATTATTGACATAAGGGATAAATATAATCAGCAAGCTGTACAATTTTTAAATTTAAGATTGGATGATTTAGAGGCGGATATTTTATTGCCCCATAGGTTAGGTTGTATAAACTTAAGCCACTGTTCAGCAGATAGCAAAATTATTTTAGTGGAGGATGATTTTGATTTTTCAGGAGCTTTGACATCGAAACAATTTGCTGAAAATATATACTTGCTCGATCAGGTTGGTTATTTGTCCGTATCGAATAAAGATTTTAATTCGAAAAATAAAACATTATTATCAGACTTTCAAAACTTACTAACCAATAAAGTCCGCTATGATATTTTATCTACAGAGCGCTTAGAAGATAAGGCTCGAGTGATAGATTTTTACTGCGATGTCGCTAATATATTACTAAATAAACATCAAGATCAACAAGGTTTTTTAGGTGTGGTGACAGGTTTGAGTATTATCAACGAAAAAATGATGAGCTATTTATCGATTAGTAATATTTTAAAAGACCGAATTACATTTTTGCAGGACTGTATTTCCCCATTTGGTAACTTTAAATATTTACGGACACATGCCAAGGAAAATAATAATGTGCTGCCAGCTTTTCAAATACTATTGTCTGACATCGCTCATGTGATGGATGCAGGATTAGAGATTGTTGAAAAAGCTGGCAGTTTAGGTAAATTATTATTGCCTATTAGTATCATAAAAGATGAATTGGCCAATCGAGATGTATTACCGCTACTTTTATCTGATGATTTTCAGTTAAGGTTTCTTTCTCTTGTTGTTCAACTAAATAGCGTGACAGAATCTGATATTAGCTCTTTGCGAGATGAACTTCGAGAAGAAATAGAACAAGCGGAGCAATTAGATGTGGTGTCTACTCCTATAGTACCACGGCTTAATTTTACGCCTTTATTTGATGGGTCTCAAGAGAATGCACAATCATCCTCTAGAAGTTGGCTTGAGCGTACTTTTTCTTCGAGAACGCCCAAATCGTCTAAATCATCGCACAATAAAAAATCACCGGCTTAAATCTTTAATACGATTAATGTGTTTGGCTTTTTCAGAATCTGGTAAAAAACTTGCCTCAAAACTATTAATGGCAAGCTGAACTAAGTCTTGTTTGGATAAATCCAATGCCGTTTGGCAAGCGGTGAAATTATCTAACATATAACCACCAAAATATGCGGGGTCATCTGAGTTAATAGTGACGCATAATCCTTGCGACAACATATCTTTGAGATTATGATTTTCTAATCTATCAAAAACTTTTAGCTTAATATTAGATAAAGGACAAACTGTCAGCGGAATTTGATTATTTTTTAAGTGTGCAACCAGTTTGGGATCTTGCATGCATTGTACACCGTGATCAATTCTTTTGACATGTAGGTTATTCAGCGCACTCCAAATATATTCAGGTGGTCCTTCTTCTCCTGCATGTGCGACGGTTAAAAATCCCAACTCTATGGCCTTGGCGAATACTTGCTTGAATTTTTCGGGTGGGTGTCCTAATTCGCTGGATGCCAATCCGACGGCTTTGATTTTGTCTTTAAATGGGAGTGATGCCTCTAAGGTTTTAAAAGCAGCTTCTTCTGGTAGGTGGCGTAGGAAACATAAAATCAGATATGCGCTTATGTTGTATTGGTGCGACACGCCGTCGCTTAGTCGAGTTGTTTCTAATACGAAACCACCTGTAC
>CAZWHY010000002.1:0-20701 GCA_964633725.1 Uncultured Candidatus Berkiella sp.
GAGGATGCCTTATGCTACGAATCTCTGTGAAATTCGTGGGGATCCCTCAGCAATTTTGGGAGAGGGTGGCCGGTAGGCCGGGTGAGGGTTAAATCCATCTAAGCCTGCGCTAAAAACTCATAAGCAATTAATACCAACAAGCTTTTGGTCATCCCCTAATTTCTTAATTGTGGGGATATTGTGGGGGTGGATTTTACCGCCCCGCTTTAGCAATGTCAGCGTTGGTCCGTTAGCGCCTGTTTTGCAAACTGTTTCTGCTGCTTTAATAAGGTTGGTTAACTCCGCAGAAGAGTAATGGGTCGTGATTCTCCCTGAACGATGTCCGAGCAAGTCTTGCCTGTCTTCATAACATACACCAGCAGCTCGTAAGCGCCTGCCAAAGGTATGTTTGAGGTCATGCACTCTTACTGGTATCTCAGTTCTCTTACGAGCCGTCTGCCAACCAGAGTTCAATATCCTTTTCATGGGGTTGCCTAAGTAGGTAAACACGCTTTCCTCATGAATACCTCTTACCTCATCAACGATAGACTTTGCGATTGAGTTTAAAACAATCAGTCGCTCTTCACCGTTTTTGACTAGCTCACCTGGTACAATAAAGACCGATGTATCTAGTTCAGGAACCAGAACTTCCCAATCCCAGCGTAAGCGACAGATTTCCATGTCGCGACAACCCGTATTAACAGCAAACAATGCCATCCTGGATAAGTGAAGCGGTAGCGCTTGAAATAAACGTCTTTGTTCATTCCAACTTAAAGGGTATGGCTTGCGCAAATCAGGTTCAGGCAACAACTTTATTTTGGGGGCGAAGGCTAACCAGGTGAGGCCGCTTTCATCCAACCATTCCGTTGTTGCGAGATTCAAAATTTGCCGAACCATCTTGAGTCCTTGATTGATGGTCCGCATCTTAAGGCCGTCATTTTTTCGTTTTTGAATGAAGTCTTGCAGGCTACCCATGTGGAGCTTATCCAATGTCATGGTGCCGATATATCTATCCAAGACTCTCAAACGACTAGCATCGGAATCGATGCTGCGCGTGTGCATGTTTTCATTCAAATACTTTATGCCGGCCTCACGAAACGTTCTTTTGATTCTAACGCCAAACAACACATGCAATCGAGTTTCTTCGATGCGATATGCTAAGTATTTTTCCGCTTCTTCGAGGCTGCTTGAGCCAATGCTCTCTCGAATTCTTTTTCCAAAGATTTGTTTGTCAATATGCCAGGTGTTTCCTCTTTTAAAGAGCCCTGGCGATCTTTTGCGTCCCATAGTGTACCTCCACGTGAAGTGTTCTTGAGACGCCCGTTGCGGGATTTATACTGCTCTACCCAGGCATCTAAATCAAGTCTATCAAAGGCGATTCCTTGTATTCCTATCGGTATTTCCGACAAGTGGGGCCGAACTTCCTTATTGAAACGGTTTTTGTCCATGCCTAGATAGAAGTGCGCATCACGGTGGCGTATGAGGCGAGGCAATAGTTGTGTGCTGTTGAACATCAATACAACTCCATGTCAGTGTGATTGTTCTTAGGTTCGCATATTGGGTTGTTGTGCGTAACAAGCCATAACGAGTTACAGAATTTATAATTTAAAAGTCATGCTGTCAATGTAAAAATCAGCTGAAAAATATTGCGTATATTTAATTTGTTGTCAGTGGTTGTCTCTGATTGTCACCCAGTGGTATGGAGCGATAATTATTTCTTTATCACTAAAATTGTGGTTGAAAACCTTAAAATTTGTGGATACATTGATCTGGCTTGAGAGAAAGAAACATGGATATGTGAAATTAAAGGAGCAGCCTGTGAGAGCATTTGCAAAATTCCCAGTTAGTTTTTGGGCGCGTAGTACAACAAAGACCATCAGAGACACAGATACCAGAGCACTGCTTATTGCTATTTATCTTCAAACTAACACGCATTCTAATATGATTGGCGTGTACCATTTGCCATTGCCGTACATCACGGTCGATACAGGGATTGGATATGATGATATTTTGGAAATTATGGATAAGCTTATAGACCTAGATTTTTGTGAGTATGACGATGGCCATGAGTATGTGTGGATCAAGAAATTTGCAGAAGACCAAACAGGGTTGAACCTCAAGGATGGGGACAAGCGCGTTAAAGCCATATATAAGTTACTGGGCAATATGCCTGAGTTAAACTTTAAGGATAAATTTTACGAACGTTATGAGAGCCATTACCATTTGGGCAATAAGGTTCAAGAAGTTGATAGGCTAGTTGGCATCTATAATTCAAGCAAACAAGAATAGATAAATTAGTTGGGCTGCAAAAATTCTAATCCAGTATGCATGTTTCCCAGTATCTAGAAAACCTCTACACTAGTGCGCATGTTTCCCAGCATATGGAAAACCTCTACACTAGTGTGCATGTTTCCCAGTATATGGAAAACCTCTAGACTAGTGTGCATGTTTCTCAGTATCTGAAATACCTCTAACCAGGCATGTATATTTCCTAAAATGAACAAACAAGTTGGTGCTCGTACCAAAAGCCGCTGTGAAACCTATATGCTACGTCACCCCGCCCATTTGACCGCATCAACCCTGCCCATTTGACCGTATCGAACCTGCCCATTTGGCAGTATGGTCCTGCCCGTTCGGCAGTATCGAACCTGCCCATTTGACCGTACGGTAATACCCCCTTTGAAGCCCCTTCAAAGCAGTTGTCAAAAACAATACCCACCCTTCAAAGCCCCTTCAGAGGGGTAGGCATAGCTGTCTTCCAAGAATAATATCTACAAAAATGGGTAATTTGATGGTACATCGATGCTGCATCAATGATACATAGAAGCAAGGATAAGAATAATGAAAAGGAGCAGGATTAGGATTAGGAAAAAAAAAGAAAAAGGGGAAGAATAAGAAACACGAGAAGGAGAGAGGAGAAGGTTTGGAAGAGGGGAGAGGAAACAATTTGATACCGGTGGTTAAATTCATCGGTTCGGTGTATTTGGCAGGGAACAGCGGTAACAGCGGGAGCAGCCAACAAATATGGGGGATGTAGTGTTCACACTGGTAGAATCGTTTGGGAACGGTTTTAAGCTTGGCATTACAGGCATGTTCTCTTTGTTCTCGGTATTCCCGTACCAAAAGCAGTATTCTGAATATTGCAATGAGGATAAGCTTATCTCTCTCGCATATTTGAGGTTGATGTCTTGATTGGCAGTGATGCTTATTATAAGGCTCTGAGGAAAGATATGGGGCCTTCTAGCCATGTCCCTATACGGGGCACAGAAGCGCAATATACGTGCAGCAAGTGGGGCTGGGATTTAGCCCCCCACTCAAGTAGTGCGGATAATAATGCTGGTTAAATCAGGATATGGTGAGAGAGCACTACGTACTTAGTTGGCAAGATTATACGAGTAACTATGCATGTTGAGTGCCATCTGTAGTTATGCTGAGATAATGACAAGTCAGAGAAAAATTTTTAAAGTCACCAAGGCCACTATGTTTATGTTCAGACAAAATATAAGAGTTTGAGTAGTATCAGATAACGTCAAGATGAAGTTGGATAGATAATTTCTTCTATAATGTAAAGATGTCCCGGCAGATTTATATCTCAATATTATGACTAAAGATGAAATTCGTGATGCAATAATGAACTATTTGTATGAACAGCGTTCGAAAGCTCGAGGTGTTGCAGGGTTATCAAAAAAGTTTAAAGATATCCAGAAGGGTGTTCAGTCAATGAATATTAAGCAAGGCGAGCTTGCAGATAACCTTCAGTATTTAGTTAGTAATAAGTGGGTGGAACAACACTATAACAACCAGTCACAATGGCGGGAAGGATATCAACGAACAATTTATTATAGTTTATCGCCCCAGGGTATTGATATGCTAGTTGGTCGGCCTTCAAAATACAGTATTCAGGAACATTATAAATATATAAACATTGAAAAAATAGAAGGGCTCACGGTTATCGCGAATGGGATATATGTAAATGTTGATTATAGAGACTTTGCTAATAAGGTTCTTGGTCTTCTTGAAGAGATTAATAGTTCATCTGAACTTAGCGATGCAGACAAGTCAAACCTAACCAATGATTTATCCACTATAATTTTGCAAACTAGTAAGAGTGAAGGGGTGGATGGAAGCATAATAAAAAGGGCTTGGGATGACTTTCAAAATAAGCTTATAGAGAAGGGGTTTGACACAGTATTTTCTGGAAGTTTGATTGGAATTGCGGCATTAGTTAAGAATTTATTTACTTAAAGGGAATGCTCCAAGTCTGAGGGCTTATTTATTTCTGGCTATATGTAATGTCAATACCTGTACTTTGCGGTTACTGCTATGGAGTTAGCGTGGATACAAAAACAATTTTCTTTGATGAATCAGGTAACACTGAAGCTGGGATAAGCGATCCTAAACAACTATTTGTTACGTATGCATCTGTACTATCTTCCGAAAAAATCTGCAAAACAGCGTTATGCGATGCTTTCCCTGATACTTTCCCAAATGAAATCAAATACACTAATGTCAACGATGATAAGGATAAGATTATTGAAGCATTGTCATTTGTGAAAAAAAATGGTGGCAAGTTTAAAATTTATCAGGTTTATAAGCCATTATTCCTATTTCATTCATTACTAACCTCGTTTTTTGAAGATGAAGCAGAGTATATAGGAGCAGATCATCTATCCGGGGAGCCCGATTTCACATATACTCGGATGCATACATTTTGGTTTTACTATATGTGTGCAAGAGGGAGTAAGTTTTTAGCTCAGTTGGTTTATGCATATCAACTTTTTGTCAGAAAGCCGAGGAAAAAGTACTATAAAAATCTGTATGACTTGACAAAGTTAGCAGCAGATGATGGCTGTTCAGTTACAACATTCATATTTAACTCAATAAATAGATTAGGTTTTGACGGTGCAAAGGAACTAATATCTAAAGAAAGTAAATTTAATACATCATACATAGACACAGCTTTGCCATGTACATTACAGACAATAAGCAGATGGTCGCATGAACTTAACGAGCCATTTTATGTAATTCATGACAAGTCTTATCCTGTTGAAAAGAGAACGAAACTATTTAATCATTTAAATAGTCTTGCTGAAAAACCTAAGAAGAAGATTAAATCTAAAGTTGATCAAACGCTGACATGGGTTCTTCCACAGGTTAATTTAAAAGAAGATATAAAGTTTGAAGACTCAAGAATACATTATGGCTTACAAGTCGCTGATATTCTTGCAGGGGCATTTAATAATTGCGCCAGATCGATAGAGGACGAAACATCACATGATATAAGAGAATTTTTTGAAAAGCTTGCTCTAATTGTAGATGATAAAGACTTTATGTTTATGAGTCCTGACATAACATATGCAAATCCATGGGAGAGAGAATATATCAGGTTAAAAGAGATGAAAGAACTTTGTAGCAGTCAATTTAAGGATGAAATAAAAAACCAAAAGATTAGGGATAGAAAAAATGGTGGCAAAAGCAAGGAATAAACTTAAACATGCTATAAAGGATCAATTAATTTACATTAAAAGCAGTTGTGATTTATTTGGTGCAGGTTGTAAAGCAGAAGCTATAAGAATAGCAGCCGCGCTAAATGTTTTGCTTGAAGATCGCAGCAGTTCGAAAGGTATTTTAAGAAGAATTGAAGAGTATACATTTTTATTGCTATCAACAGTTCCAAAGGTTGAAAAGATTGATTCTAATATGTTGTTATGGCAAAGAAGGGAAAACAGTTAAGGTTTCAAATTTAAGTCTAACCACTAAATTACCAATGAAGTCAGCTTCATTTGGTTTAGTCCTGTACTTTTTCCTTTAGGGGTTTAAGTCTTGATAGATTGGGCAGCAAACAAAAAGGAGGAATTATGTTTGACATAGAGGATGCACAAAAGCAAAAATTCATTCACTTTGCTAAAGGCATAACAGAGCGAGAAGATATTAAACTTTGGCACGAGGTTAAAAACGGCGCTCTAGTATTATCTTTAGATAAAAGTCTTTCAACAGAGAAAAGACCAAATATGAGAAGTCATATTTTAAACATAATAATTAGTGAGCTAATTTTCCAGGACTACTCAAGTACTACTGATGCTCAATTTGAAGTTTATTTTAAGAGAATGGGGGAAATTAAAGATAATTTTAATTTTAAATCTGGCCCCAGTGATTCCCTTACCGTACAAAATGAAACTAGTTGGGTTATAAAATCTGATGGGAGCGTATCATGCATTGCATAGTACAGCTATACTATGGCGCGCAAAAAACCTTTGATATTTATAAATTTGAAACTGTAGATTAACCAACAGAGGTCGATTAGGGTTGTGGAAGTGGGTCTCGTTCACTTTGTAGTGATACATAAGCCATGTTTTTGTAAACCCAGATAATACTTAGGAGGTGTTTAAAAGTTGAATCTCGGCAAAATAGAGAAGCTTCTAAAGCCATTAATATCATTAATCGCCCTGGCTTAAGGTTGGGGTCAGAGTTTTTTAAGACCCGTATCTATTTGTATTATTCTTGCATAAATGTCTAAACTTCCTATATCTTTTCGCGGAATCTCCCACTTCAATATATAGTTATTAACCGATACCATCAACGTAATAGCATTATTACTTTTGATAATATAATTTTTGTGTGGGGGTTTGGGTGAGACTATATTAATTTTATCTTTGTTTATCGCCTTTTCTATCGCCGCCCTTACTTTTTTTTCTTGATCCTCTTCCATCAACACAAGTGTAACCTCTCTATTTCTTTCTTTCACAAGTCTCTTCGATAGCCTTCTTAACATTAAGCCGGGCTCTCGGCTCCAATCATTATTTATCTTATCCCATTCAGAAAAACTTTGTTAGCTAGGAAAGTTTCTGTTTCCTTAAGCTGGATACTAAATTGCCGGCAAAGCCGGCCTGACTTGATCTTTAGGAATTTCAAAAGTTAGATGGGGGGGAAACAACAGAGGGTGACTAGGGCTGTGGAAGTGATGCCCATCCACCTTGTGGTGACGCATAAGCCCTTTTTTCTGTAAACCCAGGGGAATCTTAGGGGGCACTTAAAATTTGAATCTAGGCAATACAAAGGAAGCTATCCAAGTCATTTTGAGGCCTTGCCAACAATCTCTTCTTTCGTTGTAATATAGTTTACTAACGCGTGGGATGTTAGCAGTACCAGACGAGCCTCTGGCCCAAGATCAGCAATCATCTTGTCTTTCCCTCCATGCCGAACCCCAGTTGCGTCAGACGTCCAACCATATAATGTTGAAATAATCTTTCCAATGGCGGGTGGGATTTTTAACTTTTTACCTAACTCTTGTGTTTGGCTTCCTAATGTACCTGATTTGTCTAGTATTGTGCATGACAGGCTTTCAATAGCTGAGATTGACTCTTTTATAGAGTTTTCGAAGTCAGGCTTTGGTCTGGCTGAAAAGAAAATTAGACTTTTTTCAAGACTTATCCTTACATTACTTTCCCTAGGCAAGGATTTTTTTGCCTCATTAATCTCACTCACTTCAATAGGTTCAAACCTTGGAATTACTTTACTATTTTGGATTTGGTACGCTGCGTTCTCATTTTCAAGGATACCATTAAGTCTTTTTTCCAACTTTCTTATATCTATAACACGAGCACTATTTGAAAAATTTAAAACGGTATCAACAAAATCATATTTTTCATACCACTCCAAACCTTCATACCTTGTTTTTATGGATTCAGTAACCTTATGATATTTAGAGTCTAAGTTATCAAGTGACAACGAAAAGAAGTCGGTCCATATTATTTTGATTAAAGGGTATGCCTTGGATTTCTGAACTGGATTCCCGTCATAGCCAGTGGTTGAGTGAGGAGCGCATTTCTCGAAAATATGCTCAAAAATCGCACTCCAGATCTTTGTTGACAAGTTCCTATCCATACTTTCGTGCTGAATCGGTTTTGATTTTTTGTAACCATGGGTTCTTGAAAACGTCATTTTCTTTCCTTTTTTAAAATTTGAAGCATTAATGATGCAAGGGCACCCACTTTAACATTATATAAATATGTATATATTAATTGGATGCGAGGTTAATTAAAATGGGTGTCTTTATGTCTTTTTTTTGGATTTAGGTTTTTCCGCGTTTGTTAAATATTTGATGTTACGATCAAAACTTTTAAATGCCTTTGTTATAAGGGAAATGCCAGAAGCTGCTAATTTACCCGCTGGAATGCCAACGATATTAATTTCTTTTAGAGCTTTAACAATATTTTCTGCGTCATTGTTTAGTTCATATTGCTCAAATCTTGCTTTAAATTCCTTTGTTTTTATTGAGTCTGGTAGCAATTCATTTAGCAGTTCAACAAATGCGACTAATTCCATTTTAACTAAGTCAGAGTTGAATGATGAGTCAGAAAAATGGTGAATTGTCCTTAGTTTTTCCTTCAACAGGTTTTGAGCAAATTCACTTCTGACTTCAATAATAACAATACCATTTTTAATCTTAAACAAATCTATTGCGTTTTCAAGTAGCTCAGTTTCTTTTTTTAGGACGGATTCTTGGTCAGCATTAAAAAGCTCTCTATTTTTTTGCTCAAGGTCAATTTCGTAGATCATTTTTTTTAATTTAGACTCTGGGATCATTAACTGCTTGCTGAGCTCAAAATAGTTCTTCCTGTCATACTCATGAGCATCAAGTAAATAATTCAGAGTTTTCAATTGTAATTCGCGAGAACTTAATTTTGTTAAACCCGATTGATATATTTCATCAATAAACAATTTAGTTATTTTAACAAGCTTAGTATTTGTAGTTAACGTTGGTTTCATTTTTATATCTTTTCAATGTGAGACGTTACTTATTTCGGCTAACTTCAGCAATACATTAGAAAATTAACCACATGAAAAAACAGTCTGTGTTATGGGAGCTATGAGGATGCAAGGACACCCAGCTAACCATATAGGGGTGTCCTCCCGGCCACATGTTTATACGGGGCACAGAAGCGCAATACCTGTGCAGTAACTGATCTCCGGGCTACCCCTTGTTTCAGGTAGCACAGTCAAAAACGCTGTAGAAATCAAAATGTCATAAGATGTCACTATAAAGTTTGCCAATAAATCTCAGCTAGCTACCTTGGATGGTAGAAGCGTTTCTACCATTGATGCCTGGATTCGTAGAGGTATGCCCTTCACTTAGGTATAAAGCCAACGAGTGGCAGTTTAACGTTTTTGGGCTTGTTAAGTAGTGCGTAGCAGCCAGCCAGTAGAGCGAGTACCAATTTGATTTACTTTGGAAATTGATTTTCGGATATACGCAAATAGATAGTGCTTCTACTGAGACCGGTTAAATTTTTAATTTCTGGTAATCGTAAAACTCTTTCAGACATTGTTATCTCCTAATGTAATGGTTAAAATGTTCACCTATAAGTGCAAAGTGTTTTTTTAGGAAAATGTTAATTGAATAAATATTTTTTAAAGTCATTTTGATATGCGCGGCTAATTGAATCTGCATTAGATTGAACTATTTGTATAGTGCTAACGGGCTTAAAAGAGCCAATATTATTTCCCAAAGTTTTAAATTCTTGGAATAAAGAATTCATTTCTCCTTTGTAGTTTAAATATTTTATTGTTTTATTGTCTAGGATTCTTTGAGTTGAGCGCAATTCATCAGGAATGCCTAAAATATTTAAATTATCTCGGTCAAAGCCGAACCCAATAAAAATAATATCTTTGGCCCAAATTAGATCTGATTTATGGTCTTTTATCTCTTGCTTTAAATTAGCACTATTTTGCCTTTCGTCGTACATTGTTTTAATGTTTTTATAATTGCATAAGCTAAAAATAAATCTTTTAAAGCTTTGGATAGAATTTTTTGTTGGAGGGCCGACGTGTCGAAGTGAATTTTCGCCTGGATTGATGTCAGCGTACTGGCCGTATGCTGAGGAATCTAAATCATATAAGTGACCATAGACATGACGGATTAATAAATTGTTGAGAAACTCATCTGCCAATGTCGTAGGTGATTTTGGGGCGACTTGTGAGAAGAGCTCTATGTTTTTGAGCCGTGATTGTAGATAGTGGTCTAAGCTTAGGTCATAATTAAAAGTTATAAATCTAATATTATTATCTAATAACGCATTAGGTTTGTCTGCACATTCAGAGACAATATCATTTAACAATAAAGAGTACCAGTTGTCATCTTTTTCGTCGGTACGTAATGATTTATTAATCTCGAATTTATTTTTGTTTTCTCTTTTTAATAAAGAATATATTATCATGGTTTTGCCAGCTTTAGCATAAGAGGGGTTGTCCCTTAAAAAAGCATCAATTGAGATTGGATCAAATGTTCGCAAAACGTTATTAAGTTTATTAAATATATCAATGCGTTTAATTTGAGTATGAAAGAAGTGATTGGCTATTTTTGATATGCTTTTATTAAACTTAATGAAATATGTCGATTTAGCTTTATTTATAAAGTCATCTTGTTGCATGGAATCTAAAGATTTTTCTATCTGAAGTAATTCACTCTCAATTCTGGAGAATTCATATAAAGTATCATGCTTAAGATCACTTTCATTCCAAAATGGGGAGGAGGTATCTTTTTTATACATTGGAATAAAGATATCATCTTCCATATCCTTCAAGATTTGAGTTATTAAATCTTTACCTAGTGGATATCCGTAAGGAAAGCTAGCTCCTGCTCCCAAGATGAAAAGCGTATTTGTTTTAAACATAATATTGCCGAATAGTTGGTTGTTTATATAACAAAACAGTTAAGTTTCACTGTTAATACAATTTGATAAGACTAAAGTTTATAGAGAGTATATGTTAGTTGGTATGATAAATGCGACAATAAATAAATTACTTTGATATCTTGGGTCCTTCCCAGCTCTTAACTAAACGGGGCACAGAAGCGCAATACCCGTGCAGTAACTGAGTCTGGTTACCATCCCTCCTATTAGTGCAAAATACGATAGTTCTGATTAAGTCAGTATTATTGTTATGGGCACTACCCAAAATGGGATGGGATTCGAAAGGCATGGGTCCTTTCTGCCATATCTTAATACGGGGCACAGAAGCGCAATACCCGTGCAGTAACTGAGTTCTGGGTTACCCCTTATTTCAGGTAGTGCTGTCAAAAATGCTGTATAAATCAAAATATCATAAGATCTGACTATAAAGTTTGCCAAAAAGTCTCAGCTAGCTACCTTGGTCGTTAGAAGCGTTCCTATCATTGATGCCTATAGAGCAGGATTGAGATAAATTTTTTAGCGTTACGGGCCTCAGTTGTACAAAATTTGTGCAGTAACTATTCGAGAATTTTCTACGAACTCAGGTAGTGCGGTTAATAATCTTGTCAAAACCAGAAGTATGATATGTCATTACATATTAAGTTGGTCTTCTGTGTTTGAATGAAAAGCTCAATACTACTTGTGTTGCTTTGCTCTTATTTGCAGTAGAATAGCTAGCCATGAATCAGCCAATACCAACACCAATTTTTCGCTTCTTTCACCTGGATAATTTACATATGTATCTTAGAAGAAAGCGGTTACACTCGCCAAATACGGTGCTAGATGATGGAATTATTTATCGACCTATTCATGATGAAGGCATTCAAGGTAAAAGGGCAAATAAGACTATCCCTTGTGGAAATAACGGAGTGATTCATGATTACATTCCATTTTATCTTGGACCACGATCCCCCATGCTTCTAAAAATAAGCAATGGGTTGGCTCAATCTAAAATAATATATTTATACTGTAGTGCCCAACAGGTCGTAGAATCGGGTCATTCCATCGTTTTTTCAGATGGGCATGGAATTATGAGACTAACAAAATGGTATGATTCACTTGATGATTTAAAAATATTAGATTGGGAGACGATATATGCTACTACTTGGCATGATACCCAAGAAGATCCAGATCGTAAGCGCCGTAAACAAGCTGAATTTTTGGTGCATAACACACTGCCTTGGGACCTAGTTAGTAAAATTGTAGTGAGAGATAACAATGTTAAGGCACAGGTTGAATCGATTTTTAAACAATATGACTCTAAACTAACAAAAGATATTATAGTTAAAGCAAACTGGTATTATTGACATCATGATTAAGCTAACTAGTGGAAATTTATTAAAAAGTAACGCACAAGCGCTTGTAAATACCGTTAATTGTGATGGGTATATGGGCAAAGGTATTGCTTTGCAATTTAAACAGGCCTTTCCTAATAATTACAAGGCTTATCATAATGCATGTAAACGAGGGGAAGAAGTTGTTCCAGGAAAAATGTTTGTTTTTGAGGAACAAACAGAAAGTGGGTCTAAAATCATTATTAATTTCCCAACTAAGCGGCATTGGCGTTCAAAATCTCGGCTGGAAGATATCAAGCTTGGTTTAGGGTCACTTCTTTCAGTTATTAAAGAGTACAAGATACAGTCTATAGCAATACCTCCACTAGGTTGTGGCCTAGGTGGGTTAAAATGGGAGGTTGTAAAGCCATTGATTGAAGAAGCATTTTTAACAATGCCTGAGATCGAGGTACTTTTATATGAACCTAAAGGGGCGCCCTCTCCCAAAGATATGCCTGTTCGAACTCAAAAGAAGATGACAGTTGCAAGAGCTTTATTTATTCAATTGATGAAAAAATATAAAGAGTGTGATTATTCTTTAACCTTGCTTGAGATTCAAAAGTTAGCTTATTTTCTCCAAGAAGCAGGGCAGCCATTACGATTGCAATTCACAAAGTATTACTATGGACCTTATGCAAATAATTTAAATAGAGTCCTTGAGGCCATGGAGTCGCACTATACAACAGGATTTGGTGATGCTCAAAAACCCAATACTGAAATTGAGTTGTTGCCAAATGCCAGCGGGGAAGCAGAAGAGTTTCTTAATAAGCTATCAAAAGATGAACTGCTAGGAATTAAGCAGAGGTTAGAGCATGTAAGTAATTTAATTGAGGGTTTTGAAACACCTTATAGTATAGAGCTGCTTGCAACAGTACATTGGGTAGCCGTACATGAGACACCTAAGGTTAGCTCTTTGGAAGAAGCTATAGAAGCTGTTCACAAATGGAACCAAAGGAAAAAAGATATATATTCTGCTGATCATATTAAAGTTGTATGGGAGCAACTAGCTAATCAGGGGTGGATTAAGCCGGTTGCCAAGATGCCACGTCGATAAGGTTAAGATGCTATTGTTCGAGTATTAATGTATTACCAGTTGGGTTTAATTTTAATATAATACCATCATAAAAGTGCCTCAATATAAAAATACCGAAGCTGAAGCCTAGGCAAGAAGCAGTAGCTAACGTACCCATTCCAGTGATATAAAACGCCAATGCCATCAGAAGGAATAGGAATCCCATAAGTTTGCTTCCTAGTAAGAAGAGGGGGCGAATATATAATAAGATGTAGTATATTAAATTCCTTAAAAGTGACATTGAATTATTCCTTTAATCAAAATAGTTGGAATGAAAGCTAAGCATGATTACCTTTATTCATAGAATACATTCCGATAGTTCGGATCACAATAGGGGTACTCATAGTTGCCTATTGGGATGCTTGAGTTAGTGGCATTGTTGGAAGCTGCATTTAGCTATCGCGGGTACAAGGTAAGCTATAGAGCTGTGTTTGCAATTGCAATAGAGGCACTCAACCCAGGTCTATTGGATATGTCGACGTGATAAACATATAAAAAAAACATGTCGAAAAAATCCATTTCATCGACACATCAAGTTGCCCCCACACTCCAAAAAGTGTGTGGATATTGGGTATCATGGTTATGATTTGTTAGGGTTCGTTAGTCGTAGCAACGGGCGCCTTTGGTTAAAATTACAATAATATCAACGACTTAAAAACCACAAGCCCAACTCATAATCCCTTGGTCGCAGGTTCGAGTCCTGCCAGGCCCACCATTTCGCATTATCTTTTTGCCATCTTGTCGTGTTCCTCATTCAAAAAACGCGTCATGTATTACGCATACATTCCTTCTTTTTTTCATTTCAGAACACACCAATCTGAAAAAAATCTAAGTGCGAAATTCTTACGTCGTCTGTTTTCCTCTGACTGCGTTAAACACTTACTCAAAATGCTCATTGACCAGTCATGTCAATTGCGCTTTTTCGCTGCGCGTTTGCCTGGTCAGTGAAAAATAGTCTTGCAAAAATATCTTTCTTTTTGCCACCTTGTCGTGTTCCTCATTCAAAAAACGTGTCATGTATTACGCATACATTCCTTCTTTTTTTCATTTCAGAACACACCAATCTGGAAAAAATCCAAGTGCGAAATCCTTTTGAAAACAAGTAGTTATACTTGTTTTTGTGGCAAATATCTTCCCCTCAGCCAATTCTGGGAGAGGGTGGCCGATAGGCCGGGTGAGGGTTAAATTCGTTTATTCCCACTTTTGGAAGGGGGAAGGTGCGATGCACCAGGGGGATTTAACCCACGATATTGGGGCATGCGCTATAATTTTAATTTACGCTGCACGTAAACCGAAAAACAGCTTCCGAAAAAAAGTAAGAATGGCGCGGTATAAAACGGTGCCCCTAAGCATAGAGGCAGAACAATGAATAAGAGATACGAAGCGATTAATATTCCAAAAGAATTTAAAGTCCAGATCGCTAAGTTTTTTTTCGCCATAATATTCTCATTTCATTTGTGTAGATGCGTATCCTGCCGCAATGCCAGCTCCGACGGCAAATGCAATTCCGCCCGATGCAATGCCACTTAAACCAAAGGCTGATGCGGCAGCATATGATACTACTAAACCTACCCAACCTGAGGCAAGGCTCATAGCAAATCCACCCGTGTCAAAAGAGCCTGAGCTATCGACAAACGCAGCCTTGAGAATGCCGCAATCATCTCCGTCTATCCATATTGTGCCAGCACAATGCGAGCAGGCGATGCCTTCTAGAGTGCATTTAATGCCGCCTGCAATAACGTCTAATTCTTTTGTATCCAATGTTCTCATTTTATTGATTCCTTAAGATGGCATGCTCTGTTATTAATTTCGCATCGTTATTAATTTGAGACTGAATAAAATGCTGCATTTCACTGATCGGGCGAGATTTGATGAGGGAAATTTCCAGCCAAAAATAAGCTAAAATAGCAATGAGAAAACTCTCCTGATGAATAAAAAATACAATCATGCCAACGAAAAGAGTGACCGACTGAATCGCTTTGGTGCATTGGTATCGCTCGGCTTCATCTTTTAACCGTAAGTATTCTCGAATAAAGTCACGTTCCATAATTTGGTTCCTTAAAATAAGCCCATGGGAAAGCCCATCAAGTTTTGTTCATTGATGTATTTGTAAGTGATGCAAAAAGCATAATTAATTTACGCGCAAAACATTGCCTAAATTTAAAATTAGGTTGGTTTTAAAACATAAATTTTAATTAAAATAAGTCTAAATCACGCATAGATGTACGATCGTGCTTTTTTATTTTGGTAAGATGAATTACAATGCGCATAGCCATGGGCTTTACTCCTGTAGGAAGTTAAGTTTGTGGTTAGTTCCTGCGAGGTGTTACAGCACCTTGCAGGAACGTATTCGTGCATACTACCGTATTAATTCTTTTCTGACAATATCTTTCTTTTTGTTTTATTTTCTTTTTTTCTGTCTGTGTTAAATACTAAATTTTTATGTTTGTGTAGCAAACAATATGATCTCTCTTTGAAAAAGGGAGAGGCAGGATGCAGGGACACCCAATTTAATTTGTAGCTTATAGTCTAGGCTATAGAACCCCCCAGCTAACCATATACCTAAAGGGTATGGGTCCTTTTAACCATATCTTTATACGGGGCACAGAGGCGCAATACCCGTGCAGTAACTGAGTCTCAGGTAGGGGGTTGTTTACTATGAAACCCATAGAACACCCAAAATTAATTTAAAATTGCCAAAAAAGTATGGATAGGGCAGCTTAAATTTAGTGTTTTACAGATTCTCGGCAGGATAAGACTCAGCCCCTGGTCGGTTTTTTAGTTGCGGGTGCACGTTTAATCATCGGTTTGCGTTAAAGCACTTAATCGATTGATTTATATAGGTTTATCTTGCGAAGCAAGGCTAAAATAATTTTGCTTTAAAGCACTTATGCCCAATATGGTAGGTACCGGGTATAACGTGTAGAGCTTGAGTCGGTAGTATCTGGTTTTATTAGCTTGACGTCCTTAGCGGACTTCATTACTAATGAGACAGTTGATATAGCATTTTCTGGCAGTTTAAACCGTTCTCTAAGTGTTTGGTTAGACATCCGTCGATTGCTTATGTAAAGCAAAACGCAATGTTGATAGCATGAAGGCAAGGACACCCATTATAAAATTCTAGATATTACAGGCGTAGAATCATGAATAGACCCCACGGGAAAGCTATGTTGGTTTTCAATTAACATCTGGATTAGAGAGTTCAAGCAACCTGCACAACTGAAGAATATGGCTCCCCTCCCTCCCACCACAGACTTATATGGTGCACAGAAGCGCAATGCCCACGAACTGTCAATTAATTACCAGCCACCGCCTCCACCGCCACCACCTCCTCCTCCGGAGGAGCCTTCACCACCACTTCCTGATGAGAATGTAGAGTCGGATGAATCTGATGCACTGACAGATTGACTAATTCCAGAAGAAAGCCCTCTTCCTATATAAGATGCTATACTTGGGCCTACTAAACTGCTACGAAATGAAGTCATCTCTAGCCCCGCCTCACACCATGATGGCTGGTAACTAAGCATAGAATTTGAAAGTTCTTCCTGGAATTTTTCAGCCCAATTATTCTCCACGCCCATAGCAATAGCATAAGGAAGGTATTGCTCAAAAAGGTCTTGAGTCATCTTAACTGGGTTCTCTTCTTTCATATTGCTACTACCACTTTCTAGGAATAGCCTGAAACCATCAATTTCCTTCAGGATTTTCTGTCCTGATAAAGTATATTTTTTTAGCTGTTTATAAAAAATAAGATGTAATAAGATGATGAGAAATATGGATGTGTATCCAATAGCGCTGATAAAATAGGATAAATGATATGTTACGAATAACGAAGACCCTATTAAAATTGCGGTGCCTGATAATAGTGATGGACTTAGAGTTGGTTGCCAATACGTATTTTTGGTTAAATTACGATACAAAGAGATAGCCGCTTCCGCGCAAACACAAAATAAGATATAAAAGCAAGTAATGTAAAAAAGCGTTGTGAATGGATCTTCAGACAAACGACTTAATCCTATCAAATAAAATAGATTCATTATCAAGGCAAAGATAAAATACATGCGGTTTGATTTAAAGTAGTAACCACTCAATTCATTTTCAACACTTCTATTAAAGCGCTTTAAAGTTCTCCCTACAACTTCTCCAGCGTTTGCTGTGGGCTCTAGGTTAATGCTGCCACCATTAACAAAGAGCATTTTCATAATGGTTTTCTCCCCAACCCCTAGAGAGATATCCGGTGGGGGAGGCTTCCGCTCGATGATATATCCGCCATACGCTTCATGAATCGAAACACATTTTTTAATGGCTAAATTAATCAGAGCAGCACTTAAAGCAACAGAGTTCTTTCTAAATCCTTTATTCATAATATAATGTATCATTGCAGGGGATAGTCCCTTAGGTGGTTTTGATATAAGGTGAGCCTCTTGCCTCCCTTTCTTGGCATCTCTCCCAACTAAAAGCCAAATGCATATATAGTATAGAAAAATGGCTAGAGTAAAAGCAATAGAGTAAGCATCAATGAGATTAACCTTAGCCCAATGGATCAGTTTTTCTTCAAGCGGTGGTTCAAGTACAAATCCTTTGGGCCATGAGAGAGACACCAAAAACCAGTTATCATCAGTCAAGGGGTTAATGGTAGATAAAATAATACCTTTATCAGTTAACTTAGAATGGTATGTTTTTTTATCCTCTTTGGGGAAGTGTTCCATAAATACTTTTGCATCTAGAATATTCGCATTATTGGGCGGGATGATTTCTACTGATATACTTTCTACTTCATATGGAGTGCCCCAATATCCATATGTAGAATAATAAGATGAGCCATCCGTAATTTTCCAATTAAACTGATCAAATTTGTCATGATAATTTATAGCGTATGTTAAGTGAGAAACAATTTCATATGTATAGATGCCTGACTTGATTGTGTTTCTTTTATTATCAATGTGTATTCCAATAATGCCATTTCTTATGTGATACCTTGTAGAAAAAGGTACATCTTTACCATTTTTTTTAATGCTGATTATTTGAAGCTCTGCCGTAGTAAGTGAACGGTCCTTATTAACGTATAATGTTTTGTAGTCTCTAAAAAAACCATTAAAATATTTTATATCCGTTGTTTCAAATTGAACCGTTTCTTTAATAATGGCTTGAGCATTTTCTTGTATATTAATGAGTATGTCAATATTGGTGCGGTAACTATTACTTTTGAGCTTTACTTGCGGTTGACTCGGTGGTTCAGAGATAAACCCTTTAGGAAGAGCGACAGCAACTGTTAATCCTTCATGGGGTTTTAACGGTTGATTCGTCTCGAAAGTCATGCCTTGTTTGTTTATGCTGGAAGTGTAATTTGTGTGTGTGTCACCTATGTTTCCTGTATAGGCAGAGGATCGAAGAATTTTAGATCCTTTTGGTATCTGTATCAATACGGTCGCTTTTTCAATTATAAAATCCCAATTATGTCCAGTTACATTCCAATAGAACTCATCGAATGCATCAAAGAATATCAGAGCATATTCTAATTCATATCTTATTTCATAAGTATGAATGCCTGGGTCAAGTTTTTTTCCTTTTTGACCTATATATATTCTATTGCCATTGGGTATTTTTTTTGTATGATGATGCTCTGGTTTTCCATTTTTTTTTATATCAATTAATTTGAATTTGGCTAAATATTTATTCCCTTTTTTGTCGCTGTATTGGGTCAAGATATCTCTAAATATACCTTGGTTGATTTTTTTGTTGGCCACTTCAACCTGTATAGTTTCCTTTACTGAAACAGTCGCATCTTCACCTATTGTGATTTTACTTTCGAAAAGGAGCACTCGTTCATGTCCAGTTAGTTCCATCGCCATCCCTAATATTGGTATTAGGTAGATTGCAATAAAAAGAATCAATTGTGGAAACCGTTTCATCCGAAAATTCTTAGCGCTGTGAGAGAAGGTATCATCTCCTAGCTGTGGATGCTCAGAGGCAAGCGTTGAGAGGTCATGTTGCGTAATACCAGCTTGTTCAACTTTTGCAGGTGGTGCCATTCGGTTATACTTTTTATTGGGTTCTTTTTTCATAAGCATATATACGGTTTTATTTTATATTAATGACAGTTTCTTGGAGTAAGATAATGTCCAAAAAGTTCAATAAAATTTTGGCTTTGTAACTGCACGAATTGGCTCATGCAAGAAAGTCGTTCGAGAAGAGGATACAAGGACACCCACGTTAGATTTAGTTAAACATATCAAAGTAATTACCCCATCAAAACTGCTTGGTCTTTCAAATTGAACCGAGATTATTACTCGTTCCTGCAAATGAGTGAAAACAGATATATACCTGTGATTGACAAATAAAGAGAACATATATATACTCATATATCTTGTGTTTAAGGTATATATATGTTCTTAAAATGAAAAAAATGAATTTAAATCAAGTAGATAAGATTTTATCTCATTACGATGAGGTTAAAAAGTTGCCTGCTCCTAATAAAGGCTGGGTGAAGTATATTCGTAATGCCCTTGGGATGACCGCAGAGCAGCTAGCAAGGCGTTTAGGGGTTTCTAGGCGGCGTATTTTTGCTCTTGAGCATGCTGAACTTGATGGTGGGATTACCTTAAAGTCTCTGAATGAAGCTGCAAGTGCTCTAAACTGTAAATTTATATATGCTATTGTGCCTCAGACCAGTATAGAGCAAATAATACAAGAGCAGGCACGAAAATTTGTGAAGAAGCATTTAGTGAATGTTTCTCATAATATGGCATTAGAAGCCCAGTCTGTTAAAGATAAAGAAGCTATAGAAGCGCAAATAGAAGATCTGGTGCAGAAATACTTATCTAAATCATCGAAAGAAATTTGGGATGGCTGAGCATGAAGCTTGAATATCCTAAAGGTGCGACACCCATTGATGCTGACGAGGCTCAAGGGCTAATACCTAAAAACATTATGTTGCAATCGGAACTAAATGAGTACGAACAGGCAAATATTTTGGAAGCTGATATTTGGCTATTTAGAAAAGCATTGCCAATAAACTCGATTATCAGTTCAGAGTTTATTAAAAGCGTACATAAAAAAATGTTTGGTAAAGTGTGGCGGTGGTCAGGGCAGTTTCGCAAGAGCGATAAACATATTGAACTCAAGGGCACCCAAGATAAATTAGAGAAGAAAATAAAAAGGGTGCTATCCCCGCCCAAGCCAAATCTTAAAAATGCTAAACAAGAGCACCAAGACTTTGTGATGACACTAAAAGAAAACGGCGTTACCGTTGTATATCATGATGAAGACTTGCCACAATTGTCTGATGCCATCTATGTACATGATCCTGTCTTGATGACAAATCAAGGTGCGATTATATTGAGTATGGGCAAGCCGTTGCGTAATGGTGAAGAAGATGCCATTCAGCGATATTTAGAAAAAAATAATATCCCTATAGCATATCGTCTCCGTGGCCAAGCAACAGCAGAAGGAGGGGACATGTTATGGCTTGATGATAAAACCTTAATTATTGGACGTAGCTTTAGAACTAATGGTGAGGGTATCAAGCAATTAAGAAACACGCTTGCTCAATTTGGCACCCAAGTGATTAGCTATGATTTGCCTGT
>CAZWHY010000002.1:20801-142610 GCA_964633725.1 Uncultured Candidatus Berkiella sp.
TAAGAAACACGCTTGCTCAATTTGGCACCCAAGTGATTAGCTATGATTTGCCTGTAGATCAAGGTATTGATGCTTGCTTGCACTTACAATCTTTGATTAGTCTTGTTAATGCCAATACGGCGGTCATTTATAGAAAGTTAATGCCTGTGTCGCTCCTTAATGAATTAGAACATAGAAATTTTAAGCTAATTGATGTGCCAGAAAATGAGTATTTAACTATGGGACCTAATATTTTAGCAATACAGCCTAATCTGGTTCTCACCATTGAGGGTAACCCTATAACTAAGAAACGATTAGAAGAAGCCGGTGTAATAGTATTAACTTATAAAGGCGATGATATCTCATTAAAAGCGGAAGGAGGTGCGACTTGTTTAACCCGCCCAATTTTGAGAGGGTAAGTATAGAAAAACCAATATGGAGACTAAGAGACTAAGAGGACATCCAACTTAATTTTCCTCTCAAGTTCTATATCTACTTGGCAATATACCCTGTAGGGTGTAAGTTCAGATTTATACCTTATAAGGTATAAAACACATATATTGTGCGGGAGCTGTTTATGATCATGCGTTCACCAAATGAGCTAGCGTTTCTTGTTGTGAATCAACGAATGGAACTTGGACTGTCTCAAGGCTGACCGAGTTGGTTTAAAGCAAAAAACGATTTCAGCTTTTGAAAATAAGGCTGACAGTACAAAATTGGGGACAGTGTTTTTGATATTGTCGGTCTTGCATTGAGACTTGAAAACACAATCCAAAGATAAAGACGGTGGTCAGGAAATCAAACGGGCTTAAGAGTAGTCAGTATGGAAGGCAAGCTCAAACTTCACATTTTGGCATGACTGATGATTTTGAATTTCGATTGCCGGAGCGCAAGAGGAAAAAGCATTTCTATATCACAAAAACAAATGATATATACCATTAGGTGAAACACCCACAAGTCATATATACCATTAGGTGAAACACCCACAAGTCATATATTTAAACTTCCCATCGGTATTATTCAGCAAGAGCATCATGCATTGAAGGCATGTTTCCATTGAGTTACAAATATGCTTTGAATTGTCTGAATAATCTAAATGTACCTTATTTTTTTGCGAATACTTGTTATTGGTAATGATTTAAGTTTTGCTATTCTATATATTGCGTTTTAACTTCGGGCATGATAGAAGTTTATACTAGAAAAAAATAAACAGTAATAACTACTTTCCTTAATGAAAACCAAAATATATGTAAACAACATGGAGGTTGTATGGCATTAGATGGCCCTGAAATATTCAGTTATAGAGCATTGGCTCAAAAAAAACATAGTTCAAATATTGGTTCTGTCGCTAAAGTGCAAGAGCTAATGGATAAAGCCAATATTATATTGCAAAGGAATCTGTACCCCATAGTGACTTTGAAACAACTTAGAATTATGCTCTTGCAACAAAATACCTTTAAGATTCAGGGTGTTAAAATCATCTGGGCTATACAGCATGAGCGATTAGGGGAACTATTGGGAACGTATTTAAACCAATTTCTTAGAGAGCAAAAATCAAAATGTAAAGACAAAGTCTTTAAAAAATGGCAAGAGTTTTTATTGTCTCTATATGAATACTTTTTATTCAATAGGATGTCAGTCGCTCAGTTAAAAGAAGATAATCCACTTTTACCAAAGCATTACACTTGGAAAGCTTTCTATAAAAGTATAAAGGGAAAATCAAAATCTCTTGCTAAAAAAATCCCCAGAACTATTCCTGATGAAATAAAAGCAGATTGGCAAGAGATAATTGACAATATGACGCCACTTGCCGAAACTAGACAAGACTTTGATAGCTTTGCGGAACACCTTTCATCATTCGCTGATTTTAGTCCAAGTATTGCTTTAGGGTATCGGTCTTTGAATACTTTGGTTGCAATCATTACAAGCAGTGTTATCTCTTGCCTAGAAACTGAATGTAAGTTTACATTAGCTAAAAAGTTTAATGAGTCTTTAAGTGTAATAGTCAATCTACACCTTCTATACACTTTACAAAAACACTTTAGTCTGCTAAAAGATGGCAAACTCATTTCTAGTAAAACGTACCAAGATGAGTTTAATCAGGATGGTTATTTTTTTTCTCCACATTTATTTAGTATATTGCTAGAACAGCTTACCAATCCGGAAAATATTATCAGATATATCGATACGAATAGGAGTGCTACAAGTTATATTTCAATAGCAGAATTTAGAGATTTAATTCACTCTGTAATTTTCGAGCATATACCAGATGTTAGTGATGTGATTGAAGAGGTTGCAAGAAATCTTGGGGCATTAACAATATCTTCAGATGGCGCGGAGGGAGCAAGTTATGTTTGTTCTTCAAGCTCTAGAAATAAAATTACCCCTTTACTCTTGAAGTCCAACCTGCCTTCCCTCCCATTGCTTCATATTATGCCTAGGACAACTATAACCCACAGAGAACACGACAGTCAAAATTCAAGCAGAGAAGAGATGCGAGCAAAATCATTATCTGATAGAAGTCATAAAACATTTGCTTCTGTTGGATTAGAACTAGCGGAAAGAAATAGGGCGTTGGCGTTTCAATCACGGCAAAGATATGAGCAGATAGAAGAGGGGGCATCCAGTTTTTCAAGTTCCTCTAGTTCTTCAAGTAAAGATACACAGATAGAATCAATTGGCTCAGTGATAGTCTTTTCAGAACAAGCCAGATCAATTGTTATTCCCATACTTCCAATTAAAGAATTAACAGAAGATAGACAAACACTTAGCAGTGCTCGTATTAGTCCAGGGTTACAAGGTAGGGTTGGCTATTTTGAAGAATTCTCAAGCCCTCGAAAAAGTAAATAATAGTATTTTTCTAGGATATTTAAGTTTAAATACTTTATATTGCGATAACTTAAACCAATTTAGAAAGAATTTAGTTAAACTGCCTTTGAGGTTGAGAAATTGCTATGCCCCCGACCCACACAGGTTTTTAGGATAAGGCTGCATGAAGCGCTGGGTAAGGTTTTTTAAAAAGAATACAATTTTTATTTATAGTTTGACACCTTAAAAACAGTTGGAAACGTACTATTTCTATTAGACTTGGTATAGTATAGCCACTTCAATCATTGGTTCAAATAGGCGCTTCTTATGAGTAATACTTTATATAGTCTGGATTACAAGTGGCTCTGCTTTAGAAGTCAGGATAGCGCATTAGCCCAAGTAACAAGAATGTTTTTATGACAATAACAAATAGATGTGGTTTTGACGAATCCATGCTAGATGATATTGCCAATGGTTTGGTGCAAAGTGGCTATATTATTTTACCGAATGCATTGGATAGTCATATTATTCGAGACTTGCAACAGCGCGCACAGAATTTGACCCCCACTGTTTGGCAAGAGGCTGGTATAGGGCGAGGTAGTGTTCATCAAATAGCGAAGAGCATTCGTTCTGATAAAACTCATTGGCTCTCTGATGAGAATTTGGTAGAGGCAAAGTTTTTATCTTATTTAGAATCTTTACGCAAAGGGTTGAATCAACGTTTGTTTATGGGGTTGTTTGATTATGAGTGTCATTTTTCAAGTTATGCAAAGGGAGCCTATTATCAAAAGCATATTGATGCTCTGAAAGGGAAAAGCAACAGGGTGATTTCTATGGTGCTATATCTTAATTCAGATTGGCAGTCGTTAGATGGTGGCGAGCTTTTGCTTTATCACCCAGATCGGGAAAAAGAAATTATTCAACGTGTATTACCTCAGATGGGCACAGCCGTATTTTTTCTAAGCGAGAAATTTCCACATGAAGTGCTCAAGGCGAATCGCCAGCGCCTTAGTTTGGCAGCTTGGTTCAGGGTTGGTGGACATTAGTGATTTCAGTGCCTTGCCCAATGGAAAATCCAACGGCGAAAGTAGGAACTCAAGGGGTTTATGAGTTTAATTTATATAACGGTAACAGCAAGGACGAATATGTATGAAAGTCAAAGCAGCAGTCGCATTTAAAGCTGGCCAGCCATTGTCTATTGAGACTGTCGATTTACAAGGCCCACAAGCAGGTGAGGTTTTAGTGGAGATGAAAGCAACGGGGGTATGTCACACCGATGCTTTTACCTTAACAGGTGACGACCCAGAGGGTTTATTCCCGGTTATTTTAGGTCATGAAGGTGCAGGCATTGTGGTTGAAGTTGGTAAAAATGTCACAAGTTTAAAACCTGGGGATCATGTTATTCCACTCTATACGCCAGAATGTCGGCAGTGTGAATATTGTTTGTCGCAAAAAACAAATTTGTGCCAAGCCATTCGGGAAACGCAAGGTCAGGGTGTCATGCCAGATGGCACGTCGCGTTTCAGTTTGGGCGGTGAGAAAATACATCATTATATGGGAACTTCCACTTTTGCAAATTATAGTGTGATTCCAGAAATAGCGTTGGCCAAAATTCGCAAAGATGCACCATTTGATAAAGTCTGCTACATCGGTTGTGGTGTCACAACGGGTATTGGCGCTGTGATTAACACGGCCAAAGTAACACCTGGTTCAAGCGTTGCTGTATTTGGCTTAGGGGGCATTGGGTTGAATGTGATTCAAGCGGCAAAAATGGTGGGGGCCACTCAAATTATTGGCATTGATATTAATCCTGAACGCAAATCTATTGCTGAAAAATTTGGTATGACAGATTTTGTCAATCCAACAGAGTTAAAACAAGATTTAGTGCCCTATTTGACTAGCCTTACCAAAGGTGGTGTGGATTATAGCTTTGAGTGTATTGGCAATGTTGACGTAATGCGTCAGGCCTTGGAGTGTTGTCATAAAGGTTGGGGGGTGAGTACAGTGATTGGTGTGGCTGGAGCTGGGCAGGAGATATCCACTAGGCCGTTTCAACTCGTCACAGGACGTGTTTGGCAGGGGAGCGCATTTGGCGGGGCGCGGGGACGTACAGATGTACCTAAAATTGTCGATTGGTATATGGAAGGCAAGATTAATATAGATGATCTCATTACCCATACAATGCCATTAGAAGATATTAATAAGGCTTTTGATTTGATGCACGAAGGGAAGTCCATACGCTCTGTTGTGGTATTTTAAATTGGCTTATAGCGCTTCCTATAAGGGTTGGGCTAATTTTACAAAGAATAAACTTTGATGTCACGACACAAAAATTAATATTTTCTTATTGTAAATGTGATTTTTGTAACAAAGACGGCGAAGCTTATTCAATGTAAAATGGTTCTACCTTTGTAGGAAGCGCTATATATTGTGTGTTCTTCTTTTCAGAACACACAGAGGAATGTTGCTATGAGCTATGGTCTATTTAGTGTTTAAACAAAAGCTTTTTTTCGGTCACGCAATTCAGGTTCTGGCTCTATAGGCACTTCACTTTGAGCGAATAAATCTTTTTGTTGTTCACTGATATTATCCAAAATAGCTTGTTGTTGGGCTTGAGTGCTGGGGTTTAAGATCTCTGAATTAAATTCTTGTATCACGCACTGTTCATATATCTCTTCCGCTTCCTCTTGAGAGAGAGATTGATGAGCGTTGCCATCAAGGGTTTGTTGCACTTGGGCGCTCCAGTCTTCTCTAATGGTTTGCAGGTAGAGATCTTGCATCGTAGTTCGTATGTTGGTGAATCGATCATTTAAGCCAGAAGATTTTAGAACAATATCACCTTGTTGTTGAGAAAAAGTTTTACTATAAAGATTTTCAATCATCACTTTTCGCTCAGGGATATCTGCTATAGAGTTTATTTTTTCGATTAAGCTTGCACGTTGGTTCGGATCATTCATCATTTCAGTTAATTCACATTGTTGGACTTTTTCCTCAGTATTGATCACGATAACCACTTGTTCTGGGTCAGTGTTGATATCAGGTAAATCTGTTTGGAGTTGTTCTAGCTGTTTCACAAGCTCATCTGATATATCAATGGTTTGACGTCTGCGATGATGTATACGTTGTTCCATATCAAGCCCCTCAATGTCCATATCTACTGATGAGGCATCTATAGATTGTGGATTATTCACCACAGTTTGAATATGTTGTATTTTATTTTTTAACTCTGACTTATCAGTTTTTCCACCAAAGAATTTAATAACACCACTAAAGGCATTAGAGAGTACGCCGCCAAATGTACTGGGGGGCGTTGTTTTAGCGATGGTTTCGTTCTCAAGATTGGAAAATTTTTCATCTATAATACTTTGATTGTTTTGATCTTCTTGCTTGAGCAAACTCATGTCTTCTTGTAGGGTATCGAGATAAAGTTTTTGTAGTGTTTTAAGTGTTTTTTGCTTTTTGCTTGAGGTTTCTATCCCGAAGAATTTAGCGGCACCACTGGGTTTTTTGAAGTTTGTATTGTCTGCCAGTACCATATCATACATTTTTTGAATCACTTCACGTTTTGCACGCAAATTGGTGATCCAGCCTAAGCCAACTTGTGGGTTATTCACTTGTCGTAAGTCGTTGTTTTCAATGAACTGATAAAAGTGCTCCGCACGCTTAGTATTCGCCATATGATAAAGGTTGTCGACAGCATCAGGAGAGGCAATACTATTTCGCAACGCATCTATGCCAATTTCTGGTAAATTTTTCGCCTCATCAGATTCGATTAGATCTTTAGCAGATTGTTTAATCAGGGCGATTAAATGGTTTTGGTCAATGTCTTTCCCAGGAAGGGTCGCATCGTTTATTTTCTCAACTTCAAGGTTGATGCGATTTTCCATGGCTTGTAGTTTATCTCTATATTCTGACAATTGTGCCAGCGTATCTTGTCCTGCTTGCCCTAAATATGACACTTCTTTTGATTTGCCATATTTTGTAATTTCTTTGTCTAAAATAGCAATAGCATTAATTAATCTCATGCCATCTTTCACATTGGTTTTTGCAATCTTAATGGATGAATCTACATTGCCTTGTAGTTTTGTTGATAACTGTTGCTGCACTTCATGGTAAATATTATCAACAGAGGATTGCCCTGTTTCTATTTTACGCATATTTTTATTCAGTTGTTGTAAGAAATCTTGTACCCGGAACTCTCGCATCATATACTGATTGTCTGTCTCTTCTGGCCCTCGTTCTAAGAAAGTACATTTAGAAAATAATTTAAAGCGATAAGCCTGTAGCATTTGTTGTTGTAAATCTGCCATCTTAGCATCCACGACCTGTGGCCAATCATTTTCTTTTAGGCGTGTATCTTTGTACTCTTGAAGAAATGCTTCTTTGCTTTCAATGCCTGAGGCTTTTAGGATTTTTTCGTCACTGATGCCATTTTCAGTTGGGTGTTCTTTTACATATAAACTACGAAGCATATTTAACTCTGACTTCATATAATCATTGGCGCATAAATCCATTATTTGCGCGTCATTGTTTGATCTGAAATCTGTCCAATGTTGAGTCCATTCTGGATTATCGGTTAAGTCTTTTGATATTTGCTGGAATCTTTTATGTAAGCCTTCTACTTTGTCTTTTGTCCAAGGGGGCGCCAAAATGCCTTTGTCATGCAAATCTTGTGTGACCTCTCTAATGCTCAGCGCTTGAGCGCCAAAATGCTCAATGGGCGGTTGGATATGGCTGTTATGGGAAAAGTATCGTAGCCTATCACCCTCTTTTTCTGAGTTGAGATTTAAGCCTTCATGTTTGTGAGCTTGGCCTATGATTTTGATCCAGTCCATGGTGCTGCTGGGTAATGTCTTATCATTTCCCAATACGCTCTGTATGGTTGGTGTTGGGCCATATTCTTGTTTAACCTGTTCTCTAAAGCCTTCGCCTCTTTTGGTTATTTCCGACTCTACTGCTTTTGTATGCTGAAATTTAAAATAGTCATCCCATTCTTCTTCTGAGAGTTCTGTCCAGTTGATTTTGCTCTTCATATCTTTTGCCCAATCTCTAGCCATGGCTGTATTTCCCCATATAAATAAAAACACACTAATCACTTAGAGGATCAGTATAGGCAGATAGTTCCTGTATTTTTATCCAGATTTATAAAAAAACTGAAAAAAACTGAAAATAACCAGGCATATGATTAGAAATAGGTCATCTATCAGAGCAGTTTCACCAATTAAAAGGCCAATAGTATCTGCTCTGTAATTCAGTATGTGGTGCTGGAGTTGCAGCATGTCGATGGTGAAGTTGGTTTCTGTTAAACCCTGGAATAATAGCGGAAGGGGTTTTTTGCATAACCAAAAATCCATTAAAATCATCAACATCCTTTGGTTCCTCTATTTCTTCTACCTCCTTTTCCCCATTATTTTCTGCTACTTGGTCTGTTTTTGACATACTCTTCAGGTTATGTGGTTTTTCATCTGAATCGGGGAGCAGCTCAATAAAGCTATCTACTATCACACCGGATGAACTTGGCGAAACCTCATGAAAATCACCCATGATTTTTAGCATTTCTGCACTGGGTGGGGTGTGCGTAATATCATGGAAATCATTCAAGATCTCTTCTGCTTTTTTTTGTGGTGGTTCTAGGTAGTCTTCTATAACTCGTTGTTCTGCTGGCTTATGAGTATAGCATTTGACTCTGGCTGGGCGGTCTGCGTTAAGATCGTCTGAAATGGCATGCTTTATTAGGCGTTTAGCATTTTCTACTAACGCCATAGTTGTTTCAATATTGTTGGTCATAATACTGACGATGACGCGAGTATGATTTTTGGGTGGCAATAATGGCAACCATTGATAAAAAAATAGAAAATTTGCAACCAAGTCTGGATGTTCTGTGACAAACTGTATAGTGTCTAGTTTGTTGCTTATAGCCTGATGGTTTTTTCTTAATAACATATTCAAGGGCGGGAATTTCACAAGCTCTTTGGGTGTTTTGCCAAAGCTTGGGTAGAGGGCAATGTTTCTTAATCTTAATTTTTGCGTGATGTCTGAGATTTTACCGAGTAAATTGTTATCATTTGGTTTTAAAGAAGCAATATAGGATTTGCCAAGTTCTTGGCCTTGATTCACTATCCAGCGTATGGGTTTGGAAATATCTTTAGGCGTCTCATCTGAGATTAAGTTAGTCTCGAATTGTAGATTGTGTGAATGAAAAATCATAAATGGGTATAGCGTATTAAAGATGGCATCTTGCATGAAAAACCCTGATACACCTGTATAATATGTCACAATTGCATTCGCAACAGCCGTGCTGGCAACAACGGCCATACCCATGCCATAATGCCCTGCATTACGTGTGGCACAGTATTCAATGCGATGGTCATGACAAAGCCCGGATATATTACCTTCGTTTAAGGCTTCTCCCCAGGCTAAAGGTTTTAGCGTATAACGAATAACAGGCCCTACATAAGGTATACATTCTAATGGGGTAAAAACAGCCATTTTGGTTAAATAATAAATAGGACTCATGATTTGTGCTTTGAGATGTTGGGATTCTTTGCATGAGCAGCTTAATTCTATCCCGGTAGGGGCTTGTGGGAGTGTTGTGCTGCCTGCGTTGATATTATTAAAAATATTAACCGCATAAGCATTGATTAAAGCTCGGGTAAAAACCGCACTGGCAAACAAATCCACATAGAAAATATAATCACCACAAGTGCTTTCTAAGATATTTTCGATTTGATAACGTAAAAAACCATGGTAGCTGACAACAGGTAAAACATAATAAAGTAAATTGTATTCTAATATGTGAGCTGCTAATTTTCGGGATGGCTTGTGAAATATCATTTTAGATGCGGTTAGGGGAAAGGTAGAAATAGTCTTAACACCCTCAATAAATTGCATGGCATGAAAGTTAACCGTCTCGTTTGACAACGCGGTATTAACAGACCAGTGACAAAATCTGCTAATGCCTTCAGAGACGTCTATAGCAATATTGGCCGTTCTATGCCAGTAATATTGAAGAAGATTCATCTTAACTCCCTAATATCCTTGAAGAGGAACGCTGGTAAAATATTATTTTTTTACCACCTCGGCAAAATGGTCATTCCAGAGCTTTGTTGCGGCAATTGTCGCAACGGGTAGAATAATAAAATTTACGCCTGGTACTAAAGTTAAACTAAATACGGTAATACCAAAACCATAACTAAGCATTTTATGTTTCTTGATACGTTTGTTTAACTCTTTTACTTTAATAGATCTATTGTCTGCCGCAAAGTCTAAATATTGAAAAGCGAGCATCCAGGCACCAAATAAATATAAAATACCAGTGGAAATAATATTGGCCACAGGAATAAAATACAATATAAAACATAATAAGCCAATCATTATCAACCGGGGAAGGTAATATAACCATTTATGTATTTCGCGTAAGACAGAATGCGTAATTAATCTGAGAGTGGATATGGGCTTTGCTTCAAATTGATTAATATTTTTATCAATGCTTTCGCATAGTAAGCCATTAAAAGGAGAGGCAATCAAATTGGCGGTCAGAGAACCAAATATAGAAAACAAAAAAGCAAATAAAGCGAACCAAATAATGCCCAATAGCCACTTTAAGCCAGAGAGTGCCCAGTTGATAAAACTTTCTAGCCAGGACAGCCAACCTGGCAGTGATGCTGGTTGCAAAAATTCATCTAACTTGCTTGAGCTGGCATCATAGCCCCACCAAAAAAACGCAATAAAAACACCAACATTAATGCAAATAGGAATAAGAACAAATTTTCTCGCGGCAGGATGAAAGAGATATCTAAAGCCAAAGAAAATATAACTTGCCCCAATAAGAAATTGTTTTATATTCAAATGTAGACTCACAGTATTATTTTTTAAAGCGAATATTTTCATCATAACGGCTTTTGTGCGCGTTTTCGACAGTAAAATCCTTTACTATTAATTTGTGTAGGAATAACATGAGTGTCAGTTTGTTTGAATGTTAACTTTTCAGGATTTATAGTGACATATTTTAGAATCAATTCAAATAGAATGCTTTTAAGTGAAGCCAGCACTGATGCAGATAATGGCGAGCAAGATTATAGAATAGAAGACGAATTTTTTGGCGGAGCAGAATTAAAGGGGCTTCGAGGCACCCAAGAAGACAGAATGGTTGCGCATCAATTCTCAGTGCTTCAGGGAGAGGCTTATAAAGCCTTAGAAGCTCCTAAGAAACAATGGCTAATCCAAGATACCTTTAAAGCGCTCACAACGGATATTGCTGAGAATCAATTGCCTGATGGCTCTACAGTCATTAGCGCCTGGATAGAGCCTGAAACGAATACAGTTTGGTCTGCAAGCTTAGGTGATTCTGAAGTCTTTGCTGTTATTTTAGACAAAGATGGCCTGCCAAAATCAGTAGGTTCACTCAATGATTTGCATAACCCAAATGATCGCCAAGAAATAGAGCGGCTGACTGCATTTGCAAAAACAAAAAATAAAACATTACAAGATATTGTGGGAAAAGACCGCCGTGGAACAACTCGCTTACGTGGGAAGGGTCTAGCGGTTAGTCGTTCTTTAGGAGATATTCATTCTGAAGCATGTGGCTTGTCTCATGAGCCTAGTATCAAAAAACACGAGTTTGGACATTTAGAAGCGGGTGAAAAATTATTTATTATCGTAGCCTGCGACGGATTAACCGAACACAATCGTAAAAGCACATTAGATTGTTTATCAAAAGCGGATATTGGCCTGTTAGTCTCAAAAAATCAAGAGAAGTCGTTTGGGGAAATTGCTGAAATTTTAGCAACGGCAGCAAATGTAAGAGGCTCAAGAGATAATATTTCTGTTCAAGTGACAGAGGTTACGAGTGAGGCTCTAAAAAACAGCCCGCCATTTATGCTGGCTGTTTTTGATGGACATGGTGGGCAAAAAACGGCACAGCTTGCAAAAGAAAATTTTACTAAAACTTACCTAAGAGCATTGGCAAAATACGAGCCTGAAATACTAAATGCCCCTCCATTTGTGACGCTATCGCTTTCTTCAACACAAGAGCTTGATTATAGCTCAGATGATGCTTCAACCGAAGATGAAGATAATCTGCTTGAAAAATCTAATGCCGCAACTGTTTTATCTGCATTTGGGATGTATCAAGAGAAGATAGATATGGCAAAAAAATCAACTAAGATGGAAGGGAAAGAGCCTGAGCCTCGTCGGTCGGATAGGATTAAAGGTAAGCAAACAGTATAGGCAGGTAGGGATAAAAAAGCCCAACAGAGTTGGGCTTTTCTATTTGTAAGGGATATAGTCTGCTATTTTTTACGTTTTCTTTTACTTTTACTTTGAACAACAGTATAGCCATCAGCAGAAGAACTACTGCCCTGCTGGTCATCTGAAATTGCTAGCGAAGCGACGTCAAGAAAGGAGAGCTCTTTATTTTTAATTTGCAGTCCTAGTTTTTGTTTTGTTTGTATTTTTGCGATTAACTTTGAACCACTTTGAGCTGTTTTGTCATCGAGCTTGTGACCACGTTGTAATTGCGCTGAAATCCCATCAGAAAACAGTAGCATTCTAGAAGGACATGTTTTAGAGCCATTCTTCTTTGTTGCAAAAAGGTTCGTTGCTGAACTATTAACGCTAAAACTTGCATCTGGGACTTGAGTAGCTGCTGGACTTAAGTGGTCATGCATATGCACGCTTAAGCTTCGAGCTGCCGCAGAATCTAAAAATGATTTTTTTGCCTCGGCGGAAGGTTGCATTGAAGCGGGATTTTTATTTGCTTCAACTTTTGCGAGTCTTTCTAGTTGTACGGCGGTAGATGCATGGAATGGATCCAATTTGTTGTATTTTTGGATGGCCTGCTGCATTGCCTGATTTAGAAAATCTGTCTGATGTCTTTCTTGCTCTTCTGGTTTAGCTTCAATGCCTCTGGATTCTGAAAAATATGAATATGGAGAAAATTTAGGAACTTCATAACTTCCTAATAATAATAATTCTTCTTCTGTTTTTTGATACTCTTCTGGAAGAGAGCGATATATGTCTTCTATTGATGGAGCCTGCACTTCTACCTTTTCGTCATCTTTTATTTCAACATCCATATCTTCCACTTCATCAACTATTGGACCTTTTGCAGACATAATAATCTCCTTGATTACATACTGATTGGACAATTGCTTTCATTGCTTGTCCGGTTTTCTTAACAGGTGAAATTACAGTGCCACACTAATAACCGTGTTGCCAACACAGATTGTTGTACGGTGCAGCAGAGGTTTTTAATGTCTTGATTTTATTAAGTTATAGCCATAATTGGTGCGTGAGTGACTATCTCGCTAAGGCTGTAATAACGATCAGTATGCTGTGAGTATCCACAGCAGTTTGCTGGGTTAAATGTAATACTTTTACTTACTTTTTTGTTTGGAGAATATATATTAGCCTAAGTTCTTTAAATTAATAAGAAGCTCATATGCGAAGTAGTCAGGAAATAGTTGAGAAAGGTAATAATAAGGCACGCAAGAAGACAACTTAGCCTATTAATAGTTTCAGAGCCTTGGCACAACGTGCCTTTTGCCCACTTTGGAATCAAAGGGGGCGCCGCTATAGCCTATAAGGCTTAGGCGGAAGGGGGATTTTATAACAAGCAATAAAGTTTTATGTAGAGTTTCAAATCCCCCCGTCGCTTTCGCTATCGCCTTTTAGGCAATGCGAAATAGTTGTGCCGACCCCTTTGATTCCAAAGTGGGTGAATGGTGCTTCGCATCTGCATACTCTTTCAAAACTTCCCAATTTGAAGGTTGAACTTGCAGATTGGGAACATTTGGTCTATGATCTTGATATTATTGAATTTTAAATGGTCACAATTATGTTTTCAAGAGCATTGTCATCCGAAATTAAAGCGGCAGCTGACTCATTTTATGCTGTGAGTGTAGTAGGACCCAGGCAAAGTGGTAAGACAACATTATTAAAATATTTATTTCCCAAGCATTATTATCTGAATCTTGAAGATCCAGATACACTTGAAAAGGTCAAAAGCGATCCAAGGGGATTCTTTCAAGATACGACACAAAAGTGGATTATAGATGAGGCACAAGAATATCCAGAATTATTTTCTTATCTTTTAGGTTTTATTGATCATAATAAAGTCAAAGGACAGTTTATTTTATCCGGTTCCAAAAATTTTCTATTGTTAGAACAAATTTCACAATCTTTAGCGGGTCGGGTGGCGATTATGGAATTGTTACCACTAACCTATTCAGAGTTAAAGTCAGATGGTGATTATGCTAATAGCAATATTTGGGATCTTATTTACCAAGGCAGTTATCCTGGCCCCTATCACGATAAAGTTAGAACAGATTTATGGTATAAAAGCTATGTGACAACATATTTGCAAAGAGACGTCCGTCAACTCATTCGAGTAAAAGATTTATCTAAGTTTCATCTTTTTTTGAAATTATGTGCAGGCCGACACGGGCAATTAATTAATTTATCTGAGCTGGGGGCGGCATGTGGTATTTCACACACGACCGTAGGAGAATGGATTAACTTACTGGAACTGAGTTATATTATTTTCCGCTTGCAACCATACTATAAAAATTTTAATAAACGATTGGTAAAAAGTCCTAAATTATATTTTTATGACTCTGGCTTAGTTTGTCATTTATTAGGTGTTGAGACAGGAGAGCATGCAAAGCTGCATGCCGCTAGAGGCGCTTTATTTGAAGGTTATGTGATTAGTGAAGTAATGAAACAATATTTTTCAAAAGCAAAAACACCTAACCTATATTTCTGGAATAGTCATAAAGGGTTTGAAGTGGATTTGTTGATTGAGAAAGCAGATACGTTAACCGCAGTAGAAATAAAATCTAGTGCGACGTTTTCGAGTAGCTTTTTGCGGCAGTTAAAAAAATGGAAAGAATTAGATGGCGTGCCGGACAATTCACCATGCTATGTGGCTTATTCAGGAGATGAATCATTTCAGGTGAATGATATACAAGTGATTTCTTACGAGGCGCTGGAGTCTTTGTGTTGAGCTTTAGGTTGTGAATTGGCATTAAATAACCTCACCCGGCGTTTCACGCCACCCTCTCCTGGAAATCAGGAGAGGGGCAAGATTCGCTCTGCTCATCAGACTCAACTAATTTTACTATTTCTGCAAAGCATCTAACAGCGCTTGGCCTAAGTTTGAATGCCCCGCAGCTTGTTGCTTGCCTTTGTTTTTAGATTTGGCGTGATGTCTATTATCGCCGCCTCTAGATTGGTTTGCGTCTCTAGACTTATTAGATTTGCCATCTTGTTTTGCTTGTAGGCACAAAGAAAGTTGAATACGCTTGCGTTGTACATCTACATCCAAAACACGTACTTTTACAATCTGGCCGACTTTGACCACATCACTGGGATCTGCAACATATTGTGTAGACATCTCAGAAATGTGAACCAAGCCGTCTTGATGTACACCAATATCTACAAAAGCACCGAATTTAGTCACATTGGTTACTTGGCCTTCTAACATTAAATCAGGCTTTAGATCTTTTAGCGTCTCTATGCCGTCGGTAAATTTTGCCATTTTGAATTCAGGGCGTGGGTCACGTCCTGGTTTAGATAATTCGCTCAAGATATCTTGTATGGTCACCACCCCAAAATGGTCATCGGCAAAATCATTGGCTTTAATAGATTTTAATACGGTCACATTGCCCATTAGGCTTTGTATAGACAAATCGGTTTTGGCTAGTATTTTTTCTACAACGGAATAGGTTTCAGGGTGAACGGCAGAAGCATCCAATGGGTTATCGCCCTTTAGAATACGTAAAAACCCAATCGCTTGTTCATAAGTTTTTTGCCCAAGTCTAGGCACTTTCTTGATAGCCTCTCGGTTGATAAAACGACCGTGCTCTTCTCTATAGGCAACTAGATTTTTGGCAACGGTTTCGTTTAAGCCCGCAATGCTTTTCAATAATGGCACCGAAGCGGTGTTCACATCTGCGCCAACTGAATTGACGCAATCTTCTACAACGTTCTCTAAGCTTTTACCCAATTTAACCTGGTTAACATCATGTTGATATTGTCCCACGCCAATGGCTTTTGGATCGATTTTGACCAGTTCAGCCAAAGGATCTTGTAAACGTCTGGCAATAGAAACCGCACCTCTAAAACTCACATCTAAATCTGGAAATTCTTTTGAGGCTAATTCAGAGGCAGAGTACACAGAGGCACCGGCTTCTGAAATCGTAATCTTAGTCAAAGGCAACTCTGGGTATGCCTTCATTAGGTCAGCCGTAAGTTTATCTGTCTCTCTTGAGGCCGTGCCATTGCCGATACTCACTAATGAGACTTTATGTTCCGCACAAAGCTTGGCTAATACCGCAATAGATTCTTTCCATTGATTTCTGGGTACATGAGGAAATATAGTAGTATGGCTCAAAAGCTTGCCGGTTTCGTCAACCACCACAACTTTTACACCGGTTCTTAAGCCGGGATCTAATCCTAATACGGATTTATGTCCTGCCGGAGAGGCCATTAATAAATGATGCAGATTTTCGGCAAAAACTTGGATAGCATCTAATTCTGCTGATTCTCTAAGACGAGTCATCAAGTCTATATCTATTTTTAATTTTAACTTGGTTTTCCACGCCCACTCGACGGTTTGGGCAAGCCAAATATCTGCAGGACGACTTTGCATCGTAATATCAAAAGCTTTGGCGATTTTCTGCTCTAAATAATGGCCTTGGTCATCAGTCAAAGTAATATTAATGCGTAAGAATTTTTCTTTTTGTCCACGAAATATAGCGAGCGCGCGATGTGAGGGTACTTTTTTGATGGGCTCTTCATATTCGAAATAATCTTGGAACTTAATGCCTTGTACTTTTTTGGCTTCGATGACTTGGCTGGTGAGTATTGCTTCTTGCCAAACCGTCTCTCTTAATACGCTAATCAAGTCCGCATTTTCACTAAAGCGCTCGATTAATATGTGTCGGGCGCCAGTAAGCGCTTCTTCAACCGTTTTGATTTCTTTTTCTGGATTCAGATATTCATTTGCCAGTGTTTTAGGATCTTGGCTAGGGTCAGATAATAGTGTATCTGCCAATTTTTCCAAACCAGCTTCAATCGCAATTTGTGCCTTGGTTCGGCGCTTGGGCTTATAAGGTAAGTATAAATCTTCCAAACGTGCCTTGTTGTCGGCTGCCAAAATAGATTTTTCTAATTCTGGGGTGAGTTTTTTTTGTTCTTTAATGCTAGATAAAATAGTTTGTCGGCGCTCTTCTAATTCTGTTAGATAGGTGAGTCTCTCTTCCAGATTTCTTAGGTCGGTATCTGATAGCGTGCCTGTTACTTCTTTGCGGTAACGGGCAATAAATGGCACAGTTGCTCCTTCATTGAGCAGATTAATTGCGGCTGTGACTTGCCATTCCTTTACCTTGAGTTCTTCAGACAGAATTTTATTGATATCCATAGATGTCGCACTAACCTTATTATTTAATTCAAGGGCTGATTTTAATCAAACTTCACTTAAAAAGCGATATTGATATCTTTTATATTTCATGCATTCCAGCAAAATTGCAGCAAAAAGCATAGAAAGTTAGGCTAAACGCTATTAGGTTATTAAGCTAAGCAATAAAGTTTTGCCTAATGGGACTCTAATAAACTAGCGTCTACCTCGGTGACCATACTCTATCTTGGGGTAGCTTCTTTGAAAATCAGCTCTAGGCGAACGGGTATTGGCTCGGTCACGTTGTAGTTGTGCGTCGCGCTCAGTACTTTCTATACGCCGCTCTAGAGAATATTGATTACCCTCTGCGTTACGTAATTCTTGTTGTGAGCGAATCAACTCGCTTTCAGCGTGTAGCCTATCAAACCCGTGATTATCATATAACCCCCTCTGATAGGGGGCAAAGCGTCTGCTGTCTTGTCTTGCACGCTTTAGATCTTGGCGCGCTTGCTCTGTTTGTCGCTCTGCTTGTTGTTGCAGTCTCCTAGACTCTATTTGAGATTTGTTTGGTGTATTGAGCGGATCAATCCGTGCGCTATGAGAATGTCCATGCTCAATTGTTTTGGGCAGATTTTTAGTGAGGGCTATTTGTGGATATACAAGTAAACAAAACCATATGTAAAATGGGACACCCAAGAAGGATCTCAGGTGTAAAAAGTCTATTATGCATTGATTTATAAGGTTTTTTTTGACGAGCATTTTCATTTTAGCACTTCACAGACAAAGAAGGATATAAGCCTTAGACTTTGTATGGGCTCTAAAAGTTTGATGTATTTTAATATTATTTAAGCCCGAATGAGCCAAATATCGGTTAGACATATCGAGTTATAGAATAACGCTTGCTCTCATTATAAGACTGTTATATCTTAAGCAGCTCGCCTCATGAAGCGAAGTAACTAAGTAAATAAAAAAATGATAAAAAATACTGGAAAATGTTAGGAAGAGCCATAAAAGTGAATGATCAGAGACGTGCAACAATATTTGGACTAGGGGCTTTGGCCATGTGGGCTGTTGAGCCGTTATTAATATCTTCTATTAATGATTTGCCGATTTTTGAGTTATTGACCATTATTTTTTTTAGTTCTTTTGCTATGACATCGATTCGTATTACCTATAACAAAAAATGGCGCTTGGTGCTGAAGCAACCTGCGTTTATTTGGCTAGCAGGATTTGTAGGGATTTGTTTAAGTGATTTTGCCTATATTTATGGCTCTCAATATGCACCCATTGCGCATGTAGACTTGATTGATTACATTTGGCCTTGTTTGGGCATATTTTTTACCAGTTTGCTTCCCAAAGAAAAATTGAAGCCACAGCATTTAGTGGGTGGGCTGCTAGGGTTTACCGGGATTTATTTTTTAATTGGACCTGAGCTGCATGAGCAAGGTATTAGTGGCAGTTATATGTTTGGATATATTTTGGCCATTGTGGGTGCTATTTTTTGGGGTGGATATACTGCCTTTACGCGATATCACACGGCTTTGCCAACTGAAATGGTCGGGATGTATTGTGGACTAGGTGCCATTGTTTGTTTGGGGTTGCACTTGAATTTAGAGTCTTTTGTCATGCCGACCATGCAGCAAGGCAGTATGAGCGTCTTAACAGGGATTACGGGGGCTGGTCTTGCGTATCAGTTGTGGGATTATGGCGTAAAGCATGGTGAAGTCTATTTGCTTAATATATTAACCTATGTCGCGCGTATTTTTGCGATGGTTTTACTGGTTATTGTGGGCAAAGAAGATTTTTCATGGGGGTTAGTCGCCGCGTGTGGTTTGGCTTCGCTTGGTGTACTGGTTAGTACTGTAGATACCACTATTTTCATTAGTTGGTTAAAGAAAATATTTTCAGCTACCCCAGAATATATGCCTGAAACAACGTGCTTTGAGTCAGAAGAGCTTTGAATCTGAGAGTAATAGGGAATCATGTAATACTTCCTGGCTTGCTTAATGAGATGATAAAGCGGTAAGTATTACATGCCCATTCCTAAACTATTCTAATGCTTCCCATCTTGCGTAACAGTGATCTAGCTGTGTTTGTGCTTTTGCTATCCTGTCGTGGATGGTTTTCATCTCGCTTTGTGGTTTTTGATAAAAATCTGGTTGCTGCATAACTTTATGTAAGCTTTCTATTTCCGTTTCAAGCTGTTCTATTTGGCGTGGCAGTGCTTTGAGCTCTTGTTGTTCGTTATAATTGAGCTTTTTAGGTTTTTCTAATGTTTTGGATTGAGTCGGTGCATTTTTAGATACAGATTTTTGGGTGTCTGAAGGGGGATTTTTTGCAGCTTTATTCTTTTGTAAGTGCAGTTCACGTTGATGCCAATCGCTATAGCCTCCAACGCCCACGTCTAATTGGCCATTTTGATCAAAGGCAATATAATGTGTTGCGACATTATCAATAAATTCACGATCATGGCTAATAATCAATACGGTGCCAGTATATTCTAATAACAATGATTCCAGTAGTTCTAATGATTCCAAATCCAAATCATTGGTGGGTTCGTCTAATACTAAAATATTGGCAGGTTTGGCGAATAGTTTGGCTAATAGTAACCTATTTTGTTCGCCACCAGACAAACTACGCGCTTTGGCTCGCGCTTTTTTAGGGGAGAATAAGAAATCGCCCAAGTAACCAATAATATGTTTTCGAGTGCCGTTGATTTCAACAAAATCATCACCCTCGGTGACATTGTCGATCAAAGAGCTTTCAGGTTGTAGTGTTTCGCGTTTTTGATCAAAGTAAGCCACTTGGTTCGTTGGGCTTTGGTGCAATTTTCCTGAACTAGGAAAGAGCTTTCCAATCAGTAAGTTAATTAGAGTGGTCTTACCGGCACCATTTGGGCCTATGACGGCAATTTTTTCTTTGCGTTGTAGCACCAAAGAAAAATCTTTAATAATAGGGGGCTGATTTTCATAGGCGAAGCTTATGTTTTCTGCTTCGAGTATGACTTTATTGGATCGGCCAACTTGATTGGCCTCAAATGTCGGCTTTTGTTGCTGTCCTTGATAGGTTTGTCGTGTTTCACGTAGTGATATCAAATCACGTAAGCGGCCTTGATTACGTTTTCTTCTGGCTTTTACGCCTTGTCTTAACCAAGCTTCTTCTTCTGATAGTTTTTGGTCTAGTTTTTTAAGTGCGGTACTTTCATCTTCTTCACGTTTGGCTTTTCGTTGTAAATAGGTGCTGTAATTGCAGGCATGATTGTATAACTGGCCTCTCTCGATTTCGAGAATATGATTGGCGAGATTTTTGAGTAATGCTCTATCATGCGTGATAAAAATAATGGCTTTAGGATAAGAGAGTAAATAATTTTCGAGCCACCGAATCGCCTCAATATCAAGGTGATTGGTTGGTTCGTCTAATAATAGTAAATCAGGTTCGCTGATCAGGGTTTTGGCCAGATCTACTCGGCGGCGCCACCCACCGGATAATGTTTTTAACAGCTTGTCGGCCGGCAAATCTAGCTCGGTGATTATTTTGTCAATGCGGTGCTGAATATCCCATCCATTTTTGGCGTCAATTTCTTGCTGGATATTTTGCAGTTGATTCAACCATGCATTATCTTGTTGGTCTGTAGGGGTGTCGTGAGTCAAGTGATGATAAGTTTGTAGTAGTTTTCCGATGTTATCCAGCCCAGAACTGACAAAATCAAAAGTGGTTATATCATCTTGAGCGGGTAGGCTTTGGTTGAGCAGGGAAATTTTATAGTTGGATTTGATTGTGCCGGAGTCGGGGGATTCCAATTGAGCCATAATGCGCAGTAGCGTGGATTTGCCGGCACCATTTCGTCCTACCAGTGCCATTTTATCCCTAGACTGGATATTAAGGCTAACACCATCCAATAATGGGGTATCTCCAATTGAGAGATGAATATCTTCAAGCGTTAAAACTGGCATATTACTCTTGCATCCAAGTGTTAAATTTCCATGTATTCTACCTTAACGCTGTACTGATATCCAACTATGGGCTCTATATGGGAGAAAAAACAAAGTATTCTGATCAAATATAGCGTTTATAACCACGAATGTATCAAAAATCTATTATCCTTAATTATATATAAATCTTAAAATTGAGCGCTGAGGCTTTTTACAGCAAAACATTATGGCTAAGATTCAGATGGAAAAACAAATGAAACAAAAGGGTTATCGTATTCTGGTGATAGGCGAATCAGTCTCAAGTCAAGCGCTGGGAAAAAAACTAGTCGAGCATCCTGATATTGAGGCAATCATCACAAGCGCAGATCTATCTGAGAGTTGTCGTATATCTGTTGAGCAAAAAATAGATATCATTATTGTTGATTTTTTCCTAAAGGATGGTACAGCGCTAGATTGTTTACAGCATCAAAGTTTAACCAACAAACAGAACAAAGCGGTTATTGTTTTGATTGAGTCCGCTTCTTATCCTATGATTTTTTGTGCTTATAGAAAAGGGGCGCATCAAGTCGTTGTAAAAGATAAATCGCAACAGTACATTGGCCTGATCCAAAAAATCATCAGCAGACTTTATAAATACCAAGATAATGACTCTAATGCGCCTGGTGCACGTGTCAATATTAACCACGCGATGATAGGGCTTGATTTGCAGTACAAAGTTAAATTTTTAAACGCTGCAGCGGTAGGCTATATGGGGAAATCATTTTCTGCATTAATCGGAAAAGATATGCTTCAAGTGATGCCAGGGTTAGATAAAATTGAGCAAGACTTGATTATTGAGAGTTTGGGGTTAGCAAAGTCAACAAAGCAACCGCAACCGATAGGTGCTATTCGGATGGCGAGTATTGAGCACGATTTAGCCAAAGTGGATTTAATCGTGCATCCTATATTTTCTAAAGGGGATACGGTTAGTCATTTTATTGTTAGCATGCAAGAAAGTGTTATGGCACAAGGGAATCGTGCTACGCATGAATGGATGCAGAACATGGACAGCTTGACGGGCACATTGAATCATGAGGCATTTCTGAATCGACTTAATCACATATTATTGTATAGCGAAAGGTATGAGCAAGGTTGTGCTGTTTTGCATTTAGATGTGGATGGGTTTAAGGCGGTAAATGATGCACTGGGGTATGCATTAGCTAATCAGTTACTTAAAATGATTGCTAATAGAATCAAAGGTATTATTCGAGAGGTGGATGTTATCTCTAGAGTGGGCGCAGATGAATTTATTTTGGTTTTAACACACACGGATAAACCAGAAGACTCAGCCCGGTTGGCAGACAAAATTATGCGGGTATTTAAAGCCCCTTTTATGTTAGAAGGGGTTGATCATTTTTTAACATTGAGTATTGGTATTGCTTTATTCCCCAGTGATGCTAAAAATATGGAGAGCATTTTACACTGTGCTAGTGGCGCGTTGTCTGTGGCTAAAAGTAAGGGCAAAAATAACTACCAGTTTTACAAAGCGGATGTTACCCGCTCTGCAACCAATGTTGTTTCTTTGGCAAATGATTTACATGTCGCCCTAGAGAGAAATCAATTTGAGTTATATTTTCAACCGCAGGTGAGTGTGACAGATTTTCACGTTATAGGTTTAGAAGCCTTGATTCGCTGGCATCATCCAGAAAAAGGAATGATATCGCCAGCATTATTTATTCCAATAGCAGAGCAAATGGGTATGATCTGTGATATAGGGCAGTGGGTTATAGAAGAGTCGTGTCGAAGCATTGTTTTATTTGAAAAAAGTGGCTACAAAGATTTTATTTTAGGGGTTAATTTATCCGTTAATCAGTTTATGCGAGAGCAATTTCTTAGCGAGATTGATGAGTGTATTGAACGTTATAATGTCTCCCCTTCCAGAATTGAATTTGAAATTACCGAGTCTATATTTGCACATGATTCGTCTTATATTATACAAAAATTGAATATGCTTAAAGCAAAAGGCTTCCAATTGGTGATGGATGACTTTGGTACTGGGTACTCTTGCCTTAGTTATTTGACAGACCTACCTTTGGAAGGGATTAAAATTGATCGGGCATTTGTGCAGGCGATGGATGGTGCGGATAAAAATAAATTCATTGGCATTGTTTCTGCCATTATTACGTTAGCACAGCAATTAGAGATTAAAACTCTGGCAGAAGGCATAGAAAGTCTTGAGCAGGCGCAATATTTAGCAGCGTTGGGTTGTGACCACTTACAGGGCTTTTATTTTTCAAAGCCCCTTTCTATGGTGGATTGCTTACATTATTTGCAAAAATCTTCTATGCAAGCAAAGCCAGACGCTAAAGCGAGTTAGTCAATACGAACGCGGTATGGTTTTTTGTAGCCTCTTCGGATGCTAATAATTCTAAAGAAAGCGTTTTCTTCCAGCGGCAAAACCCCAGTATAGCAAGCCCTAAATAAAACAGTGTTGCAAGCCCATGAAAGGGCATGCCTTGCGAAAATTGTATGGCGGCCATCATTGCATCCACTAAAAACCAAAGTATCCAACATTGTAAAAATTTATAAATTAATAATAATTGTGCGACTAAGCTCAAAATGGTTGTTATAGCATCTAGTGTGGGAATAGGAGAGGGTGTAAAAATAGCCAAACACTGAGCAACAATATAAATTAAGCCGATAGAGATGCTGCCGCCCCAAAGATAGTGTTTTAAAAAAAGTTGTTTGATTTTATGATTCTGAATGTTAGATGTGCGCCAACGCCATAAACCAACCAGCATAGAGATTAAGTAAATGCCTTCTAAGATAAGATGCCCATAAATATTTTTTTGCCAATATAAAATAGAATTTAAAATAACGGCAGCGATGCCAATTACCCAGGCTAGGCGGGCGGCTTTCGTAAAATAATAAGTGGAAGATAGCGATAAACTCGCTCCAATGAGATCTAACGCATTGACTTTCATATGGATTCCCTACGCTGGCATTATCCAGATCAGGTTGTGGGTAAATATATTTATAGAAATATAAATTCTCAGCCATCTATAATATTAAAAAATAAATATAGAGTGGGCACCCCAGATATCATTAAAGAATGTAGAGTTTAACGATATGGTAAAAATTGTCAAGCACGGAATAAAATAAGTAATCCAAGACCCAAAATAATGCGATAGATTACAAAGGGCAATACCCCCATTTTATTAATTATCTTTAAAAAGAAATGGATACACCAAAAAGCGGTTAATGAAGAGACGATAAATCCTAATAAAAAATAAGGCCAAGCCACGGTGTTGGTTGAGTGCCATAATTTAAGACTTTCATAGCCGCCTGCCATCAAAATCGTAGGAATAGCCAAAAGGAATGAAAACGTAGCTGCATTTTTTCTGTTCATGCCCATAAATAATCCCCCGGTTAAGGTGATACCAGAGCGAGAGGTGCCGGGTATGATAGCAAGGACTTGAAATAAGCCAATGACCAATGTATTTTTTAATGTGGGCTTAGTAGGGGGTTTTAGAGGGGTATGTTTTTGATGAGATGAGATATAGTCTGCGATAAATAACAAAACACCAAAAACAATCGAAGCATAGCCAATGACAATGGGAGAGCGTGCAATATTTTCAATATAACCATGCAGCGTTGCGCCTGCTATTGCGACAGGAATGGAGGCCGCGATTAAATACCAGGCAAGCTTGCTATAATAGCCCATTGGTTGGGCTGATGATTTTGTATTGCCAATATTGAGACTTCGCCAAAACCCATACCACATCCATTTTACTTTATATCTGAAGTAATAAACCACTGCGACTAGGGTGCCCAAATGTATTGCTACATCAAAAGCAATGCCTTGATCGACGTGATTGGTGAGCAGCGGAAATAAAACCAAATGTGCTGAGCTAGAAACAGGCAAAAACTCAGTGATACCTTGTATCAAGGATAAAATTATATAATATAAGCTATCGCTCATACCGGTCTCACTTTAAATTTGGTTTTTGAGGGTTGGCAGTGCAAGCAGGGTCATTTTTTTTCAGATCAGCCATAAAAGTATTGTATAGATCGTAAGTACATCGTCCCATGATCTGTCCCCATTCAGCTTGTTGCTCAGAAGTTAAATAGCTAGGTAAATTGGAGATGGCTTTATCTAAGCATGCCCCCAAAAATATAGAGGTCAATTTTTGACACTCTGCTTCATTGGTGTTGAAACATTTTAAAAAATAATGGTTTTTATCGCACAGCGAATCGGGCAATGTTTTCTTCATCCGTGCCATCCAAACATACTTATCAACTTGGACAATATCTTTCTTTGACGGAATGGGTTGTGCACCTGACATCTCTTGTGTGATCTTAGGGGTGGGGTTCTTCGCGGCATTTTTGGTGAGAACTTCACTATAAGATAGCGTACTGAACATGCTGATACAGACGAACAAAAGCAAACGGTTTATCATATTTTTAAGTCATCTTTTTGGTGATTTAGTCATAGAGCAATGTCTATTATAAACAGTTGAATGGATGCGGCTCAACTTTTGTTAAAAGTATACGGTGTAAGAAGAGAAGGAGAAAGGATTGTCTAATTATTTTACAAGTTAATTGGCTAATCTGGTTTGTGAGATAAAATTGCCGTGGCTGCTGAAGGGATTTCAAAAAATAAAAGTTGATATTTCAATGGCTTGACAATAGAGCATGAACCTTGGCCAAAAGTTGGCACTATGCTTGCTTAGAGATATTTAACAGCAATGCTCATTAAGGGATAAAAAAATGAAAAGGATAACACTGTTATTACTATTTGCTTCAAGTTTGACTGTGGGACAAGCCATTGCGGCACCAACCTATATAGATGTGTCTGCAACCTCACAAACAGGAGGGAGCGGTACAGGGATACTGATGGGCGGAGATGTTGATACATTTACAACTATTTTTACTCAAATGGGCTTATTTGCAGATACCACAACCACTCAGTATGACACGGATGGGAGTGGCACATTAACCGTTGGTGATAGATTCATTGATACCGGGCATGCTGCGGTGACAGACCTATTGCCACCTTTAGGGGATGATGAAGGGTTAGGGGTTATTTCTGAATTGACCATTGCTTGGTCAGGTTTAACAGGCTCTGCCACTTCAGCATTGACTCCCGTTGGGCCAGAATTGGTACAAACGATTGCCTATGATACCAACAATACAACATTTAGCTTTTATTTCCATGGCGATGCTGGCGGTCCTGATGGTGCGCCCAATGGCGATTTTGGTAGCATCGGCTCAGGCGATAATACCGGATTTACGGATGGGCAAAAAGTGCTAGAAATTGCAATTAAGGGTGGTACCGGAACCAATAAATTTGATTTGGGCGGTGGCTTTTTAACCGGCTCTTCTGTGCTGCAAGGCGAAGTGATATTTGCATTGGACGATTTCTGGTGGTTCGATAATGGCGACGGTGTTGTTAGTGCGGGTGATAAAGACTTTAATGAATTATTAGGCTTAGCACTCCCCATTACATTGAAATCAAGTATTGATCAAAATACAGATGATACATTGCTAGATACATCAGGGGCAGGTAGCCCGGGTCCACAAGGTTTTGGTGATGAGCTCTTCAAAGTGCACTCAACGCATGATGGTAGTATAGATTTTAGTGTCCCTGAGCCCGGTACTTTAGCTTTGCTTGGATTAGGACTCGTGCTAGTCCCCGTAATCAGACGGAGTATTTTAACCAAAAAACTTGTCTAAACAACAGGTATCACGAAAACAATGACTTGAGGGGAAGGAACTATGTGGCATCACAAGACAAAAGTAGGGACTTTCTGGATCGTTGAGTCTGAAGATACTCATGAATATTACTTAGGGTTTGATGGCGATTCTTTAGGCCAATATAAGAGGCTGGAAGAAGCGATTAAACATATTAATGAGCATGAAACCGGTGAAATGAAGTGGGATATGAGTACCCTATCGGACTTACCGGAAGATCTTTCAGCTTGGCAAGATGGCGAACCAGATAATTGGGGTGACATCTAAGTCGTCGCTTTTCCTCAAGCATTCACATCAATTCCAAAATATCTAACAAAAAAAAAGCCCGAATCGGGCTTTTTTGTTTATTGTGCAGGAATGCGTGTATACGCCTGCCGTTTTAGAGTGTGTTTATTTATAAACAGATTAAAATTAAGTACTAATTCACCAATAAAAGCAAAACAAAGCGACTCAATCCTTGCTCGGCCTGCCATATTTAAGCTAAGATAACGAGCTTATTAGTGGTGTAGAAGTATGTCTCCATAAAATCAAACTTAAAAGAAGTTAACTAACTTCTTGCGTGTGGTTTGGCTGCCTGATTTTGCCCATTTAATCTGAGTGTAAACTAATTGAGTATTGTAGGGTGTGGTGCACTTTAGTGTAGCGATGCCTAAATCGAATAACAAGGGGAAAACCATGAAAGCTGATATTCATCCTAAGTATAAAGAAGTTGAAGTCACGTGTAGCTGCGACAATAAATTTTTCACAAAATCCACAATAGCTGGGGATACGTTAAAAATAGAAGTTTGCAACGAGTGCCATCCATTTTACACCGGTAAAAGTAAAATCATGGATACGGAAGGCCGTGTGGATCAATTTATGCGTCGTTATGGCTCTTTAAAGGCTGACAGCGAAGAAAACAAGGACGCTTAATTCTTAAATATATTGTAATCGCGAATAGGTGAACGAATGACCAAAGAGTTAAAAGAAAGTGCGTTAGCTTACCATGCTGAGCCTTGCCCTGGTAAATTAAGCATTAATATTACCAAGTCCACAGAAACACAAAGAGACTTGGCTTTGGCATATACGCCAGGTGTTGCAGAGCCTGTTCGCGAGATAAAAGCGGATCCAGATTTAGCTTATAAATATACAATCAAAGGGAACCTCGTCGGTGTTATTACCAATGGCACGGCTGTTTTAGGTTTGGGTAATGTGGGGCCATTGGCTTCAAAACCGGTAATGGAAGGTAAAGCGGTTCTTTTTAAGCGGTTTGCAGATATCGATGTATTTGATATTGAGATTGATGCTGAGAATCCTCAAACTTTTATTAATACCGTTGCCAGAATGGCACCGACTTTTGGTGGTATTAACCTAGAAGATATTAAAGGCCCCCAATGTTTTGAAATTGAGCAAGCTTTGATTGAACGCTTGGATATTCCTGTGTTTCATGATGACCAACATGGTACGGCCATTATTATTGCGGCGGGTATTTTAAATGCTATTGAACTACAACAAAAATGTCTAGATAAAGTCAAGGTCGTTTGCTTGGGGGCAGGGGCGGCAGGTATTGCCTCTATGCGTTTATTGATTTCGATGGGATTGCGTCGTAATCAAATTCTTATGGTCGATAGAGCCGGCGTGATTCATACGGGACGTTCAGATTTGAATCCGTATAAATTTGCTTTTGCCGCCGAAACAAAAAAACGCACTTTAGAAGAAGCTCTAGAAGGCGCAGATATATTCATCGGTGTGTCAGGTCCCAATTTGATGACCGATCGAATGTTACAATCAATGAATGAAAAACCGATTGTCTTTGCATTGTCTAATCCTGATCCTGAAATTTCACCTGAAATCGCACATGCTGTCAGAGATGATTTAATCATGGCAACTGGTCGTAGTGATTATCCCAACCAGGTTAATAATGTTCTATGTTTTCCTTATATATTTAGGGGCGCACTGGATGTGAGAGCAAGCAGGATTAACCAGGAAATGATGATTGCTGCCGTCATTGCAATTAAAGGAATCGCTAAATTACCCGTTCCTGACATCGTTTACAAGGCGTATGATGATGTGGATGAATTGGTTTTTGGGGCAGATTATATTTTACCCAAACCCATGGATCCTCGTTTGAAGACGTTGGTGTCGGCCAGTGTCGCACAAGCTGCCATTGCGACAGGGGTGGCTAGATTGCCTTATCCAGAACATTATCCGAATATAGAAGATCTTATTCAAGCAGAGGGCAATGATACGCCTTTGCCAGATTCAGAAATCGCATAAAACTTGAAATTTAAATTTATAGGGAAATAAAAATATGGCTAGAAATAAAATTGCATTAATTGGTGCTGGCAACATTGGTGGTACCTTAGCTCACTTAGTCTTGCTTAAAAATTTGGGTGATGTGGTTTTATTCGATATTGCTGAAGGCATACCACAAGGTAAAGCTTTAGATTTATGCCAATGCGGTCCTGTGGAAGGCTTTGATTGCCAAGCCACAGGCAGCAATGATTATGCTGATATTAAGAATGCTGATGTTGTGATAGTGACCGCAGGTGTCGCTAGAAAACCCGGCATGAGTCGTGACGATTTACTTGAAATCAATGCAAAAGTTATGAAATCTGTAGGGGAAGGTATCAAAGCGAACTGCCCCGATGCTTTTGTTATCTGTATCACGAATCCGCTAGATGTGATGGTCAATTTATTGCAACAATCTTCTGGTCTGCCTAATCACAAAATTGTTGGCATGGCAGGTGTGTTAGATTCTGCTCGTTTTAGAACATTTTTAGCTTGGGAATTTGGTGTATCGGTTAACCAAGTACAAGCTTATGTTTTAGGTGGCCATGGCGATACCATGGTGCCATTAACGCAGCTTAGCAATATTGCGGGTGTTAGCTTAGCGGACATGGTGAAAACCAACAAAATGACCCAAGCGCGCTTAGACGAAATAGTCGATAGAACACGTAAAGGTGGTGGTGAGATTGTGGGCTTATTAAAAACAGGCTCTGCATTTTATGCACCCGCGACGGCTGCTATTAGCATGGCAGAATCCTATCTATTAGACAAAAAACGCATTTTGCCTTGCGCTGTTAAAATCCAACCAGGACAATATGGTGTGGAAGAAGCACTATACGTTGGGGTTCCGGCTAAAATTGGCTCTAAAGGCGTAGAAGAAGTGATTGAAGTTGCGTTGACTGAATCTGAGCAAGCGAACTTGAATGTTTCTATCCAAGCAGTGAAAGATCTGAATGAGGCCGTTCGTAAATTTTCTGCGTGATTTCTATTAAACTTAAGTTTATCTAACCTCATCCGACCCTTCGGGCCACCTTCTCCTGACATCAGGAGAAGGCATGAGAAACAGTACGAATATTAAAAACCCTAAAACAAAGACTCCCCACTACTTGCCGCTCTTGGTGTAATACTCAAGCTTCTATCTACGCCCATACGAGGAGCGGAGCGATTTGGCACACCTGCTGTTCTAAAGATTTCAAAGATAGCATTGGATTGACCTGGTCTGGCTAAGCTACCCGTTTCTGGATCAATTTTGACGGTGACTAACCCTCTAGGCTGTTCTGGTCTTGTCTCAGGTACGCCCTCTAATGCGGCTCCCATATATTTCATCCAAATAGGCAATGCGGCTTGAGAGCCATATTCTTTTAGGGTGCGAGGCGTGTCATACCCTACCCAAACAGAGGTGACTAATGATTGGTTAAAACCGCTATACCAAGCATCTACTTTATTATTAGTGGTGCCTGTTTTGCCAGCCAAATCAGCGCGGTGGAGCTTTTTGGCACGTCGGCCAGTTCCGGTTTGAATGGCATCTCTTAAAATAGAGGTCATAATATAGGCGGTTTGGGGGGATAAAGCTTTTTCTGCTGGTATATTCGGTTCGCCTAAAGGTGCAGTCTGAATGAGCGCATCAATTTTATTTTGTGGTTCTGCTTCTGGATCTAGGTTAGCTTCCATTAGGATGTGACATTCTGGGCAAGCGGTAGGTGGGTTGGCTTGATACACAAGATTGTCTTGACCGTCTTCAATGCGCTGTAATACAAAGGGGGATATTTTATATCCACCATTGGCGAATGTGGCATAGCCGCCCGCTATTTCAATAGGTGAAAATTGCGCCGTCCCCAAAGCCAAAGATAAGGCACGCGGTAAGCGTTTTTTAGGGAAACCAAATTTCGTCAGAGTGTTGATTGCTTTACTTAAGCCTAGTTGCTGAAGCAATCTAATAGAAACTAAGTTTCTAGACTTGGTTAATCCTACTCGTAACCGTGTAGGGCCATAGAAGCGTCTGCTATCGTTTTGCGGGCGCCAATAGCCTTCTAGGTTTTCGTCCATATATACAATAGGGGCGTCGTTAATGAGTGATGCGGCAGTAAAGCCATTTTCTATTGCTGCAGAATATATAAAAGGCTTAAAGTTTGAGCCGGGTTGCCGGGTAGATTGTGAGGCTCTATTAAATTTTGACAAGTTAAAATCAAAGCCCCCCACTAAAGAGAGAATGGCGCCATTTTTGGGGTGCAGCGCGACAAGTGCGCCTTGGACTTCAGGTAATTGGCTGAAAAGCCAGTTATCGCCATCTGCTTCAACATATATCACATCGCCTTTGGCGGCTACATCGCTAGGGTTTTTAGGCGCGGGGCCTAGGCGTAAACGAGTGACCCTTTCTTTGGCCCAGCGCATGCTATCAAAACCCACTTGGACTTTTTGTCCATCCGCTAATAAAACTTCTATAGATTTATCTAGTACAGATAAGACCAATGCTGGCATTAATGCAGAGGCTTTAGGTTGCTGCTTTAATTTTTTGAGCCATTGCTCTTCATTATTTTTATTACTATTTTGGGTTGCGTTATCTTGATTCTCTGTATTACTAATTATATTCTCATTGGTTTCTAAATCCCAATTGGTATATGGCCCGCGGTAACCATGGCGTTTGTCATACTCAAGCAAGCCTTCTTGCACAGATTGTCGGGCTAGTGTCTGTAGAGTGCTATCAACCGTGGTATAAGCTTCAAAGCCTGCGGTATAGGCTTTAGTGCCATACATTTTAACAATTTGTTTTCTGGCCATCTCCGCTACAAAGGGAGCATCTAATTCGACATAACGACCATGATATTCAGAGCTGATAGGGTGTTGATTGGCTTCCTCGTATTCTGCGGCTGTAATAAATTCATAGTGGTGCATTCGATTTAATACATGGGCTCGGCGCTTCATTGCTCGTTCTGGGTTATTGATAGGGTTGGCTGCTGATGGGGCTTGAGGCAAGCCGGCAATCATTGCCATTTGCGCTAAATTTAGTTTATCTACTGTTGTACCATAGTAAACCTGAGCGGCAGCTTGAACGCCATAGGCACGCTTACCAAAATAAATTTTATTAAGGTAAAGTTCTAAAATTTTGTCTTTGGAGAGTTCTTTTTCAATTTTTCTAGCGATTAGAATCTCGTGTAATTTGCGGCTAAAAGTTTTTTTGCGGGTCAAGAAAAAATTTCGAGCCACTTGCATGGTAATGGTGCTGGCACCTTGCTGTTTGCGACCAGTGGTAATTAAGCTGATGGTCGCTCTGATCAGTCCGCGTAAATCAACACCACCATGTTGATAGAAGCGACGATCTTCTGTGGCGAGTATTGCGAGCTTCATTGTTTCGGGTATTTCATCTATGCTGATGGGGGTACGGCGCTTAATGCCATATTCGCCAATAAGTTTTTTATCAGCTGTATAAATTTTAAGTGGAACCTGTAGTTGAATGTCTTCCAAAATTTTTACGGAAGGGAGCTGTGCATTTGTAAATAGTACGACAACTAACGCGCAAAATAGCACCATAGTACCTGTACTGAGGAGTACTCTAAAAATAATTCTAAATAATGTCTTCATATTCGATATTATATAGCCTGATTAGAACTCAGTCTGCATCATTACTCTAATTTTAGGTCGTATAGATGCCTGATTTCATAAATAATGGCGAAAAAATTTGCTCATAGCCTTATTATAGCTAGTCTTAAGTTAGATGCCTTTTCTTTACTGCAAGAGGCTTTCTCTTTTATGCTATAGAGAAGCATTGAACATAAAATTTAGTTTGTATCACAACTGTTGTGTCATTTATATTCATCGTACAGGGAGGGGCGTGTTGATGTTTGGCTTATTTGAACGTAAAACCCCAAAAATGGTTGGGATAGATATTAGTTCATGCACGGTAAAATTACTGGAGCTGAGTTATGGAACCGAAGGATATCGAGTGGAAAGTTATGCAGTGGAGGCTTTACCAGCTGATGCGATGGCTGAAAAAGAAATAAAAGACATTGCTGCCGTGGGCGATGCCATTCGCAGATTACGAAAGCGTTCTAAAGTACAAACCAAAATGGGCGCTGTGGCGGTTTCTGGTTCGGCTGTGATTACGAAAATAATTCAAATGAATGAGGACTTAACAGAGAAAGAGTTAGCAACTCAAATTTATCTGGAGGCCGATCGGTATATTCCATACCCGCTACAAGAAATTTATTTAGATTTTCAAGTCCTAGGTCCCTCTAAAAAAAGTCCGGGACAGGTTGATGTTTTGTTGGCTGCCTCTCGTGCTGAAAATGTAGATGCGAGAATCGAAGCATTAAGTTTGGGGGGAATTACCGCCAAAGTTGTGGATATTGAAGCCTATGCAATTGAAAGGTCAATGGGGCTTTTGGGTGCTAAAGATGGGGCGCTTGAAAGTAATGACACGATTGCAGTGGTAGATATTGGTTCTACAATGACAACACTGAGCGTATTAAAAGATCAAGCAACACTTTATACAAGGGAACAGATTTTTGGGGGTAAGCAATTAACAGAAGAGATACAGCGTCGCTATGGCTTATCGTATGAAGAAGCAGGCTTAGCAAAAAAAGTAGGCGGATTACCTGAGGACTATGAATCGGAGGTCTTGCTGCCATTTATGGATGGGGTGGTTCAGCAAGTCAGTCGTTCTTTACAGTTCTTCTTTTCTTCCTCTGAATACACGGATATCGATCGTATTATTTTAGCCGGTGGGACATCCATGATTAATGGATTAATTCCGATGGTAGAGGAAAAGCTCGGTATACCTGCGACACAAGTTAATCCTTTTGCAAATATGTCTATTTCCAATAAAGTCAATCAAAAGCTGCTGCATGCGGATTCTCCTGCGCTCATGATTTGTTGTGGGCTAGCATTAAGGAGTTTTGAATGAGCACGAAAATTAACTTACTGCCTTGGCGTGAAGAATTAAAAGAGCAGCTGAAGAAAGAGTTTTTGTTGGTCGCGGGTCTTGGCGGCATAGCGGCTTTGATATTGGTGGTAGGACTTCATTTATACATGAAAAATAATATTGAAAGCCAGATGGGCAACAATAATTTTTTACGTCAAGAAATTGTATTTTTAGATAAGAAAATTGCAGAAATTAAAAATCTAAAAGATGAGAAAGAAAAACTTTTGGCTAGAATGCAAATTATTCAAGAATTACAGAGCAATAGACCACATGTTGTTCGGTTATTTGATGGTATGACGCGAACCATTCCAGAAGGGTTGTTTTTGACAGGTTTAACCCGAATACAGTCTAAAATTTTGATTGATGGTCGTGCAGAGTCCAATACACGAGTATCGGCATTTATGCGAAATATTGAATCTTCCACGTGGTTAAAACAGCCGTTGCTTAGCTTAATTCAAGCGGATGAGCGAGCAGACATGGCAAAAACAATAGGGTTTAACCTAGAGGCGATACAAGTGATGGCAGAGGAGTTCAAAGAAAATGGCTCTTGATTTTGACCTAAATGATTTAGATTTGAATGATATTGGGCAATGGCCATGGGTAGCGAAAGGTATTGCGATAGCGGCATTGATTATAGTCATTGTTTTTTTAGGTTATTGGTTAGACACCAAAAAACAAATTCAAACGTTGAATACAGCGCAAACAGAAGAGAGTATTTTAAGACAGTCCTTTGAACAAAAGCAGCATCAGGCCGCCAATTTATCACCTTATAAACAACAGATGAAAACAATGAAGGCATCTTTTGGGGCTTTATTACGACAGCTGCCAGAAAAAACAGAAGTGCCAGGATTATTAGAAGATATTTCTCATCAGGGTTTAGCAACAGGGCTAGCATTTAGAACCATTAGATTGCTGCCCGAGAAAGCGATAGATTTTTATGTCGAGCTACCAATTGAAATCGCCGTGATTGGAACATACCACCAACTGGCGGAGTTTGTGTCTAATGTGGCGGCTTTGCCTAGGATTGTGACATTACATGATTTTGTCATTAAAAAAATTGACCCTAAAACACAGTCAGAGTTGCTGATGATGAATATTACAGCGAAAACATATCGGTATACCGCGGATGGTGAGCTAGAGGATGACACACAAGGAGGCGCAAATGGTTAAAGAACGAATCAGCTGCTTCTTTTTGGTATTGTTTTTAGCAGGATGCGGGCAAAATGAACAAAGATCGGAATTAGAATCTTATGTACAGAGCATTAAAGCACGTAAAGCCTCTGAAATAGAGCCATTGCCGCAAATTACACCATATGAGACTTTTGTGTATCAAGCGGCATCACTGCGTAGTCCTTTTACTTTGCCAGAAACCAATAGACAAATAGTAGAAGAAGTCGCAGATAATGGCATACACCCAGATGCCGCGCGGCGGCGAGAATTCTTAGAGTCTTATCCTATCGATGCTTTATCTATGGTTGGGACCTTGGAAAAAAGTGGAAAAATTTGGGCTGTGGTTGTGGACAAGGATGGCGCGGTCCATAGAGTCACGCGTGGGAATTACATGGGTTTAAACCATGGTAAGATTCATAAAATCACAGAAGAAAAATTGTACATCAATGAAATTGTGCCTAACCCAGTAGGTGGGTGGCAGGAAAGGCAATCAGAGATGGCGTTGAATACCGAAATGGAATAAGTGGAGCATATTAGTATGGCCAAGGTTAAGGCATTTATTTTTACCCAAATAATATTTTTATTTTGTGGGTTATATAGCACTTCTAGTATAGCGCTACAGCGAGTGGGCGCGTCTATTAAAGATGTGCAAGTCTCTAGTATAGAAGGGAATCAAATACATATAAGAATAAAAACAACCCAGACCGTTGCAATTCCTAAAAGCTTTGCAATAGAGGAACCGGCTAAAATCGTTTTAGATTTTGTGGGTGTGCACAATAGCCTGGCTCTGGAAAAATCTCGTGTTGAATATAACATGGGCAATTTAAAACGCGTGAATGTTGTTGAGGCTGATGGACGTACACGTATGGTGCTGGATTTAAATGAGTCTGTACCGTATAAGATTTCTGCTTCTGGCAATGATATTACGATTACCATTGCAGGCAGTAATGCGGTAACCCAAAAAATTGATCCTTTTGATGGGAAACTTTCTGGTAAAAATTGGGGGGGGGGTGAATACGCTATCAATGACATTGACTTTAGGCGGGGCTATGATTCTGATGGCCATATTATTATTGATTTAGGTAATAAAAACATTCCGATTGATCTGAAAGAAGAGGGCTCACAAATTCGTTTACGTTTTATCGGAGCGCGTTTGCCACCTCATTTGGAACGTAAGTTAGATGTCACGGATTTTGGAACCCCTGTCGTGACCGTTAATGCAGTGCAGCAGGGCTCTGATGTGGAAATGATTATTAAAACAGCGGGGAATTCAGATCATATCGCTTATCAAGCAGATAATCGATTTACCATTGAAGTACGGCCTTTAACAAAGGCAGAAAAAGATGCGCAAAAGGCAAAAGCCTTTGAATATACAGGTGAGCGCTTATCACTCAATTTTCAGGATATTGAAGTGCGAGCGGTGTTGCAATTAATAGCAGATTTCACCAGCTTAAACATTGTGAGTAGTGATACAGTGCGAGGCAATGTGACTTTAAGGCTCAGAAATGTACCATGGGATCAAGCATTAGATATCATTATGAAAACCAAAGGGTTAGCCAAAAGGCAAGTTGGGAATGTGCTTTTGGTGGGGCCAAGTGAAGAAATTGCCGCTCGAGAAAAGCTAGAGTTACAAACATCTCTTCAGGTAAAAGAATTAGCGCCTTTGAGATCCGAGTATATTCAAATTAACTATGCAAAAGCCTCTGAGCTGGCTGCTCTGCTCAAAGCAGAGGACAATTCTTTATTATCTGCTCGTGGGACCGCCACAGTGGATGAACGAACCAATACTTTATTGGTGCAAGATACGGCTTTTAAAATTGACGAGGTCAGAAAATTAGTTCATAAATTAGATGTTCCAGTTCGGCAAGTATTGATCGAAGCGAGAATTGTGTTTGCCAATGATGATTTTGAAGATGCTTTGGGCGTCAAATTTGGAGCTGCATTAAAATTCAGACCAGGGCAAGAACCTATCCTGGGTTTGGCGGGGGATATATTATCTAGTGCCGGCATTGCTCAAGCCGCAAATGCGACCGCCGCCGTACTTGGGACAAACCCACTACAACGGTTAGCCGTCGACTTGCCGGTTAGTTTGCCAGGGGGCGATGGTGCGACTGGCATTGGCTTGACGATTGCCTCTTTACCAGGTGGTACCATTTTAGATCTAGAGTTGGAAGCATTAGAATCAGAGGGCTTGGGTAAAATTGTTGCGAGTCCACGCATTGTTACCTCCAATCAACAGCAAGCTTATATTGAGGCGGGGGAAGAGATCCCTTATCTGCAAACCACTTCTAGTGGTGCAACGTCTATTGCATTTAAAAAAGCTGTTTTGAGGTTAGAAGTAACGCCGCAAATCACACCCGATGATAATGTTATTTTAGAATTAACGGTGAACCAAGATTCTAGAGGGGTTGTGACCAATGGTGTGCCATCTATTAACACCAGAGAAATGCATACAAAGGTATTAGTGCAAAATGGTGAAACAGTGGTGCTAGGTGGTATTTATCAGCAAGAGAAAAGTGATAAAGTTAGACGTGTGCCATTTTTCGGGAACTTGCCTTTAGTTGGTTGGCTATTCAAAAGCAGGACGCATTTAGATAAGCGTAGTGAATTATTAATCTTTGTGACGCCAAAAATCATTCAAGAAGGGGTGACTTAATAAGTGTCATGTTATTTTTAATGCATTAGTCAATTAGATGGCTGTTGAGGCTCGATTTATCATGTTACAAAATGGTATACTGTTACACGAATCTTCTTGCGAGGACTTGACCTAATTGCTTTGGGTTGGCATCCTGGCAAAGTCATTTTATGGTTAACATCTAAATTGAAAGAACAAGAGACTTATGAAGCGAGCAATTAACTTATTCCTTATTGGGCCAATGGGCGCAGGCAAAAGCACCATTGGCAAGCAGCTTGCCAAAGAGCTCAAGCTAGAATTTTGTGATGCCGATCAGGAAATAGAAGTACGCTCTGGGGCAGATATCGGTTGGATATTTGATGTTGAGGGCGAAGCTGGTTTCCGAAAGCGTGAAGAACAAGTAATAGATGATCTAAGTCAAAGACAAGGTATTGTACTTGCAACAGGCGGAGGCGCAATATTGAGCGCGGAAAACAGAAACCGGTTGGCTGCACGTGGAACAGTCGTTTATCTTTATACTACGGTTGAACAGCAAATGAAGCGCACATCAAAAGACAAGCGTCGCCCGCTATTACATCAAGAAGAGTTGAGTCAGGAGAATACATTAAAAGATTTAATGGGTAATAGGGATCCCCTATATAGAGAAGTCGCTGATGTTACTATCGATACAGATGGTCGAACAGTGCGTTCTGTCGCTATCGAAGTCGTACGGGTTCTTGAGAAAGAACACCTTCTCTCCTAGTACTTTCTAAGTTCATGACTTTTATGGTAGATCCTAAAACACCAATAAAAATTTCGTCCCGATATGGTGAGTATTCAGTAACCATCTATCAAGATTCTTTTAGTGATTCAGCTACATTCCAATTGTTTGTAAAGAATAAACAAGTCTTAGTGGTGACCCATGATGACTTAGTTAAACCTTATTATACTCAATTGGAACAAGTCTTAATGAGCGCGGGAGTCCGTGAATTACACTTGATCACCGTGCCTGCTGGGGATGCTCATAAGCAGTTAGAACAAGCTCAGAGAATTTGGCAGTGTGCCATAGAGAATCGACTGCGGCGTGATGCGGTGTTGATTGCTTTAGGCGGAGGCATGGTGGGCGATCTGACTGGGTTTGCCGCAAGCTGTTATTTGCGAGGTGTGTCTTGCATACAGTGCCCAACGACGCTATTGGCTCAAGTGGATGCGGCCATTGGCGGAAAGACAGCGGTTAATCATGCTATGGGTAAAAATTTAATTGGTACTTTCCATTCACCGGTTGCGGTGTTTATTAATCCAGATACTTTAAACACCTTGCCGGATAGAGAATTTCAATCTGGCTTGGCGGAAGTGATAAAATATGGCATGACATTAGATTTTGAATTTTTTGAATGGCTAGAAAGCAATGTGGGTCATTTAAGAAATAATAAAGAGAAATGCATGCAAGCAATTCATCGCTGCTGTACTTTAAAATCAGAGATTGTCAGTCAAGATGAATTTGACTCCGAAAGACGGATGCTATTAAATTTTGGACATACTTTAGGTCATGCTATCGAGTCAGTCATGCAATATGAGAATGTTCTGCATGGTGAAGCTGTGGCCATTGGTATGGTGTTTGCGACTTATTTGTCTTGCGAACTAAATTTACTTACCTATAATATACTAAGTAGACTTGTTACTATATTAAAGTCAATTGGCTTGCCAACTTGCTTGCCTGCTCAAATATCAATGGGCGATCTTTTAGATAAAATGCAGCAAGATAAAAAATTCGGCCAAAACATGAATTGGGTATTATTATGCTCTCCTGGGAAAGCCTTCGTCTCAGACAAAATGACTTTAAACAATATTAGACAGCATTTAGAGGTTTGGTCAAACAGTTAAAAGGATTTAAACTGACATGACAAATTCACAAGCTTTATTAGATGAGCCAGATACACAGACAGTTTCAGCTGCTTGGCAGCAACAGGCTGAGCTTTTGGCTCACCTGAGCCAATTCAGTCAAAATATATTATGTGTGGTTGCGCCACCAAAGGCAGGGAAGACGCAATTTTTAAATTACTTTATGGGGCTCTCTCATATTGGTTTAAAAAAGCATGTTATTTTTGAACCGCCCGCAACAGTTGATGAACTCATGAAGAAGGTTGCGCAAAGCTTTGAGTTACCTTGGCAGGGCAAAGCGCCCGATGTATCTCAAAATGATGAAGATGATGACAGAGATGATACTTGGGTATTATTAGTCAATGATGCAGACAAATTATCAGAAGAGAGTTTATTTGCATTATTAAAATTAGTGCGGTTTGATGTAGAGCCAAAACGGCAATTGCACTTAATACTATTAGGACAACCAGAGCTTGAGCGAACCTTATATAGCCGAAGTTGTCAAGAATTGATACAAGGGCACTGCCATACCTTAGAGCTTGCGCCACATGAGTTTTTACAGGCAGCGAAACCTTCTATTTCTTCTAAATATAAACCTAGAGTGAAGGTTAAAGCTCAAACCAGAAATCGGTTAGCTTTAGATGCTAATTTGCTGTTTGAAGAAGAGGCATCAATGTCCTCAGACAGAACGAACAACTCAATAAATAATCCAGAAAATAATCCAGAAAACAGTCAAGGAGCCACCATGCCATATGGGAAAACTTCCACACGTAGTATCAGCCAATATTTATTTCATCCGATTAGCTTTGGTGCAGCTGCTGGCATTGGCTTGGGTATCGTATATTTAATGCTAAATCCTTTGGATGATATGGAGTGGCAAACACCGGCAACAAATGCGGAGCTGTTAGCAGATGTGACGTATCAGTCTGAACTGATGGCGCAGCCTACGACGGCGACAACAAAATTAAAAGTGGAAGTGGCAACAGGTAGCATTCCTGAAGAAGAATCTGTTAACCGACAAACCATCGCGAGCAAACGTATACCGCTTGCAGAAGACGTACCTGAGCTGGTGCCAGAGAATATTGTACAAGCAACGCAATCCGTGAAAAATGTCAGTAAAGCTCAGAAACAAGGTGGGCGAGTTATTGCGAGTAATCAATATACCGCAGAAGAGCAATATTTATTAAATATAGGGGATTCGCGTTATACTTTGCAATTAATGGGTGGCAGTAATGAAGCAGGCTTAAAGCAGTTCATTCAGCAGAATCAGCTGGAAAGCAATACTTATACCTATCGTAAAGAAGTCAATGGCAAGGTTTGGTACGTGGTCGTTTTGGGGAACTATCAAAGCAGACAAGCCGCCCAACAGGCAGCCCAACAATTACCCGCAACGGTCAAACAAACCGTAAAGCCATGGGTAAGAAATATCAGCGGTATTCAATCTGAGATTAAAGCAGGGCATGGGTAACTGTAAAATTAGTTATATGTAGGGGACGGCCTCTGTGCCGTCCCTATCTAGATTCACATCGCGGTCAACGGCTCAAACAAGAACGCTAGATCTTTACTCGATAGCTTTGTGGTTCGACCTTCTTGCGCATTAAATAAACCTTCCATTAAACGTTTTTTATTTTTCTGCATCTCTAGTATTTTTTCTTCGACTGTGCCTTGGCATACGAGTTTATATACAAATACGGGTTTGTGCTGGCCAATACGATGTGCTCTATCGGTTGCCTGAGCCTCTGCGGCAGGATTCCACCAAGGGTCATAATGAATCACTGTATCGGCGGCAGTTAGGTTCAAGCCTGTGCCCCCTGCTTTAAGGCTGAGTAGCATGATAGGGATATTGCCAGATTGAAATTGATTAATCGGTGTGGCTCTATCTTTTGTTTGGCCTGTTAGTTTGACATAATCGTAATTATTTTCTGTTAATCGTTGTTCTATGATTGCTAACATGGAGGTAAAGCTAGAGAATAATAAAATACGTCGGCCTTCTGGCACCAGGTTAGAGAGCATGTCAAATAGGAAGTCTAATTTGGCAGATTGCTTGACAGATTTGGCTTTTTCTAAAGACAGTAGACGTGGGTCGTTACAAGTTTGTCTTAGTTTTAGTAGTGCATCTAAGATAATAATATGGCTGCGAGATAAGCCTTTGCTTTGAACGGCTTCCCGGACTTTTTTGTCCATTGCGAGTCTGATGCTTTCATATAGATCACGTTGTGCGCTTTTTATCTCAATGGTATGAATGATCTCTGTTTTTTCAGGTAGTTCGGTTAGAACCTCTTCTTTGGTTCGGCGTAACATAAAAGGCTCAACACGTTGCGCTAAAACTTTTTGACGTGATAAATCATTGTCCTTTTCAATTGGATTTCTAAATAATTGTTTAAATGTTTTATCGTTACCCAGCAAGCCCGGTAGTGCAAAATTAAATAAAGACCATAGCTCGCCTAAATGATTTTCCATCGGGGTGCCTGACATGCATAAATTATGCTCAGATTTAATGTTCATCAAGACTTGATAGGCTTTTGTTCTGGGGTTTTTAATGTATTGCGCTTCATCCAAAATTAAATAATTGAACGCTTGTGATTGGAAAAACGCTTGATCTCGAACCAGTAAGGGGTATGTGCTTAAAACGATATCGGCTGTTCTGGCTTGTTCGAATAGCGTTTGTCTATGGTTGCCTTGTAATATAACCATATTGAGATCAGGTGTGAATTGTTGATTTTCATTGTACCAGTTTGTCATTAAGCTGGTTGGCGCAATAATGAGATTTGGTTTATGCGTAATAGGGTTGTTATTTTGTGAGTTTTCTTGTTTTATAGATAATAGGAGCGATAAAATCTGCACGGTTTTACCCAGTCCCATATCATCGGCTAGTACGCCACCTAGTTGGAAGTCCCTTAGAAAGTGTAGCCAATCAAACCCTTGTTTTTGATAGTCGCGCAAAGTGCCATTAAAGTTCTTAGGAATAGGATGGGACTGAATACCTTTAAAGTTGGATAGTTTTTGCCCCAAGGTTTTTAGATTTTCCCCACCTAGCCATTTGGCATTTAAGTTTTGCTGCAAGTCGAAGACTTGACCTGCTTGAAGTCGAGAAATAGGAAGCTGCCCATCTTTTAGGCTATCATAATTAAACAACTCGACCAGCGTGGATAATATTTTTTTAACGCGCTTCGCTTCTACCGCAATGTGGCGCTTATCAGGCAAGGTTAAATAAAATTTATGATCATCCGGGAGTGTTTGTATAGACTTAGGCGTCATTATTTCGGGTTGTTGCCGGATTAATTGTACTAGCAACGGTAAAATATTAATTTTTTCTTTGTCGATCATAATCCCTAATTCAAAACCAAACCAATCATAATCCGTTTGTTCTTCAATTTCGGTATACCAAGTATCTTCTTCTGCATCAACGCATTCTAGTGGAAAATCATCTGAGATATCAATTTGCCAGTTATTGGCTTTTAATTTAGGAAGGTGCTCAAACATAAATTCGAGCTGGGATTGTGTATCTTCCAAATTTCCAATATGGAAAGTATGTTGGTTCATATGTGGGTGCTTGGCATGTGGGGATGATATGGAGAAGAAATCGAGTTCCTGTATCATCTTTATTGCGTGGACTTCTTTTTTATGATCCCTGGTAATGCGCATGAGTGTATCTTTTTCTATAAACTCAATCATATCCTCTTGCGTGTCTAAATCCAGAGGTATGGTTTGAGAGCCATATTGAAATGAAATACAAGCTAAGGGTGCTTCAATCGTTTTCGTTGATGGGTAAAAGGTACTGCTATCATCTATTTCTAGCGTGCCTTTATACAATGATAAGCAAGGAATCATATTATGTTTTTTAGGGCGACTTTGCTTGTATACTTTTGGCAAAGGAAAATGTTCGTTTAGCTGTTTGTTTTTCTTTAACGCGGTAGAAAACTGTTTGGCTTGTTTGGGCGGTAGTGGCGGCGTATCATTTATTAGTTTCGCTGTGGTTGCATCATCTAAGTCGCTGGTGATTTTTCCGATAGTGGTTCTGTCGCTGTTAATGTAAAAAGGCGGCACTGTAGGCAATGACATAATGCGGGCATCACGGAATGTGCTTTTTAGGTGTTGTAATCCTGTGCTGGTGGCCTCCCAAGTAAACTTAGTTTTACGGGGGCGGCCTAAGCGTAAGATAGGATTACTTTTATCTTCCCAATGGCAGCAATTTGTTTTCAAGACATGCTGCAGCGCTGTTTCAGCCATATCACCGGTTAGTATATAATCATTATCAAACATAATAGATTGGTTGCTTTGGGTTTTAATAGCATCTAAATAAAATAGTACGAGCGTATGTTCTTTGTTCAGCAGTGTTTTATGGGCAATGCTAGTGGTAGAAAACTGAGTGAGATGTCCGTTATTATCATTTTTGAGAATATAAGCGAGATAGATTTTGACATTTAATTCTAGTTGTCCCCTAAAATCTATTAGATCTAAAATATAAATAATACGCTGTTTACGTTTTTGTGATGCGGTTGTTTTATTTGTTTTGTCAGGCGTTGTACTGGTTGTTAAAAAGTGAGACCAAAAATTATTTTCTGATTTATCGCGATCAATGTTTGGGGACGTTGTGTTGTCAGCGGTATGGGCTATAGAAGGTTTTTGATCTTCTATAGCTTGGTATAGGGTTGCGGTGACATGTTTGCAGTTATACCCGACATAACAGCTACAGTCGCCTTCAATCGTTATACCTATTTTTTTTATCGCTATCTGAATATCGACATGATAAAAAGGATCGGATTTTCCTTGGACGATGCTTTGTAGCGTCAAACCATTATCTGATTGGTTAATGGTGTGCACATGCCCCTTTTTTTGATAATTTTTACCCTTCTCTAGTTCTTTGAGGCTAAAATTATCGGTAAGCATTTGGGGGGTAACTTTAAATTCAGTTCCAAGCATAACTAACGGGCCTGTGTTCATTTAATTTGAAGCGATCTAATATTTCATATTTTAATAATTAGACAGCTAATTTGATTTTTGAGTCAGGATTTTACCATACTGTGTATAAGAGGTTTGAGTATTTCAGACTTTCTATACCATTTATCCGACCAAATCTTGTCAACTTCCCCCTTTATTTAATCTCAGTTACAATAGCGGGCAATTATGTAAAACTCTGAAAAAGAAGTAGTGTGTTATGAATCAAACTGAATTGGTGTCTAGAGTCGAGAGTTCTAACCATAATAATCTTAGTGATAGCGTATTCTTAAGAACTTTGCGTGGCGAATCTGTGGATAGAACGCCTGTATGGTTAATGCGTCAAGCTGGGCGTTATATGCCAGAGTACAGACGTATTCGTAAGCAAGCCAAAGATTTCATCAAAATGTGTGAAAATGCACAATTGGCTTGTGATATTACACTATTGCCTATTCAGCAATTCGATTTAGACGCAGCCATTATTTTTTCAGATATTTTATTGATTGGCCAAGCAATGGGGGCCGACTTATCTTTTGTACCTGGCAAAGGTCCCATTTTTGAGCCGGTTCGTACACAATCTCAGGTTGATGCTTTGCTGGGTATTGAGGCGGCTGAAAAGCTAAGCTTTGTTTCTGAAGCGATTAAGCTTACTGTCGCAGAGTTGGGTAATACGCCGTTGATAGGCTTTTGTGGTAGCCCGTGGACAGTTGCGACGTATATGGTGGAAGGCAGCAGTTCTAAGCAGTTTGAAATAATCAAACAAATGGCTTGGAGCGCTCCAAAGACATTGCATACTTTATTAGATAAATTAGCCCAAGCCAGTTTGGTCTATTTAAAATCACAAGTACAAGCCGGTGCAAGTGCATTAATGATTTTTGATACATGGGGCGGGATTTTACCTTTTCATGCCTTTGAAGAATTTTCTATGCAATATATGCAAACAATTGTTCAAGGTTTAAAATCAGACCCTGCTACCCAGCATACACCTATCACTGTATTTTCCAAAGGCGCTAATACCGTGTTGCCTGCGTTATCCAAAATAGGTGCTGATGCATTGTCGGTGGATTGGACTGTTGATTTAGGTTGGGCGAGGCAGTTTGTGCCACAAGAGATTGTATTGCAAGGCAACTTAGATCCAACACTGCTTTTGGGCTCTCCTGAGCAATTAAGAGCAGGCATACAGGCTGTTTTAGAGTCGTATGGCCCGCAACCTGGGCATATTTTTAACTTAGGGCACGGCATTTTGCCTTCAACGGATCCGATACAAGTGACACGTTTGGTTGAATGGGTGCGTGAAATTAGTCAAAATATAAAAAACTCATAGAGTGAGGACAACTATGGCGCACGAAGCTTATACAGTTTTATTTCCTGGAACTTTTGATCCCATTACAAATGGTCATATTGACTTAGTGGCGCGTGCGGCTAGGTTATATTCTTATGTTGTTGTGGCGGTTGCGGAAAGTCCGCGCAAAGGACCGACATTTGATTTGGATACGCGAGTACAATTGGCGACAAAAGCTTTGGCGCAATATGACAATGTGAGCGTAGAAGGGTTTGATATTTTATTAGCCGATTTTGCTCAGCAGAAAAAAGCAAAAGCGGTTATCAGGGGCTTAAGAGCGGTGTCGGATTTTGAGTATGAGTTTCAATTAGCCAACATGAATAAACGCTTGGCACCTGACTTAGAATCTTTGTTTTTAATTCCCGCCGAGCAGTATTCTTTCTTATCTTCTTCTTTAGTGAATGAAGTGGCCCGTTTAGGCGGCGATATTTCAGCATTTGTGCCTGAAGTGGTTCAAGTGGCTTTGGCAGAAAAATTTCAAAAATAGCTCAGTTATATGAGCAACAGGAGGTTGTTAGCGTGTTACACAAAATTTATGGGTTGTTGTTTGTTTGTATTTTTTCTTGTGTCACAGTTGCTAAACCTGAGCCTTCCCACTCTAATGCTCATTCTGATTCAAATCAATCAGCCGTTGTTAGTGCACATCCCTTAGCCACCCAAGCCGGCATGGAAATCCTAGCCCAGGGTGGCAATGCGTTTGATGCTGCCATTGCGATTTCCAGTATGCTAGCCGTTGTAGAGCCATACCATAGTGGTATAGGGGGTGGTGGGTTTTGGCTGTGCCGTGAGAAAAGTGGCAATACTTTTATTATAGATGCACGTGAAGTCGCGCCTGCCAAAGCCTCACCTCAAATGTATATGGATGAGCAGAACAGACTCAATCATAAACTATCTACAATTGGGGGATTAGCGGTTGCCATTCCGGGTGAGGTGGCGGCCTGGGCGTATTTATCTCAAAAGGGTAAGCTGGGTTTGGCTAAAATATTAGCACCTGCAATCCAAACAGCACATAAAGGCTTTGCACTAGACAAAAAGTTTGCTGAGTATTTAAAAAACAAACAAAAGATATTAAGTCACTTTCCTTCCAGTCAGGCAATATTTTTTAAGCAAAATAAACCACTACAAGAAAACGACATTTTGGTTCAAAAGGATTTAGCGCAGTTATTAGAGATAATTAGCTCAGAGGGCGCAAAAGGCTTTTATCAGGGCGAGGTAGCTCAGAAATTGGTTAAATCGGTTAATGAGCATGGGGGCATTTGGTCTGAGAGTGATTTAAACAATTATAAAATACAAATTAGAGAACCTATTCGGGGTGAATATGGAGGGATGCAAATAACCACGATGGGACCACCATCGGCAGGCGGCATTGCCTTATTAAATTCATTAAATATATTATCAGAGTACGAATTGTCACCATTAGCAGAGACCGATCGCATACATCTCATTGCAGAGAGCTTAAGACGGTCATATTGTGACAGAGCGCACTATATAGGGGATTCAGATTTTGTCGATGTCCCCATGCATAAATTAATCAGTGAAGAAAATGCAGAGTCTTGGCGGAAAAGTATCGACATTAATAAAGCAACAGCGAGCAAAAGCCTGAATTGCTTGCCAGAAACGGCAGCAATAGCATCAGAAGGCGAGACCACACATTATGTGGTGAAAGATCAATTTGGCAATATGGTTTCTGCCACGACGACGGTTAATTTTCCATTTGGCAGTGGTTTGGTTGCAGAAGGCTTAGGGATTATTTTAAATAATGAAATGGATGACTTTGCCACAGGCACGGTAGGTATCAATGGCTATGGGTTGTTAAATACACAAGTGAATGCTATCGCACCTAATAAAAGACCGGTATCCAGTATGACGCCCACAATTGTCGACACAGATGATGGTGTCGCATTATTAGGCACACCAGGGGGGAGCCGCATTCCTTCTATGATGTTAATTGCGGTATTGGAATTAGGTAAAATTCAAGATCCTGTTGCTTGGGTTTCAAAACCTAGATTTCATCATCAATACCTGCCTGATGTATTATCATTTGAGCCAGAGGCTTTTGATGAGCCTACGCAAAAAGCCCTTATTTTAAGAGGTCATAAGCTACAGCCCACCGCCAGGCAGTATGGCAATATGCAAGCATTATTCTGGCCAAAGCAAGGTAATATCACCGTGGGAAGCGATCCTCGGGGTGTTGGATTGGGGCTAATTGATTAATCATTCAAAAATACTTGCCATCGCACTATAATCATGTAGCGTGTATCGTTGCTTATTAGTATCCACTGAGCTGAGTTTTAGGGAGTTCTAGCCCCAAAGTGTTGTGCCCCGCCCGCGTATTTAGTAAGATACCTTCCCAGTCTGGGTTTTTAGTTTTTGCATCCCAGTTGAAATCTTAACGTGTAGCATGAAAGAGGCAAATTTAAATGAAGTCGGGCATCAAACCATCATCTTCTAAAATGGAACAAGCTAAAATACAGTATTGGGTGGGCTTGCTTGCGAATCAGCGGACTCAGGATGCCTTAACACTTGAGCAAAAAGACGTATTAGAGCGTTGCCTTGTCAATTCTAAAGAAGTCAGTTTTGAAAAGCTCAAAGGCTACCAAAATTTATATAGTATTCGTTATAGCGTAAAAGGCAGAATATTATTAACGCAAGCGAAAGACCATCTGGTCGTTTTAGCCATATTGCCCAACCATGAATATGACAAAGTATTGAAGCGTCAAAAGGCAGGCATTTGGGATAGGTTTGCATCTCAAATAGAAGATGCACTAGATATACAAGGTAATACTCTTGCTGCAGAAGATGATTCCAGTATTTCATGTACGTCATCTGTGGATATACCGACCCCTTCTTATCATCCTGTTGCGTTAGAATTTGATAGTGATAATAATCCTAAAGTTTTAGTTTTAGATAACCACCAGCAAGCAGCCATAAGCACACTTTTGCCGGCGATTATTTCAGGTTTGCCTGGATCTGGAAAGACCACAGTTGCATTAGCCTTATTAAATTCTGCTCAAGGTTTGGGTGATGAGCAAAAAATACTATATGTTGCTCAGTCATCGGGTTTGGTGGATGCCGTCAAAGAGAGTTTTAGAAAAGTGGTCTCAAAAGATGATTTTTCTAAAGTGGAATTTAAAACATACCATGATCTATTGCATAATTTGACCAGCGAGCAAAGGGTTTTAACTCGAAAAGAAGGCAAAGAAGAGATTCAACAATGGCTAACTGATTTTCTGAGTGATCCTCGGAGGCAAAGTCATTATTCTTGCACCACCAGTCGCATCAATATAGAGACAGATAGTCAGATGACGCAAGAGGGCAGGGAAAAGCTCTATCAAGAATTTAGAATCCGTTCAGGCTATGACTCGGCAGATTATTGTAACCCACAAAAAGTGGGGAAAAAGCAAAGCTTATTTGCAGAAAGTCACAAACGCGAATGGGTTGATAGGGCTTATAAAACCTTCATAGCACATCTTGTGCGAGAGAACTTGGTGATGGCAGATTTCTTTTCAGGTTCCCTTTTGAATGTAGAAGAGGAAGCGGCAGTGTATGAAACCGTGCTGGTAGATGAGGCGCAAGATTTTTCTAATAGGCAAATAGCGTCATTAGCAAAAATATCTGTGGCCGGGAAGAATGTTTGTTATTTTTATGGCGATGGTCAAAGTCTGCAAGATAATACGCCGAATAGAATTTTCATGAAGTCTATGTTTGGTCAAACAGAGGTACACAGCACAACTTTGATGCAGCCTTATCGTTGTTCGCAATCTGTTATACGTGTTGCAGATGTCATCAATCAGCTGAGGCTAAGATGTACGCCTAAAAACAAAGCAGGTGTTGCACTTGATTTAAGCAAGCAATCCAATGATGAAATAGGCTCTGTTCAATGGGTCAACACAGCATCTAACGCAGAATCCTTAACTCAAATTTGTGCACTTATACAGCATAATCCTAATGCTTGCATCATAACGCATGCTGACAAGAAAGAAGAAGCAATGCAAAAATATGGAGCAGAAGACTATCAAGTATTCACAGCAGAAGAAATCAAAGGTTTGCAGTATAAAGATGTCGTTATTTATGAGCCTTGGCATGATTCTATATACAAAAAAATCGAGCGAAAATTTTCAGAATTAGAGCACAATAGAAAAGCAGAATATTCATCGGCATTAAGTCAGTTATTTGTTGCGATGACTAGGGCAGAAGAGTCTGTGATAATAGATTCAAGCGCGCATTACAAAAAAATATCTCAGTATGTCAAAGACGCGATAAGGGGTACAGAGAATCATCATGATGCCCAAAGGTCAGTAACGCACTCTGAGTCATCCTCTCAAGCAGACTGGATGAAAAGAGCGGTAGTGTTTATTAAAGATGGCATGGCTGAAAGAGGGAAATTAATTTTAAGACAAGAGTTGCAATTAAGCGACGTTGAAATCAACTCGCTTTTGCAAAAGCATAGTATTCCAGCATCTTATGTGCGTGAGCAACAAGTTCCGCGCTCAGAGCCGTTTGTAGCGTTCAAACCAACCAAAGTGCCAAAAAGAGCCTCGAGATTAGAATCCGAAGAACTTTTATTTTTAGCCGCTAGAAAGGGTAAGTTGAGTAGGGTTAAGAGCTTATTGGAAGAAATCTCGACGTTTGATATTGATAGATGTCAAGGGCCAGGAAAATATCAAGGGCAAACAGCCCTCTTTATAGCCTCTGCGAATGCGCACGTAGAGATTGTTAACGTTTTGATTACTGCGGGTGCCAAAGTTAATAATCGGCAAGGAGAAGGGTCACAGAGAGGTAAAACGGCTCTCCTTGCAGCTTCTAGTTGTAAGTGTGTGGGAGTTGTTGAGGTTTTAATAAACGCGGGCGCAGATATTGATTTAGCACAGAAGTATGGGCCTTACGCAGGATGCACGCCTATTACTATTGCCTCTATGAAGGGGAATGCAGAGGTTGTGGATGCTTTGATTATGGGGGGTGCAAAGGTTGATTTGATGCGAGTGGGGAGGCAACACTGTACAGCTCTCTTTGAGGCTTCTTTCGGCGGTGTTGTGGCAATGGTTAAGATTTTAATAAAGGTGGGCGCAAAGATTGATTTAGCACAGGGGCATGGGCCTTTCAAAGGATGGACGGCCCTCTTGGCGGCTTCTGCCAATGGCAAGATGGACGTGGTTGAGGTTTTAACAAAAGCGGGCGCAGAGATTGATTTAATGAGTGAGAGAGAGAGGGGCGGAAAATGCACGTCCCTCTTTGCGGCTTCTGATGCTGGTTATGTGGAGGCAGTTGAGGTTTTAATAAAAGCAGGTGCAGAAGTTGATTTAATGCAGAAGAGTGGACCCATTAAAGGATGTACGGCCCTCTTTACGGCCTCTTCCAATGGCAATGTGGAAGTGGTTGATGCTTTAATAAACGCGGGTGCAGAGGTTAATTTAGTGCAAGGTAGTGGGCCTTTCGAAGGATGTACGGCCCTCTTTACGGCCTCTTCCAATGGCAATGTGAAAGTGGTTGAGGTTTTAATAGAAGCAGGTGCAGAGGTTAATTTAGTGCAAGGTAGTGAGCCTTTCAAAGGGAAAACAGCGTTTGATATCTCTGGTGAAACTATTAAGAGGATGCTAGAGAACGTAGTGATTGCAGAACGATTTACATCAAAGGTTATAGCGTTGGATTCAATTAAGAAGCTTGAAAATAATGTTGAATATTTCAATAAAGTTAAGTACCAAGTTCGATTTTATTTGTACCTTTGTTTGAGTAAGGATGAGCCCATTATAAACTTATATCAAAAGCTTGTTAAGGGAATCACTGACATGCAGGATAGAACACCTTGTATGATGGCGGAACTCACCCAAAGTGAGGCGGCGCTTTATGAACATAGGGCCACACAAGCTTTGAGACGTGTTTATGTTCGTCACGTGCAAGGGGAATTTGAATCTGCTTCGAAACTAGCTGAAAGCGCACCAGCAGACGAGTCAAGTGAAAGGAAAAAAAGCAAAAAAAGAAGAAAGAGGGGATAGTGAATTTTATTTCAATAGAATCGGAGCAAAGCTCGTGCGCGCGTTAAGCTCGAGCCTACTTTGTTAGTGGGATAAATTGTTTGATGTTTTCTTAAAATTACAGTAAATTGACTGATAATATCAGTCAATAGGTGTAGTTATGGCATTATCAGGTTCAAAATTCGCAACAGAAAAAGAAATGTTATTTTGTTTGCTGGGGCAGATGCCTCAGTATAGTGAGCGAACAATAGCAATTATATCCGACCCAAAAAACCCCAAAGGCCCACATTTACGTTTTGTTTCCTCTAGCAAAAAAGAGCAGCTTAATATTCAGAGCCATCTAAAATTATGGTCTGTTCCCTTTGATTTTTTCAAGCAAGGCATTGATCACCACACATATGAATATATTACGACATTAACCCCAGGAAATTTTACTTGTTTGGGATCTTTGTTTGTTGGTCGATATAATCAGGCAGAATCAAGAAATTCTAAGTCACAAAATTTTGCATCAGATATAGACAAATATTTTCTCATGCGAATATTGGCAGGAGAGCAAGGTGGGGAGATGGTTCAAGCCATTATTGATCGCATTAGAGAGAATCAACAGTTGGGCTGGGTAGGTAAAGATAAAACAAAAGCCAACCTGAAAGATAGCCTAGAAAGTTTGATGTTTGATTTTATACAGTCAAATATTAAATCAACTTTATGGCCTACAGGCAAAGCACCAGAGTCCCTGAGCGACATGTATCATGAGGTGCAAGGTAAGGATGAAGAGAGTGTTACTCCTGAAAACCTGCAAGAATACTTATATTTATTAACAGGACACAGACCTGAGATAAATAGTGGCTCTATCAAAATAGAGCCAGAAACAAAGGTCGTGACAAAAGGAAAGCATTTGCGTTTTTCTTTTCCAATGGACAGCCAAGACTTAGAGGCTTGTTGCTTTAGACTGAAATTATTTGGTGTTGATTATCACGCAGATTTTACAAAAGGTACTAATCGATTAATAACCATAGAGCTTGATGATGTGCAGCATTTGCAAGCGTTATTTGTAGATAAAAAAGTAGATGAGTTTTATGGGTATATGAACTTTTTAAGGCTTAATAACAAAGCAGAGCATGTCTTTTTGTTTGACATGTTATTTGGTGACAAGGCAAATGAAATCCAAGAAGATATTTTAAGTCGTATGTCAGATGATTCAGAGCATAAATTTTCGAAGGGGAAAATCACAAAAATATTAGATGAATTTATTGTTAATTTTTTAAGAATGAGTTTGCCTAAAGGTGTGTGGCCTGAGTATCCTGAGTATAAGGAACCACATGCGTGGCAATCTTTACCTGATTTTGATGATGAGTTTAGTTCGCCAGAAAGCCCTGTTTTGTATGCTTATCAATCAGGTATCAGCTTATCTGATGAGCAAGATGAGCAGCAAGAGGATGCTATAGAAAAGCGAGTGGGTATTAAGTATATATAGTTTTTACTTATTTGATAAGTGAAGCGAATTATTTTTCTCTTCCAATGTTGGGAAAGGACCGGCGGATCGTATATTTCAAACATTAAAGAATATTGAAATATACGAGCTGTCAAAATATTCTCATTTCAAAATTCAACATCCATATTGCTAGAGAGATAGAGTGTATACTCACTTTATTGTTGTGCTCACCAGGCATTTGATGAAAGTTGTAATATTAAGCAGAGCCATATACTCATGGTAATATATGCGGGCACCTCGACCAGATTCCTTGCGAGCAAGGTACTAAATTTGGTGAAGTTCCAGTGAGTTTTCCGTGCCCATAATAATACTATTGTTATTCTGTATGTATTATGCAACGTAGCTTTGTGCCCGGGAAAGTAGGAGCAGATTAGTTTAGTGTTTTTGTTACTTGGGTGGAGGTATTGGATATTTTCACGCCTACACTATGCGTTCTTTTTTGAAGTGAATTAAAATTAGCAAGGTATTGCCGAGCCTCAGCTTGTGCTAACATATCAGCTGTTTTGCGTTTTATTTTATTTGCACCGAGGCCATCTATTTCCCTGGGCTGGCATTTTAATGATGGAATAATGACTTCTTCAAGAAGCCTTTGTCTATTAGCGATACCGCTTTGTTTTAAACGTGATTGAAATGCATTAAGTTGATCTTTATTTTCTTGAGTCTGCTCTTTTGATAAGTCACATTGAGAATGCACTTTTAACAGTCCTAAGGAGTCAATGTGATTTGTGTCTTGCTCCAAAGCATATCTAAAAGTATCAACCGCACATTTTTTAGCCCATAATTGGAATGCTGGTGGAATGGCTGTGATAAACGTATTATGCTTAAAATCAGAGCTTAACGCAATTTGTACAGACTCAAAACGTTCAGTATGTTTGTTGGCAAGCCATTGATTGGGTTTTGATTGAACAAACTTTTCAATATAAGAAATTTGAAACGCTAATAACATGCCTTGCAAACAATTAAACCCTCTTGTGTCTGCTATAGGTAATTTGGGTCGTCTCGGACAGATCTCACGCCTTACTGCATATTTTGCAACATCCATATAATACTGCTTAAATTCAAGGTTAGATTTATTGACCTGTTCTTGGCTGTAGCTTGTGTGCGTTTGAGGGGGCGGTGGGCTATTGAATAGATGTGGGATCATATCATAATATTTTGGCTCGAGTGATAAGCCGTACTGGATCAGGCCTTTGCGATCAAATGGGACTGCCCACCTTACCCAATTACTTATTATTGTAATGGCTTTTTGAGCTTGCTGTTGATCTTGTAGTCTAAAGACATGATACTCGATGTTAAGTTTATCTAAGACTTCTTGTGGCACTAATGGATTAACTGTTAAACAATTAATATCTCCTATTCCTCTATAGTGGGCAACCTGGTAGCGATTGTGGTGGGAATCTGCTTCAATCACAATACTGATGTGCCTGAAAAAGTCATGTGTTTTATCACGCGTTAAGAGTATATCACCTACTTTCAGAGCATTTGGGGTTATTGTTGTATTCAGCATGGCAAGTCCATTTATCTGTACTCAAATAAGTTCGTGAAAATTAGCATCGAGAATGGATGCTATGCAACTGTCTTTTTTGGATGAGCGCGTGATATTTGTTACTTATACGGGAGGACCGTGAGGTTCCGGTAAACAACCAAAAAGACAGGCATCACACATGCACTTGCTAATACATGTTAGTTTTTAGCCTCCAGCCCAAACTCACAGGCTGAGTCATCTTCTTTTTCACAGATTTTAGTACAGCCTTCTATATCGCAATCTTTCCAATTATCGCTGGGCAAAAATGTATAGTTTTTAGCGGCGCCTTTTATAACGATCCAAATGCCATTAACAACATCATCTGAATCTTTGGGGCCGATACGATAATAGCAGTCCATAAATTTTCCAGAAAAAAGCGTTTTGTAAGTTGCTTTGACTTCTTCATTTGAATGAATCGGTCTAAAACTGAAATCTAACCACCAGGTAATATTGTTTTCTATAAAATTGCCTGTGGCAAGGTGACTGTTTATGGTATCGGCGCTTGGGCATTGGTATATCTTAGTTTTATGATGACTTGTCTCTTTTACTTTTGCAGGCTCAGTCGCTTCAGGCTGTGATGCGGGTTCTAGAGGCGCTGGCGCAATAGGTTTAGGCTGAGGCTCTAGTTCTATTGGTGTTGGTGCAACAGGCTCAGGCTGAGGTTCTAGCGCTATGGGTGCTGGCTCAACGAGTTCAGGCTGTGGCTCGGGTTTGGTTGTTTCTGGACTTGCATATTGTGCAGGATCCTCGTATTCATTCTCAGTAGGTTCATCAAGCTCTTGGGCTAATGCCTGCTTTCGCCTTTCCAAGCGCTTGTTGAGTAGCTGTATAGGATGGGTGCTTTCGCTTGCATTATCTAATATTTGGCTTGTCTCACTAGGCTGCTTGTCTAAGCAATTATCTAGCTCGGCTTTATCGTGCTCGCAGATAATTTTTAAGGCATTATGCTTAACTTCTAAAGTTTCAAACCGTTCTTGATAGTACAGGCTTTGTTCTGTTGGATTTTTTTTCTGATGCAAGGCTTCAAAGTCAGTTTGTAGGGTGTCAAATTTTTCTGTGAGCTGGGTTAGTTTTTGTTGTGCTTCAGCTTGTTCATTGTTGGTGGCGTCTGCTTGTGACTCAAAAAAATCACGTTGCATATACAGCATTCCCAAAAGGGTGCAAATTACAATGATGTAAGCCAAATGAATTGTTAGTGCTTTAGTCGACATAGGTGATTTTCTCAAAAATAGTACTATGTTTTCTTATCGGCTAAATGCAGAGAATCATTTACTGACTAAAATGGCAGTGGAGGTAAATGGAAATTTAGAAAGGTAGGGGTAAAATTTGTTGCTGAGTGCGATGGGAGCAAAGCTCTCAGCAATAAATCTGAGCCTAAATAAATAGGCTATCTCATTTTCTCTTCTACAAATTCAACATGCTTTCTGACTACAGGATCATAACGCTTTAAGCTAAGCTTTTCTTTGTTGCGTTTGTTCTTTTTAGTGCTATAAAAGAACCTAGATTCTGTTGAACGCATGATGATATTAATACTATCCGCCATAACGAACTCCTAATTAAAATTTCTGACCCTTTTGGCGTAAGTCTGCCAACACAGTCTCAATGCCTTTTTTATCGATAGTACGCATACCTCTGCTGGATACTCTTAAGCGAACCCAGCGCTTTTCGTCTTCCACCCAAAATCGTTTCCAGCGAATGTTGGCTTTAAACTTGCGTTTCACTTTCTTGTTACAGTGGGCAACATGATTGCCTCGAGCAGTACCAACGCCGGTTACCATGCATGCTCTTGTCATGACTTCCCCTTCAAATATAAAATAGTTGTGCGATTGAGCCAGACTTTATACCAAATTCTGACAACTCACGCAATATAAACTTGTCATTTGGCATGAAAATAATGCCGCATGATTCTATATGGTACCAAAGCGTGCTATCTTACTTCAAGATTATTTATCATAAGGGCAACTGACAAATTATGAATAAAAGTCAGAATCAAACCAAAGGAAATTGGTTACTTGGGGTGACAGGTGGAATAGCAGCATATAAAACCCCAGAATTAGTTAGAATGCTTAAAAATACATGTCATTTTGATGTGCGCGTTGTTATGTCATCCGGTGCCAAAGAATTTGTTACCCCGATGACCTTACAAGCGGTATCGGGACACCCAACATATGAAAAGCTCTTTGATAAGGATTTTGAGGCGGCTATGGGACATATCTCGCTTGCGAAGTGGGCTGATAATATTTTAATTGCTCCTTGCTCAGCGAACCGCTTAGCGGCTTTGGCTCAAGGGTTTGCAGATGATTTGTTATCGACACTGTGTTTGGCAACTAAGGCTAATATATGGATTGCACCCGCAATGAACCAGCAAATGTGGGCGCATCCCAGTGTCCAGCGCAATGTGGATATTTTAAAGCAGCAAGGTGCCTATATATTGGGGCCGGAATGTGGTGTACAGGCTTGTGGTGATTATGGCTGGGGGCGGATGTTAGAGCCGGAGCAAATTATACTGTCGATTCAGCAAAGGCAACCCAGTTATTTAGCCGATAAGCTTATTTTTAAAAAAAAGCATATATTGATTACCGCCGGCCCTACTCGCGAATATTTAGATCCCGTTCGATTTTTGAGTAACAAAAGTTCTGGTAAGATGGGCTTTGCTTTGGCGCAAGCCGCAAAAAATTTGGGCGCGAAGGTGACGCTGGTGTCTGGTCCTGTACATTTGAATGCACCCGAGGGGGTCAATATCATTAGTGTTGAGTCAGCAGAGCAAATGTATAATGCTGTGATGTCCGTTTCGCAACCAGATATTTTTATCAGCTGCGCGGCGGTTGCCGATTTTAAATTCGAAGAAATTTATGAGCATAAAATTAAAAAGCAACAAGAACACAATGGTATTTATCCATTTTGTCTGGTCAAAAACATTGATATATTAAGTGCAGTGGCTGCCCAAGAAAACAAACCGTTTTGTGTGGGCTTTGCCGCAGAAACACAAAATATTGATATGTTTGCAAGGGAAAAATTAATTCATAAAAAAATTGATATGATTGCCGTTAATGATGTCTCTAAAGCAGACATTGGGTTTGATAGCGATGATAATCAGCTAAGTGTGTTGACGCTTACTGGGCAACATATTATCCCCAAAGCCAATAAATACCAAGTTGCAATACAACTACTAAAAAATATAAGAGAAGAATATGAGACCCAAAATACAGCTTAAAATATTAGATCCTCGCGTTGGCGAAGAAATCCCAATGCCAGCCTATGCGACGGATGGTTCCGCAGGTATGGATTTACGCGCCTGTATTGATGCCCCCTTTGTGTTGGAGCCAGGAAAGTCTACCCTAGTACCGTCGGGTATTGCGGTTCATATGGGAGATGAGGCACTAGCGGCGATGATATTACCACGTTCTGGTTTAGGGCATAAACACGGAATTGTACTAGGAAATTTAGTCGGATTAATTGATTCTGATTATCAGGGTGAAATCAAAATGTCTCTTTGGAATCGTAGTGATAAGCCATTTGTGATTGAAGTCGGTGCTCGCATTGCACAATTGGTATTTGTACCTGTGGCAAAGGCCGCATTTCAAATTGTTGAGGCATTTGAAGTCTCTGAGCGTGGTGTGGGTGGTTTTGGGCACACGGGGCAACACTAGATAAAAAATACAATGCCTAGGAAGATAAACACAAGAAGGAAGTCAGCATGAGTAGTTTAACCATTGAACAAAACCACACCGTTCATATCGATAGATCTGTTTTTAGAGCCTATGATATACGAGGGGTTGTGGATGAGAATTTGACTGTAGAGCTTGCCTATTTATTAGGGCGTGCTTTTGGAACCGCTGCTATTGCGCAAAACCGACAAGAAGTGATAGTGGCTCGGGATGGTCGTTTGACGGGAGACCGCTTGAAAAAAAGCTTGACCAAGGGCTTGTGTGATTCGGGAGTTGATGTGATTGACCTTGGCATGGTGCCAACGCCCGTTTTATATTTTGCGTGTGAACATTTTAATACACATACGGGCATTATGATTACGGGTAGCCATAACCCTTCTGATTACAACGGTTTTAAAATGGTGCTGAATGGCGTGTCTTTAGCAGAAGCGGGCATTCAGGCATTGTATGAGGCAATTGTCGCGAAAAACTTTGAATCAGGTAGTGGCCAGCGTTGTGAAAAAAATATCATCGAAGATTATATATTAGCCGTTACAACGCGTATTAATATCAAAAAACGTTTAAAAGTTGTAATGGATTGTGGCAATGGTGTGGTTGGCTGTATTGCTGAAAAACTATTCAAAGCATTGGGGGTTGAATTTATTGGCTTATATTGTGATGTGGATGGCACATTCCCCAATCATCATCCCGATCCCGGTCAGCCTAAAAATATGCAAGATTTAATTTCGCAGGTCAAAGCACACAAAGCGGATTTGGGTTTGGCTTTTGATGGTGATGGCGATCGTTTAGGCATTGTGACCCATGAGGGTGATATTATTTGGCCGGACAAAATTATGATGCTGTTTGTCGAAGAAGTATTACGAGCAGAGCCTAATGCGCCCATCATTTATGATGTCAAATGTACTCAGCATTTAGGGCAGTATATTGAGCAGCTAGGTGGTCAGGCGATTATGTATAAAACAGGCCATTCTTTGATTAAACGTAAAATGAAAGAATTAAAATCGCCTTTGGCTGGGGAAATGAGTGGTCATTTCTTTTTCAAGCACCGTTGGTTTGGGTTTGATGATGCTTGTTTTTCTGCGGCAATTTTACTTGAAATATTAGCGAATGAAATACCGTACAAAACATTAGCGGAACGAATTGCACACTATCCTACAGCATTCAATACACCAGAAATTAATATTCCACTTGCGGATGAAAAGAAATTTGCCTTTATTGAAAGCTTAAAGCAATCCCATCAGTTTATTCAAGAAAAGATCATTACGGTGGATGGTTTAAGGGTAGAGTTTGTGGATGGATGGGGGTTGGTAAGAGCGTCTAACACAACCCCTAATCTGGTTTTACGCTTTGAAGCTAGTTCGGAAGCCGTATTACAAAGAATCCAGGAATCATTTAAGCAAATGATGCTTAAAGTCGACCCTACATTAAATATTGTATTTTAGTTAAAAGGTGATTATCCCATGGACGGGTTGCAAAGATATTTGGATGTTACTTTTCTCAACGAGCATATACATCACAAAGACATCAAATTGTTTTGTCAGAAAATCAATAAAATGGACATTAAGCCAGCCAGTGTTTGTGTTTATCCGCAACATGTTGAGGCGGTTCAAGGCTGTTTGTCCTGTCAGAAAATACCTATTACAACGGTATTAAATTTCCCGCATGGTCTATACGAGTGGCCACAGCTAGAATCAGATATTTTGCACGCGATATCATTGAATGTGTCAGAGCTTGATATCGTGATCCCTTATGGTAAATGGCTTAGCCAACACAGTGAAGCCGATATGATTCAATTTGCGGAGCATTGCCAAGAGGCAGTGGGGGATAATATTACACTAAAATATATTATTGAAACCGGCGTCTTACAGGCACCGGAGTTAATCGCAGATATTAGCTTACTCTTGTGTCAACATGGTGCTAACTTCATCAAAACATCAACGGGAAAAACAGTGCCTGGTGCCACTATTTTGGCTGCAACGGCGATTATAAGTGCCATAAAGCAACATGAGCAGCAAACAGGGCAAAAAGTCGGACTCAAAATCGCTGGAGGCATTAGAACGCGTGAACAAGCTTATGAATATATTGACTTGGTTCGTTCAAATTTAGGCGAAAAATGGCTTGACCCTCAGTATTTTCGTATTGGATGTAGCCAGGTAGAATTGCTGTAATTTATAAATTTAGGGATATATATTCTAATTTAGGGAGAAAACTTTGAAATCACATAGTAAAGTATCTTTAATAGTTGGCTTGACGGTCAGTTTGGCTGTTATGCCGGCATCAAGTTTTGCCATGGCAAAAGGCGAGCCTAAACCTAACCAGTTTTGGTGGCCAGAAAAACTCAACTTACAGCCACTTCGTCAACATGCGACTGAGTCCAACCCCTTAGACAAAGAATTCAACTACGCGAAGGCTTTTGAAAGCATTGAACTTGAGACACTCAAGAAAGATATTGAAACAATCATGAAAACCTCACAGGATTGGTGGCCAGCCGATTATGGACATTATGGCCCATTTTTTATCCGAATGGCTTGGCATAGCGCTGGGACTTACCGTATTACAGATGGTCGCGGTGGTGCAGGCGGTGGTCAACAGAGATTGGAACCCCTTAACAGCTGGCCAGATAATGCGAATTTAGACAAAGCACGCCGCTTACTTTGGCCTATCAAGCAAAAATACGGGCAAAACGTTTCTTGGGCAGATTTAATGGCGCTCACCGGAAATGTTGCTCTCGAATCAATGGGATTCAAAACATATGGCTTTGCGGGTGGTCGTATGGATGACTGGGAGCCAGATTTAGTCTATTGGGGGCCAGAGACCCAATTCTTAGATGATAAGCGCTACAGTGGAGATAGAGAGCTTGAAAAACCTTTGGCTGCTGTGCAGATGGGACTGATTTATGTCAATCCTGAAGGACCCAATGGTAAGCCAGATCCACTTGCCGCAGCAAAAGATATTCGTGAAACATTTGAGCGAATGGGTATGAATGATGAAGAAACTGTCGCGCTCATCGCAGGAGGTCATACATTTGGTAAAGCACATGGTGCAGTCAATCCCACAGAATGTCTTGGGCCTGAGCCTGCGACTGCCAGCCTAGAAGAACAAGGTATGGGTTGGCATAATAAGTGTGGTAAAGGTAATGCCGAAGACACGTTAACCAGTGGTTTGGAAGGTGCTTGGACGAGCAGTCCAGAAAAATGGACGACGCAATATTTGGATAATCTATTTAATTTTGAGTGGGTGCAAACTAAGAGTCCAGCAGGTGCGACACAGTGGATACCTAGTACAGACAGTGCTTCACAGCTTGTGCCAGATGCGCACGATAGTGCTAAAAGACATGCGCCTATTATGTTCACAACAGATTTATCACTAAAATTCGATCCAAGCTATAAGGAAATTGCTAAGAGATTTCAGAGTAATCCTCAGGAGTTTGAACAAGCCTTTGCAAAAGCTTGGTTTAAGCTAATGCATCGTGATATGGGGCCTAGAGCACGTTACTTGGGTTCAGAGGTGCCTAGTGAAGAACAAACTTGGCAAGATCCCATTCCAAAAGTTGACTTTGATTTAGTCGATGGGAATGATATAAAAAGCTTGAAAGCCAAAGTGCTGGCATCAAAACTAACAATTCCTGAGCTTGTTAAGACCGCTTGGGCATCCGCGGCGACATTTCGTGGTACGGACATGCGTGGTGGTGCAAATGGCGCGCGTATTCGGCTAGCACCACAAAAAGATTGGCCTGTGAATAATCCAAGTGAGCTCACAAAAGTTCTTTCAGGTTTGGATGCTATTCAAACAGAGTTTAATAGTGCGCAATCAGACAATAAAAAAATATCACTTGCAGATATGATTGTGTTGGCTGGCGCCGCCGCGATAGAGGCGGCAGCCAAGCAAAGAGGCCTGGATATTCACGTTCCATTTAGTCCGGGTAGAGCAGACGCATTACAAGAGCATACTGACCAGCCTTCTTTTGCGGTGCTTGAACCGTTTGCAGATGGGTTTAGAAACTACTACAGCAAAGATAATGCTCGCGCACCTATCGATATGCTTATAGAGCGCGCAAATGTATTGACGCTCACTGTGCCTGAGATGACTGTGTTGATGGGTGGTATGCGGGCATTGAATGTGAATGCAGATAATACGAGCAATGGCATTTTAACCGAAAAACCAGGGACATTGAGCAACGACTTTTTTGTAAATTTGCTTGATATGTCTACTGAGTGGAAAAGAGTTCCTAATACGGACAATATCTACGAGGGACGTACGCGTGGCACGGATGCGCTGAAATGGAAAGCCACCTCTGTCGATCTGATTTTTGGCTCGAACTCTGAGCTGCGTGCGGTTGCAGAAGTCTATGCGGCTAAAGATGTCGAAGATAAATTTGTCAAAGACTTTGTCAATGCGTGGGTAAAAGTGATGAGGCTCGATCGCTTTGATTTAAAATAGGGTTGAGGATTTTTGAAACTAAAAACGGCGGAATATAATCCGCCGTTTTTTTTACATATTAATATTATCAACTGATTGATTTTGAAACAGCGAATCTTAAAACAGAGAGCATAGATTATGACAGAAGAAAAATATGATTTTGAGATAGGCGAAGAAGGGCTTAGTTATGATATTTTGGATGAATCATATAATACGCGCACACAGCAATTCTTGTTGGAGGCGGGCTTAACACAGGGTATGAAGGTTTTAGATGTTGGGTGTGGCGCAGGTGTCATGACCGCTTGGATGGCTGGGCAAGTTGGGGATCAGGGGCATGTTACGGCGCTTGATAATAGTCCTGAGCAATTGAGTGTTGCGAAGCAACGTGTCGAAAAAAGCGGTTTATCCAATGTTGAGACCAAAGTGCTTTCTGCCTATGATATTGAAAAATTAGGTGAGAGGTATGATTTAATCTACTGTCGTTTTTTGTTACATCATCTTCATAGCCCACGCAAAGCAATTAAAGCATATTATGAGAATCTAAATGATGGTGGTATTTATGTTGGTGAAGAGGGCATCATCAGTCATATGTTTGCTTACCCACCCACTTTTGCATGGCAAGGGTATATGCCGGAATTAATTTCACCTAGAAAAGAAGTAGACGGACAAGATCGTGATGGTGACATTGGCATGAAGCTATTTTATGAATGTCATCAGGCAGGGTTTGAGATTATAAACTGTGGGTTAAATCAACCTATTCTTTGGAAAGAAGCACAGAAAATAAAGTTATTAGAAGCTTTAAATGCATTTAAACAAACTGATCTTGAGCAAGGCACCACAGAAGATGCGTGGCAAAAAAAGTATGATGAGACGGTTCGCTTTAGCAAAGATCCTAGGCAGATTATAGGCTTTTATGGTAGTTTTCAGGTTGCGGGAAAGAAGTAAGTTATTACATGCCCATTCCTATGGTAATATTCTTTTTGAACTTTATCATGAGGCTGTTCATACTGGGAAACGTGGCAGGCCTAAAAAAACCTTACGAAAAGGTGTGAAAGTGAGAATGAAAGTTAAAGACTCTCAAAATACCAAACGTGGCAGGAAAAAGAAAAAATATATTTCAGCTCAACCTGAGCGTCCAGAAACAGTTCAAAATATTTCAGATAAGGAGATTCATGCTAATCATGTCGAAGCTTATAATGCATCCTTGAGAAGAAACAACTCGACTTATCGTAGAAAAACCAACACATATGCCAAAGGTAAAGAGCCATTGCAGAGAACCTTGGATGCGCAGTGGGTCGTGCATAATTTTATGAAAAAACATTTCACAACAAAAGTAGTGCCGGCTGTTACATTAGGGATCATAACCACAAGGCTGTCTTGGCATGATGTATTTTCATTGAACATATTAGCGTAATCCTAAGAGTCGAAGTGAACCAGTGCCCCGGAGTCTATCCGTTTATAATATAATTTCTTCCTTCTATCAGGTTAGCTGATCTTTAGCTTCTAATTAATTGACTTTACACAGCAATATTAGTCATAATTCTGACGTCACGGTTAGATGACGACATTATTTGATTTTGCAAGGTAAAAAAATGGTTAAGCGAAAGAGAGATGAGACTAATACTAGTTCTAGAAAGCGCGCCAAGGACAACACTTTTGGGCTTAAAGAATACTATGAAGCAATTGATAGAACTATTGATAATCCTACGCTCGAAAACCATCTTTTATTATACAGCTTCGAACTAGATGATGAGCTTGATATAAACGCCAGAGTAGATGATGAAGGTAATACATTATTACACTTACTTGCTACTATGGATGATAAACTTGCCTGCGAACAGGCTGAACTCATATTAAACAAAGAGGCTAATACAGAATTAACAGAAGGTCACTTCTGTTGGACGGCACTTCATGAAGCTGCAGCTGCAAACAACATCGCAATGGTAGAACTTCTTCTAGAGTACGAAGCTGATCAATTTGTACGTGATGTTCAAGGAAACACACCGGTGATGCTTGCAATCTCTTTACACTTGCCCGAAATGGTCAAAGTATTGTTTGATAGCCTTAACGATCATGAAAGGCAAAATATGTGCCTACGCGTCAATAAGTATGGATATACAATCAGTGACTTAATTGTCAAAAAGTCTTTTGATCAGTCACGTATAAAAGAATATGATGCTTTTACCATTAATACCTTAAGCTATAAGGCCCGTGAAATAGCGACTTACCTTGTTGATGAGAATTTGGGATTTGCACCAATAACAAACATTGAACATTTTATTGATGCAATTTATTGTAACTGCGAGAGTTCTATACAGCGTTATCTTGATTATTATAAAGCTGGTTTGTTAGATATAAACAATCCCACTAATTTTGATGACTATATGGTTATCGAAGCAGCGCTTCATAATCGTTTTGAGTTACTGATAAGCTTAATTCATGATTTAAACCCTGACTTAATGGTACGTGATAGTACACACATGAATATCTTGCATGGGGTTGCACGTAGTGGAAATACAGATCTTGCATTATTCGTACTCGACGTTTTAACTGAAGAACAAATAGGTATTCTTTTTGAGCAGCAAGATGACGATGATGATACACCGACTGATTGTGCATATGCACATGGCTATCCAGAAGTCGTTGCAATTTTCCTAGAGTTTGGTGGTGTGTTAAATGCAATGCTTCAAAACGATGAAATGCAGGATGAAGGTCAGGAAATACAGATCAATACAAACCAATCAACACACGAAGTATCCATCCATCAAAGCATCAGTAGATCAACATTAGCACTAGTGGGACAATATCTACCAGATATTTACCCAAGTCGTGAAAAAAACGACGATTTTCGAATAACACTCAGTAAATGGGCAGATGCCAATTTATCAGATAAAAATATAAATCAATACGCTGAGAAAGCAAGAAAGAAGCTGAGATTTTTACTTGTTCACCCTTTAGTAAAGAACTTTATCACTGAATATAACATAAAGCTTAAAGAGTTTGTTCTAAACTTGAGAGAAGATGAATGTCAGTTTGAAGCGCATTGTAAGCTTAAGCTCAAGTCAGCCAAAACTGCTATCACCAGAATATTGGATACAAATAAATTTGAACGATTTGAAGATAGTAGAAGTGGCGCACCTATTACGTTAGGACTAGCTTTGGTTTGGGCAGTTATTCAAGATGATGACGCTTTAAAACGTTGTTCTCTGAAAGAGGGAAAGAACTGTAATAAAATTAAACTTTCAAATGTCGACAAAGCAAATATCTTGGTGAAAATGTTCTATGAGATGGAGCGCGGATATAATTTAGATAATAATGGGAATGAAGTCGATCTAAATTCAGAGAATCAAAATATTTGCCATAGTGGTCACTATAACAAAGCAATAAGCACATTATCAGGGTTGCATCCTAAAGTGGATATTATTACCGTTAATACCGCCATCATTTGTACTAAAATGTATGCTTTACTAGAGCAACACTATCAGAGCCTTGTTCCAGCTCAAGTTCAGGTGCAAAACTTTTATGAGCTTAAAACAAAAGGAATACTCCCAAAAAATTTATGGGACAAGCACTTGAGAGAAAAAATAACTGCTGAGCTAGAAAATGAGTATGGGTCATATATCAATGCTGAAATGATTGCTGATTCTGTGCTACGTTGTGCTATTCTTACTGGAGCATCCACCCACTTACCGCAGAATACTCTCAATAACCTACTTCAGACAATGCGGATTGGAGATGAGTCAATTAGCAAAGACAGGGTAAAAGTGGTCATTGATAATCTTCATCTCATACAATGTCAACTAATAGAAGAAGAATCAATATTAAATCTAAATGCCGATATAATAGCGAAAGCCAAGAAGCTAGGCGTTGAGTTTCCAGTACATGAAAATTACACATTTGACCGTACGTTCTATATGAGACCTATTAAATTGCCAGGGTTTAAAATATATAGAAAGAAGGAATTTGAAAAAAATGTTTCTACTTTTGATTTTTGTACAAAAAAGCTAGAGAAAACTGGAAAATTATCAATTGATGCGAGCAAGCTGAATATAGAACAACGTACCACTTTAGATCAATTAACCACAGTCAAAAATTTTTCTAACGCGCTTGATGTAGGCAATAATGAGCTCAAAAATATAGTACTAACCGCTATTAAAGAGGCAGAGAAAGCCTTGCTTGAGGAAAAAAATGACTATGATTCAATATGGGATACATTCCATGAAAATCTTCAGAATATTTTACGACAGCAACCTCAAAGCGAAGCGATCTCGGCGATCACAAAAACTTTAGAGGAGCAAGATAACGAAGCAAAGCGAGCCGGGAAATTGCCTTGTACTCGATGAACGACATTTTTGTTTGAATGTGAACTAACCATGTAAGCGCCTCAGATTTGGAGTTTTTATGTAAAGTCTCTACATCTATTCTTATAAAACTGTAAGAAAAGACACGGTATTTTGCGGGTTCTCACATAAAGTAAATTGCATAATTCACTTGGTTTTTAATTTAGCACCAGGGACTATTTAGGTTGCAGATTTTACAGGATTGAACAATAATATCTACGACTTGATTGTGAGGTGTCCGCAATTATTTTATCACATGATTCTATCGTGGATTGTTTGCTAGTAGATGAATGATGGTGTAACGGTAAATAAGAGGGTTGTTTTGATATACTTATGTCTGGGCGAATAATTTGAATCAACTCTTCTTTAAACGGCAGCATAGCGCTATCTACCAGGGACATAAGTAGCTTTTCATTTAAATGAAGCCTTATAAGCGATCGATAACAGTTAGCCTTCCCATAACCTTCAGGAACCCCCTCTATGGGATGAATCATGATGTTATGCTGACCAAATTTAGACAGAACATAGTGGCAATCTAAAAATAACCCAATGTATATCCCAATATGCGTCGTATTTTCTTGATTTGAATAGACAACCGTATCACCGTATTGAGCCTGTTGGTAATGTTCTAGATGTTTTGTATTTCGAAGCGCCTCCGCAAAAGCTTCCTCTATCGATTTTTTTCTCTGACCTCTGTTTTGCTGGGTTAGTTGAAGATAAAATTCATAACATCGATAACTTTGATCAAATCTAACTTCACTATATTCACAGGTGTACAACTTTAGATTCAAAAGCTGCTGCTTCAACCAATTGTCTTGTGACAGTATTCCTCTTTTAGTTTGTTTAAGATCCTCAAAGGTCTTCCTTAGCCAGACTTGATCTTTAACTTGAGTTTCGTAATGCTCTGTTAAAAGTTGTAAGTGAAAGGCAGGATTATCTTGAACTTCTCTCATAAAGGAGAGATTTTGTTTAAGTGCTAATAAAATATCAATTTTATTTTGTATTTCCTGATCGCAAACTACTGAACCTACAGTATGCTCATGGGCTGATAGAAGCATTTTTATATTCCTGTCATTGTTTGCCCCTAAAGAGGTGAAAATTTTCGAGGGGCTTATAATTATTTTGCAATCTCTATATGGTTTGAGGTTTTAAACGGATTTCATTTCTATCAAGGTTTTCGAAAAGGGTTTTTTTTAGCATTCTCTTGCTCCATGAGAATGCTTGCATCTTTAGGCTTGAACACAAGTCTATATTGCTCTTTTTTGCTTGTAGACATGTATAGCTTTGGAACCACAAGATTTGGATATGACTTTGAAATTCTATCAAGCTCTTTTTGCGCGCTTTTCTTATTCATCATTGGGGAGAGAATGGAAGTTGCCTCAGAAGTGTCATTATTTTCATAATGGACCCAACTACCCTCTAAAGTCGTTACTTTTTTTAAAAAGATTTTTAAATCTTTTGTTTCGTTCTCATTTGCAGCTTGAATATATGCGCTAAATTTAGCCGCGTTATTAATTTGTGGTTGTTCTGTTTCTGTAGTTGTTCGAATATTGGAAAAAATCATAAAACTTCTCAAGGATAAAATAAATCAGCTATTATAGCTTACTCTACCCATATAACATAGCCACAAATTGTCCGGGAATATTGTTTGCTGATGCTCAATTTTTTTATAAAGCTCTGGGAGAGGCTGTTTAAACCCATCATGTCCGCCAATATTTATAACGCGTCTTCGGTGCGTTTATTGATATTCAATTTTTCAAATCGTTCGATCAAGATATTATATTTTCGATTGATTTGTTCTTTCTCTTTTTGTTTGCGTGTTAGGAAATCTTGGCTATCTTGTATGTTAGCAGAGGTTTTTTCAAGGTGGCTTTGTAATAGTTTGGAGATTTTTGCGCCATTTTTTTGTGATAAATCCGCGCGTGCCTGAGATTTTTCTAGTTGGATATTTTGTCTTTTAATATTATCTTGTGTAATACTTTCTAATACTTCGATAGCGCTGATTTTCTCGTCGCGGCTGCGCTCAATATCAGATATGGATGAAAACATGCGTAGTAACAGTTGGTCTTTTTTACGTTGCGCCGCTCGTTGTTTTAGGGCTTGGGATTTTTGCAACTCAGCTTGTTTTTGTGATTGTATTTTAGATTTTTCGAGTTCAGCTTCAGTGGCTGTTTTTTTGCGGGCAATATGTTTAATGACATTGCCACGCGTGGATATTATATCATAGCCTTTATTGGCATATTCAGGGGGTAGTATATTGCTGACGATATAGCGTCCTGACTCATCTTTGAAGCGGTAGTATTGAGGCTTCTCCGCTGCTTGCAAGCCTATCATCATGCTGTTGGGTACGAGTATGCTCATTAAGGCTAGTGATTTTAATGTAATGTTTTTCATATCATCCCTGATGTATATTATTGGTTAAGCAATGCCATATTTTTGTTGATAAGCGGTTAGCGTTTCGAGATGTTGTTTGTGTTCATTAGGATATTGTTTTAAATAAGTAATCACATTATCTAAGTTCGCAATTGAGATAACAGGTATATGGCAAGTTTTTTCTAATTGTTGTACAGAGGACATATCACTATTTTCTGCTTTTTCTTGTCTGTCTAAAGCAATCACTACGCCTGATACGTTACCACCATTTTCTTTAATGAACTCGATAGCCAGTCGTTTTTGCGTGCCTGCGGTGATCACATCATCAATAATCATAGCTTGTTTCTGGGCGAGCTGCGCCCCTACAACCATGCCACCTTCGCCGTGTCTTTTGGCTTCTTTGCGGTCAAAACTATAGGGTATATTTTTTTGATATTGCTCTGCTAATTGCATGCTGGTTGCGACTGCGAGGGGGATCCCTTTATAGGCTGGGCCAAATAGCACATCATAAGTCACTTGACTGTTATTTAAGGCAAGGGCATAAAACTGCCCCAGTTTTATGAGTGCTTGTCCTGAGCATAAGTGACCAATATTGAAAAAGTAAGGGCTTTGTCTACCGGATTTTAAAGTAAACTCACCAAATTGTAGTGCGTTTTCTTGTATAATAAATTCAATAAAATCGTGTTGGTATGTTTCCATTGATGGGCTCACCCTGTATTTTGTTATTATATTTTTCTAAGTGGGTATTTCAATGATTTGATATCATAGTTGTGACATCGGTGTCAAATTCAAAGGCTAAGTTGTGGGGTAGTTAAATGGTTAAAGTGATTACAATTAATGTGAATGGTATTCGAGCTGCACAAAAAAAGGGCATGTTTGAGTGGCTGGAAGCACAAGATGCCGATGTGATTTGCTTGCAAGAAGTCAGAGCAGATATGAGCATTCTGGAAAAAGAGATGTTTCAGCTTAATGGCTACCATTGCTATTATCAACCTGCTGAGAAAAAAGGTTATAGTGGTGTGGGAATTTTTAGCCGGCAAAAGCCAGATAAAGTGGTGAATAAATTAGGTTTTAAGTTGGCCGATATAGAAGGTCGCTATATGCACCTTGAGTTTGGGAACTTGAAAGTGGTTTCTTTGTATTTGCCTTCTGGTACGAGTGGCGAGGAGCGGCAAGTCTTAAAATATGATTTCATGGATAAATATTTAAAAGTACTTAAAAAACATCTTAAACAAAATGAGTCTTGTATTGTTTGTGGTGACTGGAATATTGCCCATAAAGAAATTGACTTGAAAAATTGGAAGCCCAATCAAAAAAATTCTGGATTTTTACCAGAAGAACGTGCTTGGTTGGATAAGTTATTTGATAACGTCGGGTTTGTGGATGCTTTTAGGCAAGTGGATAGCTCGCCAGATCAATATACTTGGTGGTCTAATCGCGGACGTGCTTGGGATAATAATGTTGGGTGGCGTCTTGATTATCAAGTTGTCACGCCAGATTTGGCTAATTCTGTAAAAAAAGCCTCTATATACAAAGCGCAGCGCTTTTCTGACCATGCGCCTTTGATTATTGACTATGATATTGAGATATAAATTGACAGTATTGTCTCATGAGCGTGGTGTCGATACGAATGCCATAGAGGAGCAAAATTTTATCCTGTTTTGCGTGTGCATATGCGGTTATTCGATATTTTATGATTTTAAAGCATTCCGTCAAAAAGTCATTATTTTATATATTGTTATTCAATAGCATTATTGTACTAGTATTGACTTGCGCGGGATTTATTACCAATGCGTATTTAACAACTCAAAAGCAGGTTGAAAATGAGTTGACTGTTATTGCTGATATTATGGGGTCTAATATCCAAAGCACAATTTCATTTAATGATAAAGATGCGGCGGCAGAGTTGCTGAACTCTTTGCAAGCGCATCCTTTTATAGAGCAAGCAACGGTGTTTTTGAATGATGGCAGAAGGCATGCGACTTACAGTCATCGCTTAGAACATAAAGATGAGCATGAGCGTGAAGCAACCTGGTTAGAGAAGCGGTTAGACTTAAAAGGCTTGTCTGTGTCAAGAGATATTGTTTATGACCAAGAGACGTTAGGCTCCATTGTTATTAAAGTTAACCCCAATTTGTTGTTGTCAAAAATATCCTCGCTATTAATGGCCTCGATGGTCATCTTGCTTTTATCTGTTTTAATTTCTATCATTGTCTCCAGAAAAGTCATCGGCGTAATTATACACCCCGTTGAGTTACTTTTAGCGAAAGTCTCAGAAATTGCCAATAAAAAAGACTATGGTCTGCGTGTTGACGTGCAGCGAGAAGATGAATTAGGATTGCTGGCTAATAGCTTTAATAACATGTTAGGCATTATTGAGCAAAGTGATAGGATGCTCAAAAATAAAATCGTGGAGCAGGAAAATATTATAGAAACGACGCTAATAGAGAGAACGCATGAGATTACGTGTGCCAAAGAAGCGGCGGAACAGGCAAACAGAGCCAAGACAATGTTTTTGGCCAATATGAGTCATGAAATCAGAACGCCGATGAATGGTATTACAGGTATGTTGGGGTTGCTGGCTCAGACAAGTTTAAACCAGCAGCAAAGCAAGCTGGTTTCGACTTGTTCACAATCAACTTCCCATTTGCTAAAAATAGTTAACAATGTGTTGGATTTATCAAAGATTGAAGAGGACAAGCTAGAGCTAGAGTCTATTTCTTTTGATTTTCCACTTGCGATAACCGAAGCGATACAGGTTTTTATGCAAGATTCGGAATCCCAAGATGTTAAGTTGCAGTGTGACATTAGTGAAAACATCCCTGTGCGTTTAATGGGCGATCCTTTGCGGATTAAGCAAGTTGTTATTAATCTTATTAACAATGCACTAAAATTTACGGCGGCTAATGGCATCATAAGTGTGAATTGTAGTTTGGTTGATATTAAGGACAAGGTGAGTACCATCGAAATCTCGGTGACAGACACCGGAATTGGTATTGCAAAGGACAAAATAAAAGACATATTCCTAGCTTTTACGCAGTCTGACAATTCAGATACCAGGCTATATGGTGGCACAGGGTTAGGTTTGACTATCTGCAAAAAGATAGTATCACAAATGCAGGGTGAGTTGCATGTTGAGTCAAAGCTCAATAAAGGTAGTCGATTTTGGTTTACGCTTGAGTGTGAAATTGACTCTAATGAGGGCAGTATAACTCAAGATAATATACAACAAGCTGGTAAAGAGATAGAGGTAGAGAACATCCAATTCAAAGGACATGTTTTATTGGTGGAAGATAATCCGGTTAACCAATTTTATGTTTCCGAGGTTTTGCAATCTTTTGGGTGTGATTTTATCATTGCAGAGAATGGCTTAGAGGCACTCAATGCGTATAAAGAACATAAATTCGATCTTATTTTTATGGATTGCCAAATGCCGGTCATGGATGGCTTTAGCGCCACCGTAGGCATTAGAAAATCTGAGCATTTACAGGAGAGTAATGCAGAGAAAATGCATACCCCTATTATTGGTTTGACGGCAAATGGAACGGATGAGGCTCGGGAACAATGTTTTAGTTGTGGTATGGATGATTTTCTGATGAAGCCTTTTATAATAGAGGATTTAGTCAAGTTATTAGAAAAACACTTACCAACCTGTACAGATTACCCAAATCAAATAGACTCAAATAAAGATCAGTCTTCAAGCCATGCTTCAAACCAAACATAAAAAAATCATATTTTTTTATGTTACCATCACAATTAATATTTACACAAAATCAACTTGAGTCCTATGCGATAAAAACATGAAAAAATACTTCCTTATTGTTCTAACTGTGTGGTTGTACGCGTCATGCTCTATTTGTCATGCTGTGACTGAAGCAGAGCTTGCAAAAATGGATATTGAGCAACTGACGGAACTGAATGTTTATAGTGCAAATGTGTTAACTTCCCATATACACAGTGCAGGGGAATGGATGTTCTCCTATAAGTACATGCATATGAACATGGATGGAAACTTAATAGAGACTCGCAAAGTTGGCTTAAACCAAGTCCATACAAATTATAATATTGCCCCTAAAAGTATGTCTGTTGATATGCATATGTTCAATGTAATGTATGCACCAACAGAAAACCTCACGCTAATGCTAATGTTGCCTTATCTTGAGAAAGAAATGGATCTGGTTATAAAGCAAGGTCTGATGCCCATGATGAATCCGGGACAGCATTTTACAACAAAGAGCTCTGGAGTTGGGGATACTAAGGCGTCACTCAATTATGTTTTCTTTAGGCAAGACGGTAGTGATAATGAAGCCTTTCTAACATTAGGGCTTTCTTTGCCCACAGGTTCAATTAATAAGCATGACTATAACTTAATGATGAGAAAAACAACCCGGTTGCCTTATCCTATGCAGCTAGGCTCTGGAACTTATGATTTACTGCTTGGCTTGGGGGCACTCGGAGTTTCAGAGCCTTGGCTTTATGGTGTACAAGGATTAGGAACGGTACCTGTTGGCAAAAATACAAATCATTATCAGTTAGGTAATGAGATAACCATTAAGACGTGGTTGAATTATGCACTCAATGAAATCTGTGCTGTAGGAATGAGAATAGATGCTTTGTATAGAGAAAATATCTCTGGACGCGATCCGATGTTAAATCCTTTGATGGCGCCAACAGCCGATCCTAGTTTACGAGCGAAAAAAATGCTATCCATATTGATGACCGCAGATATTTATGCACCTTCAGGTATGTTGGCGGGAAATCGTATTTTTGTTGAATATGGATTACCATTTTATCAAAAAGTTGATGGGCCACAATTAGCCACAAGCTGGATGTTTGGACTTGGTTGGCAGTGTACAATTTAAATTATATGATCAATATTAGGAAGCGAGTTGTGTCAACTATTCAGATGAAAATGGTATGCTTTGTTGTGGTTTTTTTGAGCATGAGCATGTCTGTATCTAGTTACGCGGCAACGAATCACCAAGTTAAGGCTGCATTGGTTTATCAGTTTATAAAATATACTAAATGGTCGCAGAGCGACCAAGATATAATTATATTAGGCGTTGTGGGGAATGAGAAAGAGTTCTCAAATTTTTCGATTTACCAGGGTAAACGTATACAAAATAAAAAATTAGTCATAAAGAAAGTTTCATCCAGAAATGATATGAAAAACTGTAGTGCACTTTACATTAGCCGAACTAGTAAATTAAGTACAGCCTCAGTATTAAACACTGTTGGACACAAACCAATGTTGACTATTGGGGAGTCACGAAATTTCATTGCTCAAGGAGGCACAATTAATTTTGTGCGCAAAGGGAAGAAGCAAAAATTTGTGATTAACAGGGCAAAGGCAAGAACTGCCAGCTTTAAGCTTGATCACAAACTTTTAAGGTTGTCGGTTAATCCATAATATTGAATGGTTCTATCTCGATAAGCAGCGTGAATCTTACCCCTCTCCTGATTTCAGGAGAGGGTGGCATGGAACGCCGGGTGAGGTTAAGAATGAGTATGATTTATTTGGTTTGTAATTTCGCGCTAGAGATTAATGATAGGTGCTACAAATCCAGCAAACGTTTTTGTTTGAAGATTAATTCTTGAGTCCCTTTTTGTGCAAGTTCCATCATTGCGTTCATTTCGTTTGTTTTAAATGGCTTGCCTTCGGCTGTTCCTTGAATTTCAATAAAGTCGCCTTGCTCGGTCATGACCACATTCATATCGGTTTCAGCATTAGAGTCTTCAGGGTAGTCTAAATCTAAAATAGGAAAGTCTTTATAGATACCAACAGAAACAGAAGCAATAAGCTGCTTGAGAGGGTTTGTTTTGACCATTTTCCGGGTTTGCATCCAGCGAAGCGCCTCGACTAATGCGACACAACCGCCCGTGATGCTAGCGGTTCTGGTGCCGCCATCGGCCTGAATTACATCACAATCTACAGTGATGGTATTTTCACCCAGTGCTTTTAAATCTACGCAAGAGCGTAATGAGCGGCCAATCAAGCGTTGGATTTCCTGAGTTCGGCCACTGGGTTTACCCATGCTCGATTCTCGCATCATTCTATCATTGGTTGAGCGAGGTAACATACTATATTCTGCGGTAACCCAACCTTGTCCCGAACCCTTTAAAAATCTAGGGACGCCCCGGACAACGGATGCATTACAAATGACCTTGGTGTCACCAAAGCAAACCAGCACTGAGCCCTCTGGATGCTTGATAAAGTTTCGGGTGAATGTGACTTCTCGCATTTCGTCATGGTTTCGGGCACTTGGGCGCATTTTTTTACCTTCTACTGCGTATTGGGGGAATCAAGGGCATCTACTATAGCAAATTCAGAGGCATGAGGAAATTATGCTGTTATTTCTAAACTTATGCGTGTAATTATTTAGATAACTTGTTGTTTAGGGGCAACTTTTCTTGAATCTCCCAAAATACCCCGAATTGTTGTTGGATTTCTTTGATTAGAGTTAGGTTTCAGGCTATCATGTGGGTTTCGCAGTCCTCGCAATGGTAGGGTATGATGTATGAACATCACCTTAATTTTAGGTTGGTGAAACAGCTAAACCCTTCAATCAACACAGTAGGATGATATATGGTCTTAAGTATGACCGCCTTCGCCAGTGCTTCTTCACAAGGGGATTGGGGGATGGCCACGTGGGAATTGCGTTCGGTGAATCACCGTTATTTGGATGTGCATTTTCGTTCGCCCGATAGCTTGGCCGAGGGGGAAATTGCATGGCGCAAAGAAATAAGCAAAAAGCTACAGCGTGGAAAGATTGATTGCCAACTAAATTTTGTTCCAGGTTCCAAATTTGCCCCCATACTAAACCTCAACGAGCCATTGCTTGCACAGTTGATTGAGCAAACAAAGAAACTACAGGATATGGATAGCTGTTTTTCATCCAGTGCACATGCATACAATTACCTAAAATGGCCGGGCGTTGTTACAACAGAGAAGCAAAATATATCTGACTTATTGCCTATATTATCAAAGAGTTTAAATGTAGCTCTGGATGATTTATTGCTCATGCGTCAACGTGAAGGGAAAGATATTAAAAATATCTTGGATGGCAAACTAGAAGAAGTGACTCATTTGGTTGAGCAATCTCGGGATTCTGTGCCTAATAGTTTGGCCAAGCAAAAAGAAAAGTTTGAGCTAAGATTACAAGAACTTTCGCAAACTAACCCTGAGCGGATAGAGCAAGAAATGGTTATCTTTGCGAGCAAATGGGATGTTGAAGAAGAGCTAGATAGATTGCTTTGCCATACCCAAGAGGTACAAAATCAATTGTCTTTACAAAAAGGCCCCAAAGGGCGTCGACTGGATTTTCTAATGCAAGAATTAAATAGAGAGGCGAATACGCTCGCATCCAAATCCCAAGACACTCAGCTCAGCCGCATTGCGGTAGATTTGAAAGTGATTATTGAGCAAATGAGAGAGCAAGTTCAAAATGTGGAGTAAAGCATGGGTCTAGGCACTTTATTTGTGATATCTGCCCCGTCTGGTACTGGGAAGACAAGCTTGGTGAAAGCGCTGGTTGGTGTGGTTGATAATATACAGACGTCTGTTTCTTGCACTACGCGAACGCCACGAGCGAATGAGATTGATGGGCAGCATTACATATTTATCGATGAGTCGCAGTTTTTGCGCTATCGAGAAGAAAATCGTTTTTTAGAAAGTGCCCAAGTATTTGAAAATTGGTATGGCACATCCAAAGAGTGGGTTGAAAATAAACTTGAATCAGGTGTTGATGTTATTTTAGAAATAGACTGGCAGGGCGCCAGAATTGTTCAATCCATGATGCCTTGTGTCACCGTTTTTATTGTGCCACCTTCAAAATCAGACTTGAAAGATAGATTATTGGCGAGACAGCAAGATGATGATGATGTCATTGATTTTAGAATGCAAAAAGCCAATGAAGAGTTATCCCATTATACGGAATATGATTATCTGATTGTCAATGATGATTTTGAGCGGGGCGTGTTTGATTTATCAACAATTGTTTCTGCTCAACGCTTAACCTTAAAACATCAAGCAGAAAATCATCAAAAATTATTAAATGAATTGTTAACATAATTAGGAGAGTATATTATGGCTCGTATTACCGTTGAAGATTGTTTGGAAAACGTTGCGAATCGTTTTGAATTGGTTCTGGTTGCAACCAAAAGAGCAAGACAGCTCTCTATGACCGCAGCAGAGCCTCATGTAGCCTGGGAAAATGACAAATGCACTGTTGTCGCATTACGGGAAATTGCAGAAGGCCATATAGGTCCTTCTATTTTGGATGAGACTGATGATATAACATAAAAGGATAACCGCTCTGGTGTTTGCGTTTACGGATTTACGTGATTTATTGGCTCAATATTTATCTGATGAGCAAGTTGAGAAAATCTCAAAAGCCTATTGTATTGCCAATAAAGCCCATGAAGGACAAAAAAGATATACGGGTGAGGCTTATATCACTCACCCTATTGAAGTGGCTCGTATTCTGGCAGGCTTAAGAATGGATGCAGAATGCATTTCTGCGGCAATTTTGCATGATGTCATAGAAGATACCAACGTTGATAAAGCAGAACTGGCTGAAAAATTTGGCGAAAAAGTTGCTGAATTAGTTGACGGGGTAAGTAAATTAACTCAAATCAAGTTCCAAACACGCGAGCTTCAGCAAGCAGAAAATTTTAGAAAAATGATGATGGCCATGTCAGAGGACATTAGGGTCATCATGATAAAATTAGCCGACCGTTTGCATAATATGCGCACATTAGGCGCGGTACCCAATGAGAAAAAACGTCGTATTGCGCTAGAAACATTAGAAATTTACGCTCCCATAGCACGTCGTTTGGGTATTAATAATATGCGCGTTGAGTTTGAAGACTTAGGCTTTGCCGCACTTTACCCTATTCGCTATCGGGTACTGAAAGAATCCGTTCGGCGTGCCAGAGGCAATCGGCATGCATTAATCCACAAGATTGAAAAACAATTAAAAGAACAGTTGGTTGCCGCCGGACTGGGTGATTGTAAAGTATGGGGGCGGGAAAAACATCTCTATAGTTTATACAAGAAAATGCAAACCAAGCGATTAAGTTTGTCAGAAGTGATGGATGTGTATGCATTTAGAGTCATTGTACCTAAATTAGACGATTGTTATTTGGCTTTAGGTGTGGTGCATCGATTATACCGCCCGATTGCCCAACGATTCAAAGACTATATTGCTGTTCCCAAGCCAAATGGTTACCAATCATTACACACTATTTTGATAGGTCCTCATGGGGCGCCATTGGAAGCACAAATTCGCACCGTAGAAATGGATCAAGTGGCGGAACACGGTATTGCGGCACATTGGTTATATAAAACAGGCGAGAAAGTGAATGCCTTGAATAAACAAGTTCTGACCAATCAATGGTTGGGCGGTTTGATGGACATTCAAAAAAATACCACGGGCAACCCACTAGAATTTATCGAAAATGTGAAGATGGATCTATATTCTGGCGAAGTGTTTGTTTTTACACCCAAAGGGAGTATTTTTTCTTTACCCCAAGGGGCAACGGCAGTTGATTTTGCTTATTTGGTGCATACGGATGTTGGTAATACTTGTGTGGCGTGCAAAATCAATAGACGGTTAGCGCCTTTGAGTACGCGGCTCATTAGTGGCCAAACAATAGAAGTGATTAATGCAGAGGGTGCATCCCCCAATCCCGCGTGGCTCAGTTTTGTGGTCACGGGTAAAGCCAAAAGCAATATACGACATTGGTTGAAGAGCCAACAAAAAAATGAATCACAAAATCTTGGTCGGCGTTTAATCAATGCTCTTTTGGCAGACGCGAGTACCACACTGGAAGATTATGATACGTCAGCACTTAATGAGATTTTACAAAAACTGGAATGTACCTCATTGGACTTGTTACTAGAAGACGTGGGTTTAGGCAAAAGAATGGCGGCATTGGTGACTCAAGTCTTTTTGACTTCTGATGCAGACACGGCTATCAATAGATATTCAGCAGAGCCTTTGATTATTCATGGTACAGAAGGCTTGGTCGTGACTTATGCAAATTGTTGTTACCCCATTCCAGGTGATTATATTATCGGTCATTTGAAATCCGGTCAAGGTATTATCATTCACTCAGAAAATTGTAGCAAAGTGCAAAAGGCTAAGTCTAGTGCTGACCAAAGTATTAATGTGCAATGGGAAGATGAGCTTCAGGGCGAATTCCAAGTTCCGATTATTGTCGATGTGATTAATGCGCGTGGTGTATTAGCAGAGATGGCTAATGCCATTAGTGATTCTAGTGCCAATATTATGAATGTCGATGTGGATCATAGTGATGCGCGTCTTAATACTGTGTGTTTTGTGATATCCATACGTGATCGCCAACATTTGACACGCGTGATGCGCAGGTTGCGAGCTGTGGGCGAAGTGACGAGTATTCGAAGAGGGCCTTAATTGTATGGCATTCGGTTCTAAACTCTCTAATATATCTCGTAAGGTTGCAACGCCAATACAATGGTTTGATCCAGTGGATAGCCTGCCAGGCGTGGGACAAGCCATTGCAGAGAAGCTGAAAAAATTAGATGTTATTTGCATTGGCGATTTGCTTTTGCATTTTCCACATAGATATCAAGATAGAACACGATTGACACCACTTCGATACTTGCATTTTGATGAGGAAGCATTGGTGCAAGGGAAAATTATTGCGCAAAAAGAAGTGCGTCTACGGCGTAAGCAACTAACGGTTACATTAGAAGATAGTACGGGTATCATTGATTTAACTTTTTTTCATTACTATCCCAATATGTCTAAAATGCTAACAGAAGGTAAGACTATTCGGTGTTACGGTAAAATAAAGCATTTTAAAGGGCGCGCGTCTATTGTACATCCTGAGTTTGAAATTCTGAAAAATAGCTCGGAGCCGTTGAATAGCGCTTTTACATCAATATATCGTACGACACCAGGCATTTCACAAAAGTGGTGGTGGAAAAATATAGATTATTTAATGCAAAAATTAGATCATCTCTCTGGTTTTGAGAATCCGAAATTGGATAATATTTTGCAAAAGCAATATCCATTCGATATGAAATATGCGATTGCACAAATTCATAGGCCAAGCCCCGATCAGCCCATACAAGACTTTATAACGCGAGAACACAAATTATTTCAAAGATTTATTTTTGAGGAATTACTAGCGCACCGGATGAGCCTAGATAGTGCGCGCTCACAAGAGACATACCAGCAGGCATATAATTTATCAGTTGAAGACTCAGCCTTTCTCAAAATTATTCAGGCATTGCCCTTTGAATTAACAGCGGATCAAGTCCATGTTTTAAGAGAAATACGGTTGGATTTGAGCCACGATAAGCCGATGATGCGGTTATTACAAGGCGATGTGGGGTCAGGCAAAACGATTATCGCTATTTTATCTGCGTGGATAGCCGTGCAAAATAAATTTCAAGTGGCGATTATGGCGCCGACAGAAGTTTTGGCTGAGCAACTTTACCAACAAGCGAAAGTATTTTTTTCAGAGTCTTGCGCACCTGAGCACACAACTTGTCTACTAACGGGGCAATTAAAAGCGAAAGAGAAGCGTAATATTTATGAAAAAATTTCCAGTCATCAAGTAGACGTTGTAATTGGTACGCATGCTTTATTTCAAAAAGAGGTTTGTTTCTCGCGTCTGGGATTAGTTGTGATTGATGAACAGCATCGCTTTGGCGTGGGGCAAAGATTAAGTTTAAATTCCAAAGGACAATTGACAGAATCAAAAGAAGGGAAAAATTATGGCCCTCACCAATTAATTATGACCGCGACGCCTATCCCCCGAACCTTGTGTATGAGCTATTATGCGCATTTAGATACTTCCCAAATTCGTACAATGCCCAAAGGTCGCAAGGCGATTCAAACCATAGCGTTGTCTTGTCAAAAGCGAGACGTCATTATTGCTAAAATATTAGCGCATTGCCAAAAGGGTGAGCAAGTTTACTGGGTTTGCACATTAGTGGAAGAGTCTGAGCATTTTGATGCGGAGCCTGCTGTGCAAGCGCTAGAAACCTTAAAGCAAACTTTGCCAGAGTTACATATAGGCTTAGTGCATGGCAAACTAAAGTCAGATGAAAAATTAGCGGTGATGGAACAGTTTCGGCAAGGGCAAGTTCAGGTTTTAGTGGCAACAACTGTGATTGAGGTTGGGGTGAATGTGCCGAATGCAACGCTGATGGTGATAGAGAATGTAGAGCGCTTAGGGTTGTCACAACTGCATCAATTAAGAGGGCGTGTTGGACGTGGTGCACAGCAAAGCTATTGTGTATTATTGTATCAACAGCCATTATCATATTTTGCTAAAAAACGTATAGAAACGATGCGAGATACAACAGATGGTTTTGAAATCGCAGAGCAGGATTTGAAATTACGGGGGCCGGGTGAAGTTTTGGGTACTAGACAATCTGGTATACAACAACTCAAAATTGCGAATATTATTCGAGATAATGCACTCTTGCCTAAAGTGAATCAGTTTTTAGAAAAATATCATTTGCCAGAAAACGAAATAGAGCAATTAAAAGATCGCTGGTTTAAGAATAAAGCAGCTTATGTGAGTGTGTAAAATAAATAAAAATATAACCATAATTTACATTTAATATTCGAGGTCAGAATGGATACAAAGACATATATCGCATCAGAAGAAAAAGTAGGCGCTCATAATTATAAGCCTTTGCCTGTGGTATTAGAAAAAGGAGAAGGTGTATGGTTGTGGGATATAGAAGGTAAAAAATATTTAGATTTCATGTCAGCCTATTCCGCTGTTAGCTTTGGGCATAAGCATCCCCGGATTATTAAAGCACTTGTTGAGCAAGCCAATAAGTTGAGTGTTACGTCTAGAGCTTTTTATACTGAACCAATGATGCCTTTTTTGACCAAATTATGTGACATCACTGGGTTAGAGCGTGCCATTCCGATGAACTCTGGTGCTGAAGCGGTTGAGACTGCGATTAAGGCAGTCCGCAAGTGGGGTTATGAAGTCAAAGGCATTCCTGATAACCAGGCAGAGATTATTGTTGCTGAAAATAACTTTCATGGGCGCACCACAACCATTTCAGGCTTTTCTTCTGAGCCAACCTACAAGAAAAATTTCGGTCCTTTCACACCTGGTTTCATCACGGTGCCATTTGCCGACGTGCAAGCATTAGAGCAAGCGATTACCCCTAATACGTGCGCGGTTTTATTTGAGCCTGCACAAGGAGAAGCCGGGATCAATTTTGGACCTGAAGGCTGGATGCGAGATTGCTTAGAAGTTTGTAAAGCCAATAACGTTTTAATGATATTGGACGAAATTCAATCTGGAATGGGGCGTACTGGAAAGACTTTTGCATACCAACATGAAGATATAAAGCCTGATGGCGTTATTATTGGTAAAGCATTAGGGGGCGGTGTACTACCGGTTTCGGCATTTGTCTCAACGAATGAAGTGATGGATGTGTATACGCCAGGGACGCATGGTTCAACATTTGGTGGTAATCCCTTGGCTGCGCATGTGGCTTTGGAAGCGATGATGGTTTTGGAAGAGGAAAAATTAGTACAAAATAGTGAAGCGTTGGGTATTGTTTTAATGCAAGCGTTAAAAAAAATAAACAATCCATTAATCAAAGATGTGAGAGGCAAAGGTTTGTGGGTGGGTGTTGAAATTGATAAAAGGTTACCGGCGGCTAGAATTTGTGAAAGTTTAATGAAACATGGTGTGTTGACAAAAGAGGCGCATGATACAGTGATTCGAATTGCACCGCCTTTAATCATCAACGAAGAAACATTATTATGGGGCGTTCGCCAGCTGGAGCAATCTTTAAAAGAGCTAAATCAATAATATGGTTAATTTGTGGGCATACGGTTTATTGGCGCTGGGGCAAATCGCAATTGCTGTGAATGTTGTTGCGGGCAAGCATCTCATTAGTGTGATTCCCGTGAATATTTATCTGTGCTCACGTTATTTGGCCAGCACTATTTTTTTAAGCTTGTTTATGCTGTTGCTGAAACAAGGCTGGATAGAGCGTCAAGTGAAATCAAAGGCCCTGCATCGAAGAGACTGGCTCTTGCTGACATTACAGGCGCTTACGGGGGGCTTCTTATTTAATGTATTATTTTTCGAAGGCATGAAATCAACCACCGCCATTTCAGCGGGCATTATTAGCAGTTCTTTGCCGGCTATTTTAGCGATTTGCGCTTTCTTTTGCTTAGGTGAACGTATTAAAAAATGGAAATGGGTTGGTATTTTCTTAGCGATGCTGGGTATTTTGATCATTAATCTAGACGAACCTCAGGATCATACAAGTTTGGTGAATTTTTGGGGTAATTTCTTGATCTTGGTCGCCATGGTACCGGAAGCGATGTATACCATTTTTAATAAATTTACCAGCAAGCGCATTACAACCTTGGGGGCCGCTACGATTGTGAACTTTATGGTGTTTTTAATGTTATTACCATTGGCTGTTTATGATGGCATTACAATGGGATTAGGGCAGGGCACAACAAATGATTGGACATTATTAATCCTCACAGGATTTGCGAATTTATTTTTCTTTTGGTTCTGGGCGAAAGGATTGGTTCATATTCCAGCTAGCACCGCCGCAATATTCACCAGTGTCTTGCCCGTCGCAACCACTATTTTGGCTTGGATGTTCTTACATGAAACCTTAGGGCAGTATGATTTGTTGGGCATGTCTTTAGTTTTGCTGTCTATATTTATTGGTACCGGTTGGTTACCAAAGTTGTTTATAAAAAGAGTGAATGTTTGATGTCCATGTCTTTGGTCTTATCACCCCGAGTTTTATCCTATGTGAAAGTGACACGTTTTGATAAGCCCATTGGGAGTTTATTATTGTTATGGCCTACGTGGACTGCGTTATGGTTTGCCGGACATTCTGCTCAGGGTGAATTTCATTTTGATTTAAAAATCTGGGTTATTTTTACCTTGGGGGTATTATTCATGCGCTCTGTTGGTTGTATCGTCAATGATATTGCCGACAGGAACTTCGATAGCTATGTAGAGCGTACCCAACTGCGTCCGCTGGTCACAGGAGAGCTGTCTGTTAAAGAAGCGTTGTTATTGGCTATTGCGCTCAGTGTGATTTCTTTTGTATTAGTTTGTTTTACCAACATTCAGACGGTATTACTTTCTGTTGTGGCTTTGGCTTTGGCTTGTATTTATCCTTTTATGAAGCGCATAACGCACTTTCCCCAGGTGGTGTTGGGAATGGCTTTTGCCTGGGCTGTGCCCATGGCCTATATGGCGCAAGCAAAAAGCTTATCGATTAGTTGCTGGTTATTATTTACGGCGACGGTTGTTTGGGCTGTTGCCTATGATACTTTTTATGCCATGGTCGATAAAACAGATGACTTGAAAGTAGGGTTAAAATCAACGGCCATTTGGGTAGGACGATACGATAGACTCTTGGTGGCAACCTGCCACACCATTACTTTGCTATGTTATATCATGATTGGGATTTATCTAAAATTAAATATGCTTTATTTTATCGGGATTGCGGTAGCCGCTGGGTTAGCGCTACACCAACAATGGCAAACCCGACTAGGTGAACGACAAAAATATTTCAAGGCTTTTTTGGACAATAATCGCTTTGGTGCCGTATTATGCTTAGGAAGTTTTTTAGCTTTTGTGGCATATTAGTAGCTGATGTGCGAGCTGTTGCATGGTTTTCTCATAACACGCTTTCCCCTTTACTTGTCTTGCCCCTAATGGATCTAGCTCTAATAAATTAACCCCCGATTTTGCTAATATAGGCTTCAATGGTTGTTGGCTAAACTCAGGTTCATAAAATATACACTGGATATTATGCTTAGCAAGTAAAGTTTGTACTTCTTTTAAGCCTTTTGGTGTTAATGGCACATGTGGATTGAGTAAAATAGTTCCCATGCTGTGCAAATCAAACTCTGTTTCAAAATATTGATAGGCATCATGAAAAACCAAATAGGCTGAAGGTTTTTGTGTTTTAAATTTATCTTTGATTACCGTTTTTAGTTGTTCTAGGCGTTGTATATAAGCGGTTGTATTTTTCAAGTAGGCGGATTGGTTGCCTGGATCGGCTGTTATTAATTTTTGACTGATATATTGTGTTAATTGTATGGCATTATCTATGCTCAGCCAAATATGGGGATCGTTTTCATTGAGGGCATGATGATGGTCATGGTGATGAGACTCATGATGTTTCTCTTCGTTTTTATGGTTTTTTGTTGGTGCGCTATGAGCCATCGCAAATTCACGAACAGAGCGATTAGGATAAAGCTTGAGTTGGGGCGCTTCGATTAAGCTAAAGCTATTGAAAGGAAACTGCTGCATAATTTTGCCAAGCTGAGTTTCAAATGATTCCCCTATCCAAAAAATCAAGTCGGCATCCTGTAAAATTTTTCTGTGGGAGGGCTTAATCTGGTAAGTATGTGGGGAAGCTTCATCCGGCAATAATAAACTAGGCTCAGTGATGCCATCTGTTATATTGCTGACAATGCTGTGAATAGGCTTAATGGTCACAACAATATTAGGCGCTTTGGCAAGGCTAGAATGAAAGGGGAGAGTAATAAGTAGAGTTAAAAGTAATTTAAATAGCTTTTTATTGTGCTTGAGTGTACGCGATTCTTGGTTGGAACATGTGAGAAAGTTAGAAAAGATGTTAAAATTTGGCATATTGAAGATCCACTAACCCCATATATATTAATTCTATGAATTTAAACACAAAATCACCCTTAATTTCTATTCAGAATTTAAGCCTTACCCTCTCAGGTAAGGTTATTTTACAGAATGTGCAGTTTGATTTAAATGCCGGTGAGATTTTATCGCTGATTGGTCCTAATGGTGCGGGTAAATCCAGCTTAGTAAAGTGTATCGTGGGTTTATGGCAACCGACCTCTGGGTATGTCAAAACGTCTAACCACTTAAAAATAGGTTATATGCCCCAATCTATCAAAGTCGATGCGAGCATGCCGATTACGGTTCAACGATTTTTGCTTTTGGGACAAGATTCTGTCTCGTTAGGCTCGATTATAGAACAGGTCGGATTAAAAGCAGATATCTTGGATAATAAGTTATGCACTTTATCAGGGGGGGAGTGGCAACGTGTTTTATTAGCCAGGGCATTATTGCGAGAACCCAATGTACTCGTGCTGGATGAACCCGCGCAAGGCGTAGACTTAGTTGGACAAGCAGAGTTATATAATTTGCTAGGCGATATTCGAGACAAGACAGGCTGTGCTGTATTGGTGGTTTCACATGACTTAAATCTTGTTATGGCATGCACAGATAATGTGATTTGTTTGAATCAGCATGTGTGTTGTTATGGCCATCCTGAAGCGGTGGGTAAAGATCCGGCTTTTTTAAAATTATTTGGTCGCATACCAGGTGTGGCTTTTTATGCGCATCACCATGATCATAAACATGATGTTCATGGTGAAGTCATAGACCATAAGGATAATAGTCAGAATGATTGAATGGTGGAGTCTATTACAAGAAGATTATATTATCCGAGCATTACTGGTCGGCTTAGGCGTGAGCTTAATGAGTGGGCCATTAGGCGTATTTGTTATCTGGCAAAGATTAGCATTTTTTGGTGACACGCTGGCACACTCTGGCTTATTGGGCGTGACCATTGCTTTGGCTTTTCATGTACATCTAATGGTGGGGGTTGCTTGCGTTGCACTCATTGTTGCTTTATTGCTTTTGGGCTTAAGAGCGAAACTGCCTTTTTCTTATGATGCTATTTTGGGCATATTATCGCCTACGATTTTAGCCATAGGGTTAATTGCATTGAGCAGCTTGGAAGGCATCAAGGTAGATGTGTTGGGGTTTTTAATCGGCGATATCTTAGCGGTGGATTGGTGGGATATTGCTTGGGTATTTTCTGTGGCAGGTCTGGGGCTTATTATACTAACCAGAATTTGGTCGGCACTGATTCGATGTGCAATTGATGAAGATTTGGCTGCCGTCGAAGGGGTCAAAGTGAAAAGAGTCCAATTTTGTTTTGTGATGTTGTTGGCTTTGTTTGTTGCGCTGGCTGTGAAAATTGTTGGCGTATTATTGATTACCGCATTTTTAATTATTCCAGCGGCCACCAGCCGATTTGTCGCCCGTACACCAGAGCAGATGGCAGTAGGGGCTTGTGTGGTTGGCGCGCTGGGAACTTTTCTGGGTGTTAATGGCGCGATTTTATTAGATTGGCCTGTGGGTCCTGCAATTGTGGTTAGTTTGGCGAGCGTTTTTGCTATCACTAGTTTTTTTCAACGGAATTAATTACAAAAGCGACTGCGCTTCTTTACATTCAATAATTTGGCGTGATACTGTGGTTAATTCAGGTAAATTAAGTACTATGTCTCGATAGAGAAAGACAAGAAGTTTAGGAGTTAAAGATGTCAGTCGCTCAGCTAATTATTTCCCCATTCCAGTCCTTTTCCGCCACTGTTCAAGATGGTTATCAACAAATTAAAGAAAAAGGTATCCGTTTAGCGACATGGGATCATTTCTTTGAGCATGCTGCACCAACGACTCGAAACTTTGATGTGGCTTACGTACCATTACAGCGAACAGCAGAAGATGGTCGTAAAGTGGATGTGGGTTCTTTTATTCCTGAGTACTATGCCATGGCAGAGGCTGGCTTGTTGCCAAAGCAAATTAAAGCCAAAGCATATTTTAATAATTTAGAGGGGCGTGATGCCGAGAAATCTCAACAATTAAAAGCAGATAAGCCTGGTATTTACAAAAGCTTGTACCATGCAGATGGCCGCTTAAAATCATCTTTCGAATTATCGATGATTCCTTATTATAGGCATGAAAAAATTCAAAGAGTGTTATCCAAGACTTATATTTGGTTAAAAGATCATGGTTATCCATGGCCACATCCTATTTCTAAAATCAGAGTTCAAGATGATTATTTGGCCAGGCTCAGTGAGTCTGGTTTAAGTATTAAAAATGACGAAGATAAAGACAACCACTATAAACCCACTTCTGGTGTCAGGAGTATGGGCATTGGGTCTGTTTATTTGAGTATTGCAAATAGCCACAAGCATGCGACTTTCAGAGAAAAAGTCATGCATGGTGTTGGGCCTTGGTTAGCATGGTTGGTAACACTGACTGCAACACTGTCTATTTTAGGTTTGAGCAGTTGGGGTATGTTGGCCGCTGCGGGGTTTGGTACCTATGTTGCCATGAGTTGTGCAAACGCATTCGACATGTACGATAAAGCGGAAGCATTATATAGAGACATTGGTTGGGTTATGTCAAAAGATTATCCCACCATTGGTAAGCTAAGTCGTTCTAATGTGGTTAAGACAGCCATCAAAGCCACCGGTTTAGCATTTGTCGCTTTTTCTGCTGGTATGGGCGCTGGGGCTGGATTGTTAGGTTTGCCATTTTTAGTATGGGCACCTGCGATTGAGATGAGTTTGGCGATCTTTTTTGGCACCATTGCAGCGATTGGATCATTTGTGGGACTATCTGGCGCCATAAGATACCTTGATGGCCTGAGTATCAGTGACAATCAAATTGATATTAATCCTAATGAGGCCAAGAATCTTAGCGTTGTTGTTGAATTAGAAGTAATCAGAAATGATGCTGTGAGAGCATTCAAAAAGGTTGTTAAGCCAACATTAGAGCCTGGTGAAGTGGTTGATTTGAGTGAGCTATTATCGGACAAAGGTAAAGCATATCTTAATTTGCAAAGAGGGGAGGTTATTGTTGTGGGAAAAGACCGTAGTGCTTCCAATGATGTGCAACCACCTGTGTCTGACTCTAATGAATTATCAGGCGCGGCAAAGCTAAAGGTACAGTAATTCAGCGGGCTAACATTTCCGCGTGTCTACCTAGCACCACCGTCCATCGGTGGTGTTTGCTTTCCTATCGACTTATCGGCTAACTTATAGTTACCGGGACATCCATATTACCCCCCGCATTATTTTTTATTTTATTTGTGCTTTTGACAGGAAGGGCATACAGATGAATTTATACCATTATCATAATGGCGGTCAGCTTAAAATTAGAAAAAAAAAATCTAATAAGGGGCTGGAAAACCAAAAAAAGAAGTTATCCAGCGCCCTGAAAAATGCGGCAAAAAAAATACTTTTTTATAAACCATACAAAAATTTGCCTTATGCTGTTTGGCCAATATTAGATTGGAATATACTCCAAGAAAAAAAATCAAAATTTGTGAGCAAAGGATACTGGGGAGCAAGTAAGCCTTTCACTTTTGAAAGTTCAAAAAAAGAATTGGATGCGATATTGCTATTAGGACACCCAAGTTTAAAAAAGGGAAAAAAACATGATTATCACATGAGTCAGGAATCTATATTTTCTACAACTTGTAGTCATGGCTATACACAGTTCGACAACAGTTTATATTACCTTGAGCCCGCATGGACAGATGAACAGCATGATCATATGGTGCCATTGATTACAACATTAACGCGAATACACAACCCCTTAATACGTTACCGACTTGATGCGTTTTTGCTGCAAAAAAATGAGTCTTGTGATTGTAATAAAGATAATGACTATAGTTACCGGCTTATAGGGCAAGCTACAGATATTTTATATGTACCACACTTATTTGAGAAAAAATTATTACCTTTATATCCCGATCAAATTGATAGCATTATAAAACAGTTCCCCAGTATTCAAAGCTACCAAATTGTGCAACAATCAACAGATAGGTGGAAGTTAAGGTTACAAACTGAAAATTTATTGAGTTATATTCCAATGCTCAAACAAAAATTTCAGTCTTGCTTGCTCGCGAAGCAAATGAAATGTCCTGAAATATTAGTCGAAGAAATAAGCCATAAAGAAAAAAAAGTGAAGCGGAAAATAATCAAGATATTCTTGTAGAGAGCATGCCTGTCTCTTAATCTATCGTTACTAAGGAGAGTGACATGGCATCAACCCCAAATGACAAAAAGCCCCCAACCGTTCAAGAGAAAGAAGCGCTGCGTAAGCGTTTACAAGGACAGGTAGAGGATACAAAAGAAGTGCTTCTAGACACCATCGATCAATTAATTGAGCGTGGCTCAAACTTAGAAAGCGTTGCCGATAAAACAGGTGAAACAGAAGATAAATCATTAGAATTTACAGGGAATGCTCGAAAAATACGGATTAAAGCACAGTTCAAGAGCTGGGCATTGACCGCTTCTATAGTGGGTGCGGTAGTGGGTGGATTTTATGGTCTTAGCATGGGAGCAAGCCTTCCTATGATGTTCGCAAGTGCTGGTATTGTTGGGGCTTTATTTTATGGTGGCATGTGGATGTGCTCGGGTATTATTCAAAGCTTTATTGGTTTGCCTTTTTTTCGATTCTCTTTTCAATCAGATATTCAGCAAGATGAAAGAATGCTTATCAACACAGAGCAGATGAGCCTTATGCCGAAGACAGTACCCATACTGCATGCTTATCAACCTACTTTATATGTTGAAAGTGGTATTATGTTATCGCCTGATTTAGCTGAGGCTAGAAAATTAGCATTAAAATAATAGAGCTATTGCCATACATCTTGACGCTAGAAATATTTTGGATATGTATGGCAAGAGGTCAAGTAAAAAAAGCAGATGGCAATTCTCTAACTATCTGATTTCATATACTTTTCAATTCTGAGTTTCGTCTTTACACTAGAGTTTTTAAACACTTAGGTGATACAATTAATTAATAAAACCAACAAATAAATGGAAAGGACTATGAGCGAAGAAGAAATGCGACATAGAGTTGTCTTTATAACAGGGGGCAATTCAGGTATAGGTCTTGAGACTGCACTTTTATTTGCTGAGCAGGGCACCAATGTCGCTATTTTTTCTCGGCGTGAAAGAGAAAATACAATTGCACGCACATTGATTGAAGCAAAAGAAGTTAATTGTTTAACTATTTGTGGTGATGTATCCATAGAGCGTGAAGTCGAATTGGGATTAGAGAAGGTATATGAAAAATTTGGCCGCTTGGATTATGCGTTTAATAATGCGGGGGTAGAGCAAAAGCCCAAGCCATTATTCGAACAAACTGAAAAAGAATACAATCATATAATGGATGTGAATGTAAAAGGCGTGTGGGCTTGTATGAAATATGAGCTACCACTCATGATGCAAAATGGTGGCGGCATGATTGTCAATAATTCATCGGTAACAGGCATTATTGGCTCTGATCGGGTTGCCACATTTGTCGCGGCTAAGCATGCAGTTGTTGGGTTAACTCGTGCAACCGCTCTTGAGTATGCTCATGTGAATATTCGGGTGAATGCAATATGTCCTGCTGGGGTAAACACGCCAATGCTAGACAGAATTATTGGTGACGATCCATTAACCAGAGATGCGATTGATGACTATCATCCCTTACATCGCTGTGCAACGCCCAGAGAAATTGCGGAGAGTGTTTTGTGGCTATGTTCCAACCGTTCGAGCTTTGTGACAGGGCATGCGCTCGTGATTGATGGCGGCGCTTCTATTCGGTAGAGGTTATGATAGAGAGCCCACCTTACATTAGGGCATAGACATATCTTTACTAATTTATGTTAGATAAGCGGAGCGAATCAGACTCCCACTTTGTAAAGGGGGACGCGCGAAGCGCTAGGGGGATTTATGCCACGATTTGATTTGCATAACGACGCATGACTTCTTCTATTTTTATTTCGCAATATATTCATTTTCCAAATATCTAGATAGTCATATTTTTCATCTGCTAAAATATTGTTATCAGAAAAAGGCATGGTGGGATATAATTCGCAGTTCGAGGTATAAATCCCCCTGCTACTTCCTAGCTTCCCCCTTTACAAAGTGGGGAAATGATTCACTTCGTTCATCAGAGAATTAATGAATATGTTTGGATAGGAAGGTAACACAGAGCCATTTATCCATTTTAATGATTTTGGAGCAGGCCATTATCTTTGATAAGCGGAGCGAATAAATTCCTCGCCCAATTTTGGGAGAGGACGGTTTGGCCTACCAAACCTGGTGAGTAAGGGTGAGCAGTAAATGACGAGTTACAAGTATGGACTTTACTGTTTCTGAGCTAAAATAAGCCCAAATTGCCCTTGAATGGGTCTTCCAGATTCATCTAATCGATGTAGATTGCCAATCTGCTCGTTATATTCCAATATGGCCCATCCACAATCTTGATAAAACTGATAAATTTCATTCTTCTCAGGTAAAAAAGTAAAAGAATCTGGCAGAGAAAAATTTTCAGATTGAATCGGGAAAACCAAGAAATGTAGTCCTTTGGAGGCAGTATGCTCTTGTAGCTCTTTGAGCAAGGAGGGGATGCGTTTTGCATTTAAAAACTGCAAACAAACTGTTGAAATAATAAAGTCATAAGTCTTATCTTGTAGCGGCAAGGCCATATTTAGATCGCAGGCAATGGTATTCACATTTGCCATTTTCTCTTGCGTGGTTATTTTATTAATAGACTCTAATGCTTTTGCGTTAATATCTATACCCGTTGTTTGATGCCCTTTTAACGCAGAATATAGCAAGTTTCTACCGGAACCGCAGCCGACATCCAAAATATTTAATCTTCCAGAACTTGTAAGGTAATTATTTATAATATATAAGAAATCGTCATGAATATTGCCAAGCTTATATTTTTTACTAAAATACCGATGAGGCAGACAGTAAAATTTTAATGTGGCAGAAAACTCTTTACTAATTTGAACGATTTTATGCAAAGCCGCAGGCGGGAATTTAACACTTGTATTGTTATCGGCATCTAAATGCGTCCTAGATAGCGCATTGCCAGCACCATCTGAAAATATGAAGTCGATGGTACCCGTATGAAGAATTAACTGGCCCCAAGTGCCTTCTTTTGTACTATGTTGTTCTAAGAAGTATTTAATTTTATTGTGATGCGTGATTTTGGTTTGTTTGTAACAAAGTAATGTATCATATATTACTGTCATAATGTTCCCGCTGTATGGTTTGTATTATATCATTATGGGAATTCTACAACCCGCCAGTAATGGTCTAACATACTGAGCATTTCTATAAAGTTTTCCCCGACATTAGATTTTACAACATATCCTGCCACATTGAGATCATAAGCTTGAAAAATATCCTCATCGCTTTTTGAGGTGGTCAATACAAAGGCAATAGTTTTACGTAGTTTATCACAGGCTCGGATCTCTTTGAGCAATTCAATACCATTCATGCGAGGCATATTAATATCGACTAACAACAAATGAGGTTTGAGTATTGAGGGATGACCATTTTCACCGCGCAATATTTCAAGGGCTTCTATACCATCATGTGCTCGCCTAAGTGAATTGGCTATTTTGTTTTTTGCGAATGCACGGGTGACTGTTTCAGCATCGATATCGTCATCTTCTACCAAAAGTATATTTACGGATTGTCCTATCATAATGCTATTCCTTGCGTTTAGTTTGACTATGTTTTTCAGGGTTCTTAGGCCAGCTAAAGAAGAAGGTTGCACCATCTCCCTCTTGAGAGCTCACCCAGACACGGCCACCAAATTGATTGGCTAATTTCTTGACTAATGCTAACCCCATGCCGCTGCCCTCTACTACATCTCGAGACTGCAGTGTTTGAAACATCTCGAATATTCGACTATGATATTTTTCTGGGATGCCAGGGCCATCATCGGAGACAGAGAACTCATAAAAATCATTTTGTTCTTTTGCGCTTATAATGATTTCCCCCTCTTCTTTATGATGATGTTTGATTGCATTACTAATGAGGTTGTGAAATATCTGCTCTAATGGCATTCTGGGGATGGTAATATTTTCTAGGCTTTTGTCGGCGGTAATACTAATACCATGAGGGGTATGTAATAACGTACTAATATCATGAATTAAATGGGGCGCTTCTATAGACTCAATATTCTCTAAATTTCTGCCGGCTTTTGAATATTCTAATAAGTCATCTAATAAATGCTCCATTCGAGAGATACGACCACGAAGCTTGTTCATGCGATCTTTGTTTTTTTCATCTAAATGCTCTGCCAAATCTTCTTCAATCCACCTTGATAAATGATCAATTGCGCGTAAAGGGGATTTTAAATCATGGGAGGCGACAAAAGCAAACTTGCTCAATTCCTCATTAGAAATATTTAAATCTTCTAAAGTTTTATGGAGAAATTCTTCCGTTATTTTGCGTTCAGAGATATCGCGAATAATGCCGGTGTATAGTGGGGCATTACCTATATAAGCCTCGCTGACTGAAAGTTCAATAGGAAATGTTGAGCCATCCTTTCGCTGTGCAGTGACTTCTCGACCTATTCCAATGACTTTTTTGGTGCTCGTTTTTTTGTAAGATTCTAAGTAGGTGTCGTGTTGACTATGGTATGGATCGGGCATAAGCATTTTAATATTGTTTCCAATCACTTCCCTGGCACTAAAGCCAAAAAGTTTTTCACTAGCAAGATTAAAGGATGAAACAATGCCTTGCGCATTGATCGTGATAATGCCATCTACTGTGTTATCTAAAATTGTTTGTAGCCGCTTTCTACCAATGTCTTCTTTAATTGTGAGATGTTGTTGCAGCTGATATGTTTTAATATAATCTAACATTAACCCTACAAAAGGAATAAAATAGGCTAATATTTTCAGACCATGAGCGATATTAAAGTTATGGTCAAATAGTGCGGTTGAACCAAATGCCATGTGGGTTTCTAGAATGATTTCTGGGATCAGGGCGATGCATAGGGCAGCGTTTAATAAGTTGGGTTGTCTTTTATAGAGTGTTAAAAATATGGGGGCTGCCAGTATGAAAAGTATTAGGGGTAAAACATCATATGGACGAGTGATTAATGCGTGAGGAAATTGTGTTTGGGGTAAGTGTTCGCTTGTCGCCGCATATTGAATTAAAAAGGAAGCAATCGCTGAAAAGAGGATGCCAACACAAATAATACGCAGGATTCCAATTTTAGCATTAAAACTTCTCCATCTTAAGCAAATGATAACCCCTAAGATTAAAATAGCAGCATTAAAGCTTCTAGATATTGCCCAGGTAAAAGGAATAAGGTTGGAATTTTCTGCCGAGGCATCAATTAACCGCATAGCTGCTAATGTATGGAAGGCATCCATTGTACCAGAGCAAAATAAAGCGATACAGATGATCGGCGTTGTAATATCTTTTTTTATTGCAAAATGCGAAAAGCCAATAAGAATTGTCAAGAAGGCTATCATGACAGAACTCCACTCCAACAGACCATGTTGTAAGCCACCTGTTATGGTGTTGAATATATGATCTGTCAATTGAGCTTTTGTGGTATCTGGCTGCACCGCAAGGTGTTTAGAGAATGAATGTGATTCTGAGCTAAAGTCAACTCCAAGCAAACTCAGCAGAAAAGGCAGTATGCACAGTGCTGCAACGGCATATATAGGGAAGCTTGAAAAAATAGGCGTTATCTTTTCGACATTTTTACTTGTTGGGAACATAACAATAAACTTATGGATTCTTCAATATAATATTATTTAAAGAATATCATAGTTTTATAGAACTTTAATTTTAAAGCATCAGGAATTAAATACAGATTGCGTTTCTAACTTAGTAGAGCTTTCATTTTTGAGAGGGGAAGTGGTTTGCTAAACAAATATCCCTGTGCAATTTTACAGTTCATTTCTGTTAGTGCACTTGCATGTTGATGAAACTCGACACCTTCTGCGACTACCGCTAAGCCAAAGTTATGGCCAATATCAATAATAGATTTTACAACTTGATAATCATATTTATTTGAGTTCATAGACTGTACAAAAGATTTATCTATTTTGATTTCATGAATGGGCATGACTTCTTTGAGCTGGGTCAAGGATGAGAAGCCGGTGCCAAAATCATCAATTGAAAATTTTATACCGAGATCACGAAGTTTTGCGAGTGTATTGAGTCCAGCAGCATGCTCAATAATAAATGATTCTGTAATTTCTATCTCAACAGATTGGGGCGGTACATCATTATGAATGAGTGCTTTTTGAAACATATTAAAATAATTAGGATCTAATAGCTCTTTAGGGGATGCATTGATGGAAATTCTAGGGACATTATCAATACTGTTGAGCAAGGTTTTATAATCTTTTAATGCTTGGTGAACAATCATTTTGCCGAGATCTTGCATGATGCCAATATCATGGGCAATAGCCACTAATTTCTCGGGAGATAATAGCCCATATTGGGGATGGTCGCATCGTAACAATGCTTCAAAGCCAATAATTTTCCCAGACAGCAAGTCATACTGGGGTTGATAATTCAAAAATAAGTTACCACCGTATAGCTCCTCTCTTAGTGCCCCCTCTAACTTCACTCTTTCCATGGTTTCATTTTGTAGGTTTTCGGAATAAAAGCAATACGTATTTCGTTTCTTGTTTTTTGCAGCGTACATACTTTGGTCGGCACATTGTATCAATTCATCTATGTTTTTTCCGTCTCTTGGAAATAAGGCGATACCAATACTTGCGCCAATATTTGCCGTTTTGCCTTCCAAATCGTACTGGCCACCAATAGACGTGATAAGTTTTTCTGCAATAATGGAGATGTCTCTAATATGTTTGACGTTATTGAGCCCGACAACAAACTCGTCGCCACCAAAGCGTGCTAGAACATCTCCTTTGCGTAAACAGTTAGAAATTTTCTTAGCAACTAACTTTAGCAGAATATCTCCTTTTTGATGTCCCAGTGTGTCATTGACTAACTTGAAATGATCTAAATCCATAAATAAAAGTGCTAAACTTTGGTTGTTTCTTTGGGCCGTCGCAAGGTTGCTTTCAAATATTTTTTTAAATGAAAATCTATTTAAAAGAGAGGTCAATGAGTCGTGATAAGCCAAGTTACTTAGCTCGGTTTTCTGTAATTGGATTTTATTTTCTAGTATTTGTTTTTCTATGGCATTATTGATAGCTCGTTCTAGCCCTTCAGGGGTGATATCATTTTTGACAATATAGTCTTTTGCACCATTTTTAAGTGCCTCAACAGCGACTTGTTCAGCCCCTTGTCCGGTAAACATTAATATTGGAATGGATGACAATGCTTTATTTTTAGACAGTGTTTTTAAAACATCAATGCCACTCTGATCGGGGAGGTTGTAGTCTAATAAAATACAGTCCGGTGCCTTAGTTTCGCAAGCTTTAAGACCCTCTGCTGCGCTTAAAGCATAGAAAACCTGGTAGTTTGTATTGCTTCTAGACAAATTTTCCATATAGATCATTCTGTCTATTTCATCATCATCGATAATTAAGATGTTGATTGGTTGTGTAGATTGAGCAGACATGGAAGCGCCTAAAATTGATGGTGCATATCGTTTTATCGGTTACGCGAAGCAGTTCTTGAAGTGTTTTTAAAAGGCTGATTGTAACGGCAGTGCCCTACGGTTGTAGGGCTGCATCTCATGTGAGGAAAAGAAGAATCAGCATTTTTCTATATTCAAGCTTTCTTTGGTGATAGGCAATGTAATGCTGTCAGCTGTTTTGAGCTTTATCACCTCATTGGTGAGTAAATCTATTAATTGCTTAGAAGGAGAGCCATGCGTCACGACCACAATATCGCCTTCTGGGTATTGTTGAATAATATCGTTATAAAAACTTTGCATACGACAGCGTAGAGCAGTTTTATCTTCCCCACCGACAGTTGGATTATCCCAGTCTAGCGTATTGGGGTTATATTGCTTGCCTTCAAAACTGCCGGCTTGGACTTCAATCACACGGCTATCAAAAATAATTTTTTTAGGTGAGAACAATCCAGCTTTGGCCAATATTTTGGCAGTTTGTTTGGTGCGAGGTAATGGTGAGGTAATCACTGCAGCGATATGTCTTTTGCCAAATCCTTGAATTTTAAGTTTACGGGCAGTGTAAGCTGCTTGCTCTTTACCTGTTTCTGTTAAAAAGGCAGGGCGATAATTTGGATGTTTTGGATTACTATTATAAAAATTGCCAACATTGTGCTCTGCTTGTCCATGCCGCACAATGGTGATATACCGTTCTGAACCATAGGCGACAGATTGGATGAACAATAATATAATCGCAATGTATTTTAACTTCATAGTATATCCTGTACTGAATTTTGAGTTTTAACTTAGACGGTTATGCGCCATAATTTCTTTAAAGTCATGAGCCACACGATGAGGTTTATCCACAGAGGTAAACACCGCCGCCAATTCCCCTTGTGGATTGATAAGCAAAATAGCACCACTGTGACCTATGTGCGCGCCATCTAGAACATCGGTTTGTTCTTCTATGTATATGCCTAAATCTTTGGCTAAGTTTTGAATTTGTCCGATATCGCCTGTGAGTCCTTTGAAGCGTGTGAGTTTAAATTCATCTTTAGAGAAGAATTTGGTGAGTTGTTCTGTGGTATCTATCTCTGGCGTAATAGAGACAAATAAGTACTGCACATAAGGATTAGGACCAATACGTTGAGAGATATGAGCTAAAGCACGTAGTGTTGTAGGGCAGACATCAGGGCAATTGGTATAGCCAAAAAACATAAAGCTCCAGTTTTTCTTGAAGCTGTCGTTATTAAAATTATTATTATCTTGATCCGTTAGATTAATAGTGGGTAATGATTTTCCGCCTGGGAGTAATGTGCCGCTGAGTAATTTGAGCTCAGTATTTGTTTGAGCCGTTGCATGGGTGACTTGTGCTTCTCTCCATACGCCAATACCAACGGCCAGCGTAATCACTATGGTAATAAATATGGTATGTGCTTTCATCAATAATGTCCTAGACTTTTAAGTTCAAAAATTCAAATAAAATATTAAATAATGCTCGATGAGCAAGGCAATAAAGATTCCAAATAAATAAATAATAGAGTATTGGAATAATCGCCAAGCTATCATAGGGTCGGTACGAAAATATAATTTTAGGGCATAATACATAAAGCCTATATTAAGCCCAATTAAACTGAATGTTGTGATGGTGCCTGCTAAATTGAGTATGGGCAATAAGAAAGTCGTGACCGCTAATAAGATAGAATATAAAACAATACATTGTTTGGTAAATTTTATGCCGTGTGTGACGGGCAGCATGGGCAAGCTGATTTTTTTGTAGTCCTCTACTCTGAAGATAGCAAGCGCCCAAAAATGAGGGGGAGTCCAAACGAAAATGATAAGCGCAAGAACAAGCCCCAGACTTTCTATTTGGCCTGTAATCGCCGTTTGGCCTAATAATGGCGGCAAGGCGCCGGTAATACCACCAATGACGATATTTTGTGGTGTGGCTTTTTTTAAATAAAGTGTATAAACAAAAGCATATCCAATCAAACTGCTGAGAGTCAGCCAGGCAGTGAGAAGATTGACAAATTTTACCAGTACAATCAGCCCAATGACACCCAAGATTAAAGCAAAGCGCATGGTTTGTGCAGAATTGAGCTTGCCGAGCACTAATGGTCTGAACTTAGTACGTTGCATTTTTTCATCAATGTGCTTTTCAACTAATTGATTAATCGCCGCAGCGCTGCTGGCACAAAAGCTAATACCAATCGTTGCAAAAACAAAAATAGAAAAAGGGAACTGGTTGGCCGGGCTGGCAAGCAACATACCAATCCATGCCGTAATCATCATGAGCAGTACGACTTTGGGCTTGCACAATGCCAAATAATCACGCCAAGAGGGGGTATAAGATAATGCTTGCATGGTTATTTCCCGGCTCGAATAAGCTTAAAATTAATATTAAGCAATGTGAGCAGTAAAAGTACCGCTACCCCGTTGTGTGATACAGCGACAGCAGTCGGTAGCAATGCCAAAACATTCGTAATGCCCAAAGATATTTGTAAGGTGAGTAGCAGGCTTAGCAGTATGACTGAACGCTTCAGCCATCTTTTGGCGTTTGGTTCAATTGTGTTAAGGCGAGTGCACCACAAAGCCAATATTAAACCAAAAGTGATTAGTGTCGTGAGTAAGGCACCTATTCTATGGGTAAGCTGAATATTCACACGCACAGAATTGCTGAGTTGATCGGGTAAACGCGCTAAGTCCCAAAAAGGAAAAGATTCGGCAAAATTTGTATTGGGTAACCACTGTCCTTGGCACATGGGAAAGTCAGTACAAATAAGTGCGGCATAATTTGTACTGACCCAGCCGCCTAGTACGATTTGGCAAATGACCACAATTAGTGCAAGCAGGCTCAAGCCAATGAGTTTAGCATTGACCTGCAAAAGAGACGCAGCGTTTTTTTGCAAATATAACCAGCTTATCCACAGTAATGATAAAGTTGAAAAACCGCCGATTAAATGCAGCAGAACAATAGGGGGATTAAGCCGCATGGTTACTGTAAACATGCCTAATAACGCCTGGCAGATAACCAAGCCCACCAAAATAATAGGCAGTTTCATCGGCAAGGCGATTGTTTTACGTACTCTATAAGCCATAAAAGCGATTAACACGATAAATAAGCCTAACGAACCGGCAAAATAACGATGAACCATTTCCGTTTTGGCTTTGAAATATTCGACCGTGAGTCCGGGGTAAGCATGTTGGGCGAGCTGTATTTCTTGGCTAGTTTGTGGCGCAGTTAGCTGGCCATAGCAGCCTGGCCAGTCAGGGCAACCTAACCCAGCACCTATTAGGCGCGTGTAAGCGCCTAATAAAATGACCAAAAAACTCAGTACTATGCTTAATAGTATAATACGCTTTAGCCCAACTGCCTGCTTCATCACTGCTCTATCACTTTATCCGATTTTTGAATGTTTTAGTAAACGCTTTATATCTTTTAAGATCTCTTTGTGTGCGGTTGCACCTGAATAACGCATCATGACATAGCCGTTGGGATCGCAAAGATATACTTCTCCTACGCGCTCTCTATCTAACAGTACGGAATTTTCGCCTAATAACGCTTGAAAAGATTGCGAGGAAAGTTCTACTTGTTTCATATCAGGGTAATGCTCAAGTACGTAAGCTTCACAGGCTTGTTTTTGGCAATCCGGCAAACTAATAAACATGCTGGATACTCGGGAGCTATTCTTGCCTAGTGCGGTGATCATTTGTTTAATATTGTATAAATTATCATGGCACTCCTCTAAGCATTTATCGGGCGCCACATACAGTACCCACCATTTTCCTTTTAAAGCATCGCCTTGAAATTTTGCGTTTGTCGTTGTGTCTTTAAATGAGAGTTGTTGAATACTTTTTGCAGGGCGAATTAAATCGCCATGATGCATGAGTTTGAACTCTCTTTGATCTTGGGTTTGATAGTAATACCAAGCGATTGCAAACGGTACAACAAATACGAGCAAAAGCACGACTAAAGTCCAAGGGCGTTTTTTAGATGTGTTTGTATCATTCATGGTTTTCTCAATTTCCTTACAGAGAGCAATGTCATAACAAGTAATACAGCAGCCAAACTAAACCATTGGAAGGCATAGCCAAAATGCTTCTCAGGCGTTAGCCAGGTTTGGCTTTTAGGAAGCGGAAATACATTGGGTATTTTAGGCTGTTCTAATATTATGATACCAGGTAAAACCGTCCCACCTAGAATCTGACTGAATAAAGTATAATCCATATGCTGTACTCTCAAGGGCCAGCTTATAATTTCACTTTCTAAGGTCTTCGTAATTAGAGGGTTAACATACCCTTTTTCCATATATCCTTCAATCGTTATTTGCTGATTATCGGAGGCTTTTGTCTGGTTTATTTGCATATTTTCTATGTTGGGTAGCTCTTCTCTTGATCTGGAAGCTGGAGTCCAGCCGATATTTAGTAAAATAAATTTTTTAGGCTTTATTTCTAGGGGGAGTAGAACGTGATACCCTATTCTGCCTTGATACATTTGATTGTCTAATAGAAAAGCTTGTTGTAGATTCAGATGCGCCTTAAGGGATATAGGTTTATAGCGTAAGGCAGTAAGCGGTTGGGATAACAGCGTTGTTATATCTATCGTGGTTTCTTGTGATGCTTGTTGCTGAGCTTGAATCAAGTCTTTTTTTTCATAGCCACGGGAGAGTTGCCAGCGACCGAGTAGGCACAGGCCAATAAATAATAGGGCTATACAAGATAGAATAAGAAAGGATAGGAAAGATTTTTTTTTAGGCATAAGGTTAGCTAGTAAATGGACTCTGAATTTTGGTTGAAATTGCTTGTTTGTGTTTTTTTTCTTAGTATTATTCTTAGCCTTGGAACAGGCGTCTACTATATTATTCGGCCTAGTGAGCGGACAGAACGAATGGTCTGGATTTTGACCACTCGTATGGGATTATCTGTCGCGATATTTATTATTATGGGTATCTCTATTGGTATGGGCTGGTTAACGCCCAAGAGCCTATTTACGACGCCCAAGGTCCCGTTGGGATTAAGTACACCAGGAAGAACAAACCCAGCCATACAAAATCTACAAAATGCCAATACCAAGCCGTTGCTTCAAAAGAAAAGTGATGCTCAGGTGAAAAGTGACCTTTGAGTGAGCGGCAAAGCATTACAGTCAACATAATGGTTCCAATGGTCACATGGGCACCATGAAAGCCTGTCAACATAAAAAAGGTTGAGCCATAGATACCTGAAGCCATCGTTAAGTGTAAGTGTTCATAGGCTTCCATATATTCTATTACTTGGCAAACTAGAAATGCGATACCCAGTAATATTGTTAGTAGTAAGCCGATATTTAAGTGTGCGTTCTTCTTTTTGACTAATCCCCAGTGTGCCCAAGTTAGCGTTAAGCCACTCGTCAGCAGTAGAGCGGTATTAATGAAGGGTAATGGCCACCAGCCCATGGCTTGGATAGGACCTTTGAAAAGCTTTTCATCTGGGTTGTTGAGCAAAGGCCATTGTGCTGAGAAGTGTTCCCATAACTGCTTATTGGTTTCCCCTTCGGCTAACCAAGGGACAGATAAGTGACTTGCATAGAACAATGCACCAAAGAAGGCACAAAAGAACATGACTTCAGAGAAAATAAACCAAGCCATGCCCCAGCGAAAGGAGCGATCCATTTGTTTGTTGTATTTGCCTGCAAGGCTTTCTTTGACAACGTCACTAAACCAGCCAAACATGGTCCAAACAATGGTCAAAGAACCAGCTATAAATAGGTAAGGTCCATAACTATTGCCGTGCAGTGTATTTGCAATGCCAATGAATAATAAAAACAGACCTATAGAGGTTCGAATAGGCCATGCGCTACTTTCGGGTACGTAATATTGTTTAGCCTCTTTCATTCCTTGCCTCTTTGTCTGTAATATCGAATAAAGTATATGCCAGCGTCATATGTTTTATTTTATATGAAATGGCAGGGTCGATGGTAAATTTCAGCGGCAGCGTCACTTCCTCGTTCGGCGCCAAATATTGTTTTTGAAAACAAAAGCACTCTACTTTTTTAACGTGATTGCCTGCAATATTAGGACTCACGCTAGGAATGGCTTGTACCACCATTGCATGATTGGTTAAGTTTTTGAGGATAAAATGTGTTTGCACATACTCGCCTGGGTGCATCGTAAATTTTTTTTCGGCCGGTTTAAAGGTCGTTGGCGTATTTTCATTCATCATACCCATCAACTCTAGATCAATTGTTCGGCTTGTATCAACTTTTGTGATCAGAGGTTGGGGCTTGTCTGGGGTTTTGCCATTTAAGCCTGCCACTTTGCAAAATACGTTATAAAGTGGCACGAGTGCATAACAAAACGCGAACATGGCTATCACGGCAAAAGCCATGATAGCGAGTTGTTTTTTGAGAGGGTTTTTTTCTTTTATCATAAATTGATTCTCAAGCCTTACTATTTAATAACAGGCGGTGTAGTGAACGTATGGTAAGGCGCAGGCGATGGTATAGTCCATTCTAACCCTTCTGCACTATCCCATACTTTGCTGGTTGCTTTTTTACCGCTCCGAATGGTTTTGATCACAATATAAAAGAAAAATATCTGACTGGCACCAAAAGCAAATGCGCCGATGCTAATAATTTGATTAAATTCAGCAAACTGTAATGCATAATCAGGGATCCGCCTGGGCATACCTGCCAACCCTAAAAAGTGCATGGGGAAGAAGGTAATGTTCATCGAGATAACAGATAACCAAAAATGTGTTTTGCCTAAAGTTTCATTAACATAGTTACCACACCATTTGGGAAGCCAGTAATATACTGCCGCATAGATTGAGAACAATGCACCTGGCACCAATACATAATGAAAATGTCCGACGACAAAATACGTATCGTGATACTGGAAATCAGCGGGTGTGATGGCGAGCATGAGGCCAGAGAACCCACCAAATGTGAATAAGATTACAAAAGCTAAAGCAAATAGCATCGGCGTTTCAAAGCTAATAGAGCCTTTGTATAACGTAGAGACCCAGTTAAAGACTTTTACACCTGTTGGCACGGCAATTAATAGTGTGGCATACATGAAAAATAACTCACCTGCCAATGGTATACCGACCGTGAACATATGATGTGCCCAAACAACAAAAGAGAGGAGCGCAATAGAGCATGTAGCGTATACCATTGAGGTGTAACCAAATAATGGTTTGCGAGCAAATGTCGGGATAATTTGAGAGACAATGCCAAAAGCAGGCAAAATCATAATGTAAACTTCAGGGTGACCAAAGAACCAGAAAATATGTTGGAATAGGACTGGGTCGCCACCACCGGCTGCACTGAAAAAGCTAGTGCCAAAATGGCGGTCGGTTAACATCATGGTGACAACGCCAGCCAGTACAGGCATAACGGCAATCAATAAAAAAGCGGTGATGAGCCATGTCCAGCAAAAAATGGGCATTTTCATCATGTCCATGCCCGGGGCGCGCATATTTAAAATGGTCGCGATTACATTAATCGCGCCCATAATGGATGAGATGCCCATCATATGTACGGCAAAGATAAAATAATCCGTACTAGCTGGGCCGTATTCAGTAGAGAGTGGCGCATAAAATGTCCAACCAAAGTTGGGGGCAGAGCCTTCCATCAATAGCGTACTAAGCAATAAGGTAAAAGCGAAAGGTAAAATCCAAAAGCTCCAGTTGTTTAACCTAGGCAACGCCATATCTGGTGCGCCAATCATCATTGGGATCAACCAGTTTGCTAATCCTACAAAAGCTGGCATGATGGCGCCAAAAACCATGATCAAGCCATGTAAAGTGGTCAGCTGGTTAAAAAACTCGGGTTCCATTAGCTGCATACCGGGTTTGAATAACTCCATTCGGATGAGCAGCGCTAAAATACCGCCAATAATAAAGCTAGAAAAGCTTAACCAAAGATATAATGTTCCAATATCTTTGTGATTTGTTGTAGTGACCCAACGCATTAGGCCTTTTCTGGGCCCGTGATGATGATCATCTGCGCTATGGGTATGGGGTGCTGCTGTACCGACACTCATAATTTGTTCCTTTTGTTCCCAAACGAGCATGCTCTTTTGTTTTTATAAAAGCCTGCCTAATATATTTAACCTTGTTCTCTAATGGCTTTGATATCACTTGGTTGCACGATATCTTTGCTGTCATGACCCCAAGCATTTCGCTCGTAGGTAATAATCGCTGCAATCTCTAAGTCAGTTTTTTGCTCGCCAAAAGCAGGCATTGCATTTTTACCAAATAAGACATTTTTGATGTGCTCATTTTTTCGAGCGGGTTCTCTGACAATAGGGCTGTCGAGTAATGATGGGAAGGTGGGTGGTAAACCTTTACCACTGGCTTGGTGACACATAGCACAAACCGTGTTGTATCCTTTTTCACCTTTGACCATTAGCTCATCAAATGTCCACTCTTTGCCTTCGTCAGCTTGAGCATTGGCTTTGGCTTCTATTTGCTCTTCCAACCATGCATCATATTCTGCTTGTGGTTTGGCTATCACAACAATAGGCATAAATCCATGTTTGGCGCCACATAGCTCGGCGCATTGCCCTCTATAAGTACCCGGTTTATCTTCGTCAACATATGTCCAGACTTCACGAATGAACCCCGGGATAGCATCTTTTTTGATGGCAAAGGCAGGTACCCACCAAGAATGGATAACATCTTTAGAGGTAATTAAGAATCTCACTTTAGTCCCTACAGGAATCACAACCGGGTTATCCACTTGTAGCAAATAATCTGGATTTTTGGGCTGGATATTATTAATCTCTTTTTCAGGCGTTGATAAATAGCTGAAAAAATTAATATCTTCGTCTATATAATCATAATGCCAATACCAACGGTAGCCTGTGACCTTAATGGTCATTTCGGACTTAGAAAAATCTTCCATTTTAATAAGCGTCTTAGAGGCTGGAATAGCCATCGCTATTAAAATAAAGAAAGGTATGATGGTCCAAATAATTTCAACCGTTGTGCTCTCATGGAATGTGGCAGCTTGATGGCCAATAGATTTTCTGTGACAAACTAAGGCATAAATCATCACTGAAAATACAATGATAGCAATGACGACACAGATCCAAAAAATAGTCATGTGTAAGTTGAAAACATTCGCACTAATTTGGGTGACGCCTTCAGTCATGTTTAGCGTATAGTCAGCCCATACGGCGGGACTGACGCATAAACCCAGTAGCAAGAATAAACAATTTCTGATGGGGATCGTCCAACTTAAGGACATGCCACGTTACTCCATTTTAATAGGTTCTCTTAATCCAGATATTGAATTAGTGAGAGGGTTTGCCGAAGTGGGTGAAGAGTATTTTGAGTTCTGACTGCATGGTGTCTTGTGGGATCCTTTGCTATGTCACCAACAAAAAATTTATCTTTTGCTCACTTATCCTTAATTACAGCGCGTACTTTACCTTGCTTTGTAAAAAAGCGAAATAGCTTATACGACTCTATGTGTGTATTTGACCTATTTATCTGTCCAGAGTCAACAAAGTTGGAATCGTTACTGTGTAGTTTGGTTATTTATTGTTATAGCCCGTGAATGATAAGTACGCCTGTAGAAAGTAAAGTGGCTAGCCCAGCACTCAACAGTGCCAATGGCATTTGTGTGCGTACGTGATCCATGAGGTCACAGCCAGTGAACATACTTGATAAAATCGTGGTATCTGAAATAGGAGAACATTGATCACCAAATACAGTTCCCCCTAGTACAGCACCAAAGCAGACATGAATGAAAAATGGATCAGGATTAAGGCTATAAGCTAAAGGCAGAGCAATAGGAAAAACAACAGCATATGTGCCCAACGCTGTACCAGTGGCAAAGGCAACGATCATACAAAGTACGGTCAGAACAGCGGGCAGAGCTAGTGGTGCGATGATATCTTGAGTGAGTTGGACTAAAAACTGTGCTGTGCCGACTTTATTGGTTACGATACCTAAGGCAATCGCTAAGCCGATAATAATCGCACCCAATGTCATTGAGCGGCATCCACGGCTAAAGCCATCTAGGATTTCATCTAAAGGCATTCCTCTAACAAAAGCTAAGAGCATAGACATGCACGCAGCTGTTAAAAAAGCGGCATTAATCCAGTTTGCATTTTCTTGTTGAATCATACCGGCTCGCCATAACAAAAAAGGCGTAACCGTCATAAATAATAAGAATGTAATCGGCAGTAAAAAATCAGCGAAACTTGGGTTGTAACCTGGATAAGTTGCATCCTCTTCATCGCCAGGCAATATAAGCGGTCTGGCATCAGGGGCATCTAATTGGCCTGTTTCTCGAGCACGCTTGCGAGCTGCCGCCATTTTCTTGCCGACCCATGGCATCCAGCCCATAGCAAAAAGCAAGGTGATAATAACGGTGCATATGGCGTAGAAATTAAAAGGGATAGATTTAATAAAAAAGGTATATGCAGAGCCAGTTGTTGGAATAATGGGAATAATACCTACAACAAGACCGCCTACATAGATTGGCCAAGCATTAAGCGGAATCAAGGTTGCGACAGGGGATGCGGTTGAATCGATGACATAAGCGAGTTCTTCATGGCTAACCCGGTGTTGATCGGCAACCGGCCTGACGGTTGTACCTGTGAGTACCGTACTGATTGTACCGCCTTGATGAAATATCATACTGACTATCCAGCCAAACACCAGAGAACCCCTGGCGCTGTGAACAATTTTGCTTCCCAAGCGCTTAGTAAAATATTGGGTACCGCCGGTTTTTTCCCACATGCCAATAATGCCGCCCAAAGACCAAAGGTAGACGAGCAAGATTGTAGCAAATGCCTGGGATCCTAATGCGGGGAGCATAAAATTATCAATAATGCTTGATGCTAATAAATCGCCAGTTTGAACAACAAGTACTAGACCGCCTGCCAGGATACCGGCAAATAGGGCGAGCAAAACCTGGCGCGTGGTAAATGCTAAAACTAAGGCAACTAAAGGTGGGATTAAAGAAATCCAATTCGAGTCAACAGTACTGGTCATAAACGTTATCTTATAATTATTTTTTAATTACTTTTACTGTGGCAAGCGACGGATGTCATTTGCTCAGTTTCTAGACACATCGCGGTTAAGGCATTACCCCAAACACAACCGGAGTCAACTACAAAGATATCCGCAGCATGACACTTACCAGACAAGGCAGCCCAATGACCAAATACAATTTTTTGCTGTATAAATTTTCGGTTTGGGTGTAAAAACCAAGGAATACCATTTTGGGGAGGCGCATCTAATCCACCTTTTTTGCTAAAATCTAAGTGACCAGCTTGTGTGCAAAAGCGCATACGGGTAAAGGCATTGACAATAAAACGCGTTCTTTCCCAACCTGTTAATGCATCGTCCCAGATATTAGGTTCATTACCGTACATATGTTTGAGAAATAATTTTGTATTATTTTTTAAAATAGCCTCAACTTCTAAAGCCAGAGACTTGGCTTTGTCTAAATTCCATAATGGATACAAACCTGCATGGGTCATCATGAAATTTAAATTCTCATCATGATGCAATAGAGGTTGCTGATATAACCAATTTATTAGAGACTCTGCATCAGGAGCAGATAATATTTCCTGATAGGTGTCGCTTTTGCTTGGGGTTATATATCCATAGTAAGCAGCTAACAAAGTTAAATCATGATTGCCTAGCACCGTAATGGTATTACTTGGCAAGTTGCTAACATAACGCAAGGTTTCTAGTGATTGTGGTCCCCTATTAATAAGGTCGCCAGTAAACCATAATTGGTCTTGTGCTGGGTCATATGCAATTTTATCCAATAAATTTTTAAGTGGCTCTAAACAGCCTTGTAAGTCACCAACAGCATAAGTGCTCATTTTATGGCTCCATATTTTCTCAAAGTGGGCGTTGATTCTCTTTGCTTATCAAGAAGTCCATGTACAGTTCAGAGCTATCATACGATGCTATTTTTGCGTCTGCAATAAAACGGCCGCCATTAGTTTGGAGGGCAACAAAATATGCAGCCTTAGATGGAAAATACTTGCATACCAGTATGGCTACTTTCAGATTATCTAGTTATCGTAATTATTTTAATTTTGCATCAATGACTTTAATCATTTCAGCAGCGTCATAAGGTTTTTCAAAATATGCTAAGGCGCCCAATTTATCACTTTTCTCCTTATATTTAACATCCTTACTTGCAGTGATAAAAATAAAAGGTGTCCCGAAGCTTTTAACATTGTCTATAGAAAATTGTGCCACGTCGAATCCATCACCGGCAGGCATCGTGATATCAAGCACCATGAGATCAAACTTTGTTTTGACTATTTTTTGACGTGCAGCGTATACATCAAACGCATGATCGACGTTATATCCTGCAGAAGATAAGCGGATATGTAAAGCTTTGGCAATATCTTTATCATCTTCTACCACGAGTATTGTTTTCATGAACATTTCCTTAGTTGTTGGGGTTGATTAGGATCAAATGTGGGGACAGTGAAAGAAAAGGTACTGCCTACGCCTATTTTGCTTTTTGCATAAATATTAGATTGATGTAGCTCAACAAGCCCTTTGCACAAGCTGAGTCCTAGTCCAAGTCCTTTCATAGAGGATTCATCTTTCTCGCAACGAACTTGAAATAGCCGCTCAAATACTTTTGACAAATCATCTTCTGAAACGCCCCGTCCTGTGTCGCTAATAGATATGAGGATATATTGCTCATCTTGCTTTACTGCTGTAACATTTATTTTACCTTGTTCCATAAATTTTAAAGAATTATTCAGCAAGTTCATTATAACCTGGTATATCCGTGTTGTATCAATGTAAGCTACCGGGAGTGAGTTTTGCACCTTGCAATGTAGTACTATGTTTTTTTTCTCTGCTAAAACAGAAAATTCAGTGATGATGGGTTTAATAAATTCGGATAAGTTTGTTTTCTGAGGATTGATTTCCAGTTTGCCGGATTCTAGCTTGTTAAAGTCTAATAAATCATTGATATAGACAGACATTCTAGAGCAGCCTTTTTGTGCTATTGATAAATATTCTCCTTGCTGTTCATTAATGGGGCCAGCTAAGCCTTCTAAAATAATTGAAATAAATTCTTTCATGGATGTTAAAGGTGTTTTGAGCTCATGGGAAAGGTTATGGTATAGACGATTTAACTCGTCGTGCTTATTGGTTAGGGATGCATTTGTTGCAACTAATTTGTTATATTGAGTTTTGATTGTTTGGGACAAGACCCATTTTTCACAAGCATTTGTAATAGAGCGGTTGATGCCATCGCTTGATATTTCAGTTTTTATCAGGTAATCCATTAAGCCATATTCAATCGCTTGAGATGCAACTTTCTCGCTGCCCTGCCCTGTGAGCATTATAACAGGTGCTTTTAACTCTGGTTCTATATTTTTAAGTTCCTCTATTAGTTCTATACCTGTCATTTTGGGAAATAAATAATCAACTAAAATGCAGTCAATGTCATTTTGATTGTATATATCAGCGGCTTGTTGATAATCGCTCGATTCAAAAAACTCATAACGTGGATTAACTCTGTTTTCTAAAAGCTTAATGTATGAGTATCGGTCAATTTCATCATCATCAATGATGAGTAGCCTCACAGTAGCGTTGTTGTGGTTGTCTTGCATTTTATCTCTCAAAGAGGAATATGTTTAAATAACCAGAAAATATTTTATCATCATAAAAAATCACGTACTTATTTACAGCGTAATGTTAATATTATTCTAAATAATATAGTTTATAGTATAGTCAAATGTTAAGCTGGACAAATATTCTGTTATTTAGGTTAATAATATTAAAGTTGATTTTAATGCGTTGTTGAATCGGTTTGAAAGAAAGGCAAATATCAGGAGAAATATATGAACCCCATCCCCAGAATTATAAAAGCGTTTGGTTATTCCGCGGCAGGTTTATGCCATGCGGTGAAACATGAAACCGCTTTTGCGCAAGAGCTGGTCTTAGCTGTATTGTTTATACCGCTTGCGTTATTTCTTAATGTTTCTGCCACTGCCAAAATATTAATGATTTGTAGTATTATTTTTATATTGATTATGGAGCTGATTAACAGCGCAATAGAAGCGGTTGTCGATAGGGTGTCAGATGAGATACATCCCCTATCTAAGCAAGCAAAAGATATGGGGAGTGCAATTGTATTTTTGGCCTTTTTGCAAGCGGGTATTATTTGGGGCGGATTTTTGTTATTTGCGCTTTAATGCAAACCTAAAGCGCACGCACCAAATTACTAATATTGACAAAATCATCTACCGATAATGTTTCAGGCCTGCGAGTCGGGTCTATTGATAGCGAGCTGAGTTGTTCGGCACTCACATGGGCTTTTAGGCTATTACGAATCGTCTTGCGGCGTTGTTGAAATGCGAGATTGACCAACAGGCTAAAAAGCTCGTAATTATCCGCTGTGAGGCTGCGGGTAAAAGGCTTTAAGTGAACGACCGCAGAGTTTACTTTTGGTGGCGGGCTAAAGGCACCAGGGGGCACGTCAAATAATGGCGTCGCTTGGCAATCATATTGAATCATCACAGACAGCCTGCCATATGTTTTATTGCCGGGCTGTGCCACCATTCTGTCTACCACTTCTTTTTGCAGCAAAAATACCATATCGCTTACAGAAGCTTTAAAAGTCAGAAAATGAAATAGCAATGGGGTAGAAATATTGTAGGGCAAATTGCCAAAAATTTTGAGTTTTTGGTTTGGTGGTATTAAAGTCGAAAAATCAAACTTGAGTGCATTGGCCGCATGAACCGTTAGATCTTTAGAATTAAACTGCTCTCCAAGATGCTCAATAAAGCGCTTGTCTATTTCTACTGCATGTAAATGCTGGGTCAACGGTACAATATGCTTAGTTAATGCGCCTAAACCAGGCCCCACTTCAACAAGTAATTGTTGAGGTTGTGGATTGATAGCAGACACTATTTTTTGCAGATAATGATCGTCTGTTAAAAAATGTTGGCCAAAATGTTTGAGTGCGCGATAAGTCATATGGATAATTTCACGGTAATAATAATATTTTTAAACTAGTTGCCAGTGCTAACATGAGACTGTACTCACGTGCTTCGCCTGTTCCGGCGATGTCTAAAGCAGTACCATGATCCACAGAGGTTCTTAGGTAAGGCAGCCCTACCGTGATATTCACCAATTGTTCGAAATATAGCGCTTTAATCGGTGCCAAGCCTTGGTCATGATACATGGCCAAAAAAGCATCGAATTTTCGACGGTTTTTAGGGGTAAAAGCCGTATCGCCCGGCAATGGCCCATGAATATCCATATTATTTTTTTGGCATTCTTGGATTAATGGAGACATCCAGTTTTTTTCTTCGCTTCCTAATAAACCTTGTTCACCCGCGTGCGGGTTTAATCCCAATATTGCTATTTTAGGATTCGGTATTCGGTATAAATCTTGAAGACCGTGGTAAAATTTATCAATAATCTGTTTTAGTGTCTCGGCATTTAAAGCATTTGAGACTTCCTGCAAGGGAATGTGCGTTGTGGCTAATCCGACAATACAATCAGGGCTGTAAAATGTCATCAGAGGATTGGGCTGTTGGCACAACTTTGCCAAATATTCTGTATGGCCAGAAAAAGGCACGCCAGATTGACTGATCAACGCTTTATGCACAGGCCCTGTGATTAACGCTTGTGTTATATTTTTTGAACATAAAGAATGAGCTGCATTTAAGGTATTTAATACATAGGCTGCATTCGCTGAGTTTAATGTTTGAGCGACACAAGGTTCAACCAAAGGCTCATGGTATACCGCAATTCGACCTTTGCCATTGAGCTGTGGATTGTGTTCATCAAAATCATATAGTTCAACGTCTAATGCTAATTGTAAGGCTCTTTGTTGGAGCATGCCTTTATCGGCAATTAATACGACTTCAGCCAAATGGGGGTGATAGGCTGCGGCTAAGCAGATATCAGGTCCAATACCGGCGGGTTCACCGGGGGTGACCGCTAGCCGGATAATCTTATCTTGTGTTGCGTCTATAGACATAATAAATTGAATACCACTATATTATTTTTCACTATATTATTTTCAAAGATACGTTTTAACGTATGCTTCATCACGCAGTTGCATTTGCCAAGCTTGTAAACGCTCTTCAAATTTACGTTGGTGTATCATTTGTTTGGCTTTTTGCCTTAGGGCATTATCACTGTCATTTTCTATTTTTTTATCGATTAGCTCTAAAATATGCCAGCCAAAAGAAGAATGAAATGGCTCGCTAATGGTGCCCACCGTAGTGGTTTCCATGACGTCAACAAATTCTTTGACCAGAACATCTGGTGTCACCCAGCCTAAATTACCGCCTTTTGAACTAGAGCCAAGGTCATTAGAATGGGTTTTGGCTAAAGACTCAAAGTCTTCACCAGATTGGACTTGTTTTTTAATAACCGAGAGCTTGGTTTTGGCTTCATTATCAGAAACGTAATCGTTCGTTTGCACCAAAATGTGACGAACTTTATATTTGGTTACTGGTATTTCTAGTGTTTCAGGTTGGCGTTTATCTAATAATTTGATCACATGATATCCGCTGGTGCTTTTAATGGGGTTAGGAATATCATTTTGTTTTAAGCCGGGAACAATGTTAACAAATAAAGTGGGCATTTCTCCAAGCTTGCGCCAGCCCAAATCTCCGCCTTGCAATGCTAAAGCGCTAGTAGATGTTTTAATGGCAATCTGAGCAAAGTCTGCGCCTTGTTTTAATTGTGTTATGACTTCATGGGCTTTTTGCTCGGCTGAATCCAAAGCTTCTGGTGTGGGGTTTTCTGGGGTTGGAATTAATATATGACCTACTCGGTATTCATAAGACATACCCCCCAGACCACTAGGCGAATTTAAGAATAGTTGAATTTCTTGATCGGAGACTTGAATGGCGCCATAGACATCACGTTCTTGCAACCGCTGTAATGTAAGTTGGTTGCGAATAGTTTGTCTGTAGACTTCATACTCAATGCCTTCTGATTTGAGTTGATCAATGAATTGACCCATTGTCATTTTATTTTCTTTGGCAAAGTTCTGGATAACTTCGCTTAACATACCATCATCTACATGGATGCCTGAGCGTTCTGCAATTTGTAGTTGTGCTTCTTGGACAATGAGATGCTCTAAGACTTGTTTGGTGAGCGCTTCTTCATCTGCGACCGTTTGTCCTTGGCTCATTAAATTTTGTGCGAATAAGCCTGTTTGCTGTTTGAGTTGGCTTTGTGTGATGACTTTATCATTGACGATAGCGGCAACGCGGTCAAGCGATTCAACTTTTGCGGTCACAGTATTTGTACAAAGTAATAAGCAGAGTAATTTGATCAATTTATGCATTTCTGGCACCATTTCTCAGATTTAATATTTAAATTCAGCGCGGAAAGTATAACACTTTCAATAAGCAGGCGACACACAAAGCAGTAGTTAGCCGACTGCTTGCGTAGTTGTAAAATTTGACGATATATCAATGGGTTATTCAACTTTAGGCAGAGCAAGGCGCTCGGCTAATGGGATATATCCGGGTATTTTTTTGTCTAATTTTCCATCTGCTTGGTTTAATCCAACACTACTTAAGCCTTTGAACACAAATTGGAACATAAATTGGTTCACAAATTCTCGGCCGACTAGCGCATTACCCAATTGACGGTAGCGACTAAAAACGACTTGCCAGGCAAAACAGCAGCTATTATATTCTAGCCCACCTAGTGTTTCGATAAAGTGCTTAAACTCAAAGTCATAATGCACACGCCCTAAAATATTTATTTTTGAGGTTAAAGGCATTAAGATAGAGGCATCCCCTTGATTGAGTCGTCCAAGCGTTGCATTACTGAAGTTGATGTTTTTTTCATCGTGTCGGGTAAAATAGTAATTAAGATTCAATAAATAATTGTCCCAAAAAGGATAATGTAAAAACATCGAGGCTTGATCTATTAATTGCCCGTCTGTGCGCCACTCTACAAAAGAGCCCAGTTGTAATTTGCTAGGTGTAGAGAACACAAATTCACTTAGGATATTAGAATGCTTAACGGATTGCCTTGGCAAATTTGCACTGCTACATTGTCCCGGTAATATTGTCGTGTCACACAGTTGTACTTTTTCTGGTGTAAAATAAAAAATTTCTCCCACGCCCATTCTAAACCATTCAAATAGATTGTCTGTGCTGAGCAGTTGGGTATTGAGGCTGAGCGATACTTGATTGGCTTCATTTAAACGGTCACCACCACTAAAACGATTGTGACGATATAACTGTGCATAACTGAAGTTAATAATACCGCTATCAAAATTTGGATATTGGCTTTGATCGCGGTACGGGATATACGTGTAATATAATCTAGGTGTTAAACTTTGTGTCCAATTGCAATTATAAGTATGATAATTTTTCTCAAAGAAAATTTTACTATCCAGGGTATAAATAGGCGCGAAACGATTCGCATGGGTATCTATATGAGCCATCGTATCTTGCAAGTTCAAGCTATAGCTTAACCAGTCTGCATATAAAGTTGGCGTTAGCTCACCCCAAGCTCGCCTTAATGGCAAACTAAAAGCGGGTTGAATGTGTGCTCTTTGTCCTTGTACAGGGGTTGTATGCGAAATAGGATCGCCTGGGTGGGTAAAACTAACGATTTCACCATTGAGGGCAAAATTTAGATTACCCCACAGGTTGGGATAGTCCGCTTCAAAAATCCACTGTGGTTGGCGTCTATATATTTCTGATACCACGTCGCCTTTGAATGCCTGTAAGACTTGGTATTCTTCTACTCTAAAAGTATGAAACCAATTTTGGCCAAAATAGCTGGCTTGCGCACGTTGTGGTAAATGCAGCGTGCTGATGGTATGTATATCATTGCCCAAGTCAACAAAATAATTGTCATCGCTGACATAATGATAATCAATATTAAATTGCCATTGGTTAAACGAAATGTTTTGTTTTAGCCCCGCGCCGAACCTATAGTCATGGTGACCAATGCCTTGTATTCTGGGATCGTTGGTAGAATAGCCAGAAGGGATCTGACTCAATGTATTATCCCTAAATTTTTGATGGGCGCTATCGTTTGGTAAATATTGTAGATCTAAAATAGTGGATGAATGGGAATTAATATGTCTAAAGTGTGATTCTATGCCGGCGCCTCGTTTGGTATAGCCCGATAAGCCAATAATCAAGTCATAATTGGGTGCTAAATTAAAATAATAGGGAACAGTCAAGCTTAATCCTGATTGACTAGAGCTGCTATAAGATGGAAATAAGAAGCCACTGTGTCTTTTGTTGTCTATTGGGTACTCCAAGTAGGGCCAATAAAAAACAGGCAAACCACGTGCTCGTAAGCTCAAATTTTTGGCTTTTGCTCTACCCGTATTTGGGTTAAGCGTTATTTTTTCTGCGTGCAGTGCCCAATCTGTATTGTCGGGTGGGCAGGTGGTGAATACAGTTTGATGTAAAATAACATTCTGATCGGGTAACAACTCTGTAGACTTGCTATTGGCTCGGGCATGCCTAGGGTACCATCTGAGTATAGAGTCATGTAGCTGAAAATATTGTCGGCTATGTTCGTAAAACGCACTTTTTGCCCAAATGCTGATATTAGGCTGATGAAATTCTACATGACCTTTTGCTTTGAGGGTTTGCCAATCACCATTTGTGCGATAGATATCGATTTGATCGGCTTTGAGTGTTCTTTGACCTTGCTGGGCATGAGCGTTATAGAAAGTGGACGTGCCATTTATTACCGTTTGACTAGAGTCAAAGTCAATATCTATGGGTAAATCAAATTCTCCGCGCTGATAGCTGGGATCTACTGGTACATAGGGTTGGTAATGGCCATTGCATAGGCCGGGCTGATTTTCTGGCGTGATCCAATCAGGAGCGGACGCATTTGCATTCATGCGAAAAGGCAGTAAAAGAGAACAAATGAGAATGCAGTTGGTTAGATGCACAGCTTTATCTTAAGTAATGTTAAATATTTTTTGTACGACTATTTTGTATAGCTCAATGTAATATAGGCGCGAAGGGTATATTTGCATAGTGATTGCTGGCTGTAAACAAAAAATAGCTCTAACATATAGATTAGAGTCGTTATAAAACAAAAAGTTACTAATAAAGATGGAAAACAAACTTACCAAGTGGGTGGTCTCAGTGTTGGCTGATAAAGATATCAGCTGTAAAGCGCTGGTTGGGGATGCGAGCGCTCGTCGATATTTTAGAGTTCAGAGCGGGTTGAATCATTATATTGCTATGGTGTCACCGCTGAAACAAGAGCCATTATTGCCTTTTGTAGAAGTGGCTCAAGCGTGGCATCATCATGGTGTAAAAGTGCCAGAGCTTATTGCTGCGGACTTAAATCTAGGATTTGCATTGTTGACTGATTTTGGTGACGTGCTCTTACAAGATAAATTAACAGTACAAAATGTGGATGATTTTTATCACAAAGCCTCAATAGTATTAGAGAAGATTCAAGTGGCTCCACAGCCATCCCACTATGCTTATCCAATGTTTGATGAGCAACACATATTAGCAGAGCTCAATTATTTTAATGAATGGTGCTTAAGCGCACTATTAGGGCTAGAACAGAAATCATATGAGAAAATGTTAAACAGCTTGTATCGTCAATTAGTAGGATATTGCCAAGCACAGCCTCAGGTTGTGGTTCACCGAGATTATCATTGTCGCAATATTATGGTTGTGCCTGATAATGAGGGTGAAGAAGTTGGCATCTTAGATTTTCAAGATGCGATGATAGGGCCTATCACCTATGACTGGGTTTCTTTGACCAAAGATTGCTACATTCAGTGGCCAGTAGAAAAAGTGCAATTATGGCTAAAGGATTTTTATAATATGTGCCAACGGCAAAAATTATTTGACTTGCCTTCTTTTTCAACGTTTCAATTGTGGTTTGATATGACAGGGCTGCAACGGCATTTAAAAGTTCTAGGTATTTTTGCTAGATTAAGTGTGAGAGATGGCAAATCAGATTATTTGAGTGATGTGCCTAGAATCATGGATTATATTTTTGAAGTCTGTCAACGGTATGAACATTTACAGGATTTTCAGCAATGGCTAAAAATAACATTATGGCCAGCTTTGGAAGGGGTGATTCAACCGCTATCCTATTCAAAAGTTAAGGGAGCTTATTAAGATGAAGGCGATGATACTGGCAGCAGGCCGGGGTAAGCGACTGAGACCTTTGACCGATGAATGTCCAAAGCCTTTAATCAAAGTAAGTGGCAAGCCCCTTATAGACTACCACATAGCAAATTTATCGCATGCCGGTGTAGAAGAAATTATTATTAACATTTCTCACTTGGGCGAGCGTATTCGTGATTATGTTGAGTCTAAGAAAAAGCTGTGGAATGTGACGGTTCAATTTTCTTATGAGCCAGAACCGCTAGAAGTGGGGGGGGGGATTTTTAAAGCTTTGCCTCTATTAGGTTCAGAACCATTCATTATTGTGAATGGCGATGTTTGGACGGATTATGATTATAGAGCCCTACCTACAGAGCCAGGGGGACTGGCACACTTGGTTTTGGTTAGTAATCCGCCTCACAATATTAATGGCGATTTTGGTTTAAGAGCGGATGGTTTTGTTGTGCCTGATCCTTATTTAGGCAAATATACTTATTCGGGTATTGGGGTTTTACGAGCTGAACTATTTGCGCATAGTGAGCCGGGGGCTTTTGCCTTTGCGCCAGTGTTAGAAAGTGCAATGGCTCAAAATGCTTTGGTAGGTGAATATTATGGGGGCGTGTGGTCTGATGTAGGGACTTATGAGCGCTTGCAAACACTAGAGAATGCTTTAGCATTAAGCCAAAGATCACGAAAAATTTCATAAGTTTGTTTCATGCGAAATATTGGTAAAATACTGGGCTTCCTAGTCGGGGGGCTTATGTTGGGTCCCTTTGGTGCGGTTTCAGGATTGCTAATGGGACACTTTCTGGATTTGGGGCGTGGACAAGAGCAAGTCAAAAAACAAGTTCATCAACTCCGAACTTCCAGGAAAATTTTTTTTCAAACAACGTTTTCTATTATGGGTTATTTGGCCAAAGTCGATGGGCGTGTCAGTGAGAAGGAAATCCAAGTCGCTCGAGAAATTATGTCAAAGTTGGGGCTAAATCAGGCGCAAAAATTAAGAGCCATGCATTTTTTCAACCATGGCAAGTCATCTGATTTTAGTTTTAATCAACAAATAGATAAGTTTTATCAATACTGTGGTGCCCAACCCTATTTGGTAGAATTATTTATGGAGATCCAGCTAAAGAGTGTCATGGCGGATAACCATCAGAATCAATATAAACAATATGCCTTAAAACAAATTTGTCAAAGATTAAATTTCTCGAACAGCGCGGTAGAAAGTCTTTTGTATCAATACCAATCAGAGCAAGCCTACCAAAAAAGAAAAAGAACAACCCGCTCAACAGTAGATGAATTAAGCAGTGCTTACCTTCGGCTTGGCATAGCAAAAGATACGGATACTAAGGAGGTCAAAAAAGCCTATAAAAAATTAGTCAGCCAAAATCATCCAGATAAATTAGTGGCCAAAGGCTTACCAGAAGAAATGGTCAAAATGGCAACAGAAAAAATGCAGAAAATTCAAAATGCTTATGATTTAATCTGTCAGTCTAGGGGGCTTAAGTAAGTTTAATCGTGTCTAAGCGATCAAATATCTTATAATTTTTCCCCTCTTGTTTTAAAACCAAAACGGCATAACTTTTGTCGCGAATTTTTTGTAAAGCAGCATTGATAGAGCTTAGAGCCGTAGTTGCTTGAAAATCTTTTTTTGTGCCGGTAATAACATGACACAGCGGTAGTATCGGAGTTAATGCATCAATAATATGTTTAGTCTGGGTAGAGGTTAACTCTAATATAATGATTTTTTTTTGTAGTTGAGCCGCAATAATAGCCTTGTGTGATGCGCGGCTAGACGATTTGGTAGAAAAATCGGCTGAGGTTATGAATAATGCATGTTCTCGATGTGCTTGATTAAATTTGCAGTGGTTTAGTTCATAATTATCTAATAGAACAGATATATTTTGGTCGAGCTGTCTTGTTTGTTCTTCCATGATTTTACGAACTCCATTTTTTACATTGATAACAATGTGTTAGTCCTACCCGTTATTCTACACGTTTATTGTATTAGGTGTACTTTCAGGTATATAGAAAAGGGAAATATGCTAATGTGTTAGTTAGTTTGCGGATAATATTAATAGGTAGAGTGAACATGGCTAAGCCCGAACTTCCCGATTCTCAATCAAATTTTAGCTGTGTAAAGATTCAGGCGTCAACATCTGGTGGTCAAATTAATGGTATTGCACCGTTTAAGGATTATATTCCGCCTTATGGGGCTTTTGCCAATACAACCCCAATGGGCGATTATCCCGTATCGCAAGACAAAACACTATCAGGTAAGATGTTAACGGTTCATGGAAAATCACCTGTTGTATGGCCCTCATCAGAAAATGCTTATCATGCGCAAAAAATAATCAGGTACAAAGAAAAGCTTGAAGCAAATAATACAAGTGATCCTAAAATTCAAGTTTTAGATAATATGCTGAACAAGTTAACTCAAACAACATATATGCCTAAAATAGACAAGAAGTATCCGAATAAACCAACTTTTGAAAAACTAGTGAATGATAATTTAGCTGACCTTGGATTTAATAATAAACTCGAATTTGATGCAGTTTGTGATGCGAATTATCATAAGCAGCATGCACCCAATAAAGGTCTGAATTCTGCAGGTTTACCACATACCTACGATTATATGAAGTTTGTTATTAAAATGAAATTGGAGCAGCATCCAGAGTTGGCAAGTGCAGCAAAAGAGTGGCTCTTTGGGATTTACCGGGGTTTTGCCCAACCAAAATTATGCATAAATTTGG
>CAZWHY010000003.1:0-113266 GCA_964633725.1 Uncultured Candidatus Berkiella sp.
AAAATCTGGGGTCTCTGCTGTACCAAAATTTACCACTTGGCCGCTAAAATAATCCCGAAGCAAAGCATTGCCATCCCACATGGCTTTGATGATGTATCTGTTTTGGCTTGCCAACGCGGCTTTAAAGTTAGCAATATTCTCTTCTAAGGATATGGTGTGAAAATCTGGGGTCTCTGCTGTACCAAAATTTACCACTTGACCGCTAAAATAATTTTTTAATAAGAAGTCACCCCAAAGAAGTTTGATTTTCTCTCTGTCCCTAGATTTTAGAGCTGCAATTAAGCTTTTTACCTTTTCCAGCATAGCCATCTCCGATAATTAATAAATTTGCCAACAAGCACTTTAGGCAAAAATATTTTCTATATTTATTGATATGTTTTTGCGCTATTAAGTGGTTATATATAAGGCGCTTGTGAATGTCAATTAAAATGCTCTTTATGGGTCTTCCGTCAGCAGATTTCAATGTGGTAGGGCAATAGATCATAGTGTTTATACACGATATTTCAAGAAAGCTATGGTTAATAGATCAAGGGAAAATGAGGAGAGCGCAACATTCCAGGGGGCAATTAAGCCACTTTTTTTAAATTTACAAAACGACCATCAGTGTCGCTATTAATTTGCAAGCCGGGATACCAGCGCTCAAAATAATCTGGCAGATCATTGTTAAGAGGGTTCTGTCGCAAAGTTAAAAGTGGTCAATGAGAAATTCAAAGGCGCTTCTGCTTTACGCAGCTAGGGCATAGAATTGCTCTGCAGGCGTCAAAGCACCAGACAGATTTTTCTTCATCTGGCCTTTCTTCAACATCGCCACCAATTCAATTCCAGCTAAAGTGTTTTGGGCAGAATTAAAGTTTTTAAAACCCAACATCTGACGAGTGATGCCTTTTATATTACGGTGGTCTTGTTCGACAATGTTGTTCAAATATTTACACTGCCGTATCTTGATACGGCGACTATTGTCCTTATTGAATTGTTTAATACCGGCGTTCTTATCACGCTTGGCTGTAAGAAGAAAATCAATGGTGTTCCCTTGCTTGTCGACAGCACGATAATAGTATTGCCATTGACCTTTTACTTTCAAGTAGGTTTCGTCGAGCCTCCATCTATCACCAGGTTTTTTCTTCTTTTTATGGAAGGCCTCTTCAAGCAATGGAGCATATTTGACCACCCATCTATTCAAGGTGCTGTGATCTATTTTAATGCCGCGCTCTGCCATCATTTCTTCAATATTTCGATAGCTTAGTGCATAAGCACAATACCACTGGATACAGTGTAAAATGATGAATTTAGGTGTATGCTGGCCTTTGAACGAGATCATTTTTAGCTCACAATTAGTAGATTTTCATCCATTATTATAGCATGCCAAGTAAATCACCCGTGTATGCGACAGAACTATAATTAAAGCACCTTATCCAAGAAGATTCTAGCTCGCTCTGATTTTGGTTGGGTGAAAAAATCTTGAGGCGAGGTTTCTTCAATGATTTTCCCATGATCTAAAAATACAATGCGATCGCTGAGCTCTTTGGCAAAAGCCATTTCATGGGTCACCATCGCAATGGTAATGCCTGTATGGGCTAGGCTTTTAATCACATCTAACACTTCTTTGACCATTTCAGGATCAAGGGCACTAGTGGGCTCATCAAACAAAATCAACTTAGGCTGCATGGCCAGTGTTCTGGCGATGGCAACACGTTGCTTTTGTCCGCCAGATAGTTGGGTAGGGTATTTTTCAGCAAACTCTGTTAGTCCTACTTTGGCGAGTAAATCCAGAGCATGTTTTCTGACGGCTTCTGGATTTTTATTTAAGACTTTGATCGGCGCATAGCATAAATTCTCTAATACAGATTTATGAGGGAATAAATTAAAATGCTGAAACACCATGCCGATTTGTTGGCGCATCGTTTGAATATTTTGTTGGGTGAGCTGTTGGCCATCAAACCAAATCTCACCGCTTTCAGGCGTTTCTAGAAGATTAATACATCGTAATAGTGTAGATTTCCCGCTGCCAGATGGGCCTATAATGGTAACCACTTCGCCCTTTGGAATAGAGAGGCTCACTTGGTTTAATACGGGCTTATCGCCAAAAGATTTAGAAATATTTTTTATCTTGATCATGATGTGGTCACATTTAATCTACGTTCTAATTGGTGGGCAATGGAGGTCAAAATAAGCACGGTAACATAATAGCAAGCTGCGGCAACCAATAGGGGGGCGAAGTAGCTATATTGTTCTGCTGATATGACTTGGGCGCGTTTCATCAAATCTGCTGCGCCGATGGTAGAAATAATAGCGGATTCTTTGAGCATATTGACCAGTTCGTTAACGAGTGCGGGTAATATATTCTTAAAAGATTGGGGCAAAATAATATCTTTCATCATTTTGTGGTAAGGGACACCCAAGGACTTAGCGGCTTCGAACTGGCCTTTATCCACAGATTGAATACCGGCGCGTATGATTTCAGAAATATAAGCGGCTGAATTAAGCGCAAAAGCGGTCACACCCGCTGCAAATATAGAAACATCGTATCCAGTCATCGCCGGAATGGCAAAATACACAAAAGCCAATTGTAATAGCAATGGTGTGCCACGAAATATTGAAATGTATACTTTGGTTGGCCAAGTGATGATTCTTCGGCCGGACATTTTGGCTAATGATAAGAATATACCGATGAGTAAGCCAATGCTCACCGCAAAAAAGGTGTACTGTAGGGTGACACCTGTACCCTTTACAATATAAAGAACCCAGCCCATAGTATTTTGATTGTTTGTTGTTTGGCTGATATTAATCCATTTGTTTTTAATCTTACTTAATTCGCCAGATTGCTCAAGATTTTGAATCGCTTGATTAAACTCGTTCAATAAAGTTGTATTTTTATGCAAGGCAATCGCATAGTTACCTTGCCCGCCCGGTAATAGGTTGGCTATTAGTTCTGGGTTGGCTTGGGCAAACGCTTTTGCTTGTGCTTCTTCGACTAAAACCCCATCCAAACGACCTAGTTTTAGATTTTGAATCAAAGGGATATTTTTGGGTAAGGATTCTAATTGAATATTGGGTACAATATCAGCGTCAGATAAATCTTTTAAAAAAGATTCCATCACACTGCCCAATTGTACGCCTATTTTTTTATGGGCTAAAGCGTTTAAATCTGTGATGGGTTTATCAGCCAAGGTTAATAAACTAAACTTTGACTCAAAGTAAGGTTGGGTAAAGCTGACATTTTTTTTGCGCGCTTCAGAGACACTCAAACCCGCCATGATAAAATCAACTTTTTTAGATTTTAAAGCCGGGATTAAGCTATTAAAATCCATTTCTTTGATAATAAGATTTTTATCGAGTTGTTGCGCAATTTTTTCGGCTACCTCAATATCTAAACCAACGATTTCACCATTTTGTATATATTCAAATGGCGGATAGTCGGCAGAGGTGCCTAAAATGAGTTCGGCTTTGTCTTCTGACTGACAGCCTGTGATAGTGCATAGGCAGACAGTCAGAAAAGCCAAATATTTGAAAAACTTCTTCACAATTAGGCAAGCTCTTTTTGTAGTTGTTTAGCATCTTTATAGTTAGGTTGTAGCTCAAGTGCTTTTTCCGTCATTTGCAGGCTGGCTTGATTATCTTCCATATCTTGGTAGGCGAGTGCCATATTAAAGTAGGTTTCTTTGTCACGACCAAAGTGTGTTAGGGAGTGCTTATAGTATTGGATGGCCTCTTCTGATCTGTCCATTTGATACAGCAAACAGCCTATTGCAAAAGGGATATCCTGGCTTTTTTCCAGTTTGAAAAAGAACTGCCAAACGCGTTCTAATCCATTACGGATTGTAAACTCTTGATCCACTGTGACTTGTTCATTTTCGAGTTTATCTAAAAGAATTGGATGATAATCATAGAAGATATTAGGATCCCATTCTGACAAGTTTAAAATACCCAGTATTTCTTCTGTTTTTTTGAATGATTTATTGGGCTCGTCATCTCTATAGGCTAAATCGAACAAATCTTGGGGGCTATAAGAGGCGAGTGAATTTTGGAATGCATAAAAAGTATTGGGCGTAGTGTAATCGGCATTATACAAATGCACAGACACTTGGAAGTCCGCACCGCTATTACCCATTGCAAAGCATTGGCCGTTTTTCAAATCAGTGTATTGTTTTAAGGCATCAAAATTTACCATCATAGATACAGAACCATGGAACGTAATTTCTGGATCTTCGACCTCGTCAAATAAGTCAGTTTCGGTTACGCCTTTATCCGATGCCAGAATCATTACAGGACCTTTGGATAGCGTTTGGATATTTTCAATGCATTGAATCGCGCCAATGGGCATTAAAAAAGTGGCATTTTCAAAGTCGTCTTCATATTTTTTTAATATTGTATTGAGTACAGGATGTTCTAAATAATATTCTGTATCAACCGGGTTGGCTTTGAATTCATAAGCCGCTTTTTCAAAGTAGTCTTTTAAGTCTTTTTTCCTCATGCAGTCATCGTTTTTGATGTTGAATTCTAACTCGTGTAGTTTGCCATCAATAACTTGGAAAGCATCTTGTGGGAGCGTATCAAACACATAATTGCAAATCACAAATACAGGGGAGGTCAAATCACCGGTATTAATGACTTTATTCGCACGCATTAGATTTAATGACTTATCTGAATGTGCGTTATAGTAAGCCATATCTAAGCAATTATTATCAAAATATTTTTCAAAGGCAGAATGTTTTTGCCAAGATTGAATGTTTTTCTCGCTGATATCTGTCATGACATATTTGAGCCATTCACTTGGCCAGTTATAAAGTGCAAAAGCATCCAGTAGCATTTTAACTAAAAAATAACTAAAGCGGCCATGACCACAACCCATTTCTAATATATAAAATGGCTGCTCTGCACTGAGTACACCATGTTTATTAATATAGTCATTGATTTGTGCCACGATGATTTTAGCATAGCAGTTAGCTAGGTAAGTATTGCTGGTAATTTGCAGAGGTACGACTTCGTCTTCCCAGACTTCAGGCCCTAGTTTGTCGTAGTATTCATGCATACGTTCCCATAAAACAGAGTTAGACAACGAAGTCATTATTTGGGCCCTTAGTATTGGATATTAATTAATATGAAAAGTTGTTTCGTGCTCTAGATTATAGCGTAGTGAACTAATGGATAGAATGATCATAACTAAATTTAGGCAATTCCAGGTGCCAATAAATAGCACTGACTCGGAGTATAAAAGCAGCGGCAATCGTGACAACTTCTATACCTGGCCAATCTGGAAAGTAATAATTAATAGTCATATATAGAACTGATGCAAATAGAGCAACAATCGCGTAAAGTTCTTTGCGCAAAACCAATGGCACATCATTGCAAAGTATGTCCCGTAGCATGCCACCGCAGGTGCCATTTATCATGGCTATCACCGCAATAATCAGTGGAGATAAGTGCATATCGATGCCAATTTTGGTGCCCACGACAGAAAATGTCGCTAATCCTGCGGCATCTAAGATCAAGAAAACTCTAGAGAGCTTGCGGAGCCAGCGGCTTAATAAAATAGTCATAAACGCAGCTGTAGCCGTAATGACAACATAGATAGGATTATCTATCCAGCTAAGTGGATGGCGATCAAGTACTAGATCTCGGATAGCACCGCCACCCAGTCCCGTGACAACGCCAATCATAATCGCGCCCATCATATCCATATTTTTACGACCTGCTGCTAAGGCACCAGTCATAGCTTCGACGGTAATACCAAGTATAAATAGGTAATAGATCATGGAGAGAGGCTCTGTGCGATTATATTTAGGTTATTTTCGCATAAATAAGAGGGTAAATCGATTAGATTAAGCTAGATAAAATAAAAAATAAAAAAGCCCGGACAAATTGTCCGGGCAAAATGGGATATTAATCATCCCAGCTGAGAGTACCGCCTGTTTGATACTCGGTGACCCGAGTTTCAAAGAAATTTTTCTCTTTTTTCAAGTCAATCATTTCACTCATCCATGGGAATGGATTGGTTGCGCCTGGATATTGCTCAGTGAGTCCAATTTGGGCACAACGTCTATTGGCAATGAATTCCAAATATTCTGTGAACATACCTGCATTTAAACCCAAGATACCGCGAGGCATTGTATCGACAGCATATTGCTTTTCAAGCTCAACACCTTCACGAACAAGTTTAATCATTTCGGCTTGGAATTCTCTTGTCCAAAGTTCAGGGTTCTCTATTTTTATTTGGTTAATCACATCAATACCAAAATTCATATGCATAGACTCATCGCGCATAATATATTGGAACTGTTCTGATGTACCGACCATTTTGTTGCGTCTGCCCAGTGTGAAAATTTGCGTAAAGCCAACATAGAAGAAAATGCCTTCAAAAATAACATAAAAAGCAATCAAGTCACGAAGTAATCGTTGATTGGCTTCAAATGTACCTGTTATAAAGGTCGGGTCACTCAAACTTTGAGTAAAGGGTAGTGCCCATGCCGCTTTTTTCGCAACAGAAGGTAATTCTCTGTACATATTAAAAATACGTGCTTCATCCATGCCTAAACTTTCAATGACATACTGATAAGCATGGGTATGTAAGGCTTCTTCAAATGCTTGGCGTAACAAATACTGGCGGCATTCTGGATTGGTAATATGCTTATAAACGGCGAGTACTAAATTATTGGCAACCAAAGAGTCTGCTGTTGAGAAAAACCCTAAGTTTCGCTCAATAATCATTTTTTCATCAGGCGTTAGGCCATCGGCTGATTTCCACAGCGCCACATCGGCAGACATATTAATCTCAGTAGGCATCCAGTGATTAGCACAACCTGTGAGGTATTTATCCCAAGCCCAATCATATTTAAATGGCACTAGTTGGTTTAAATCGGCACGGCAGTTAATGATTTTTTTATCGTCTACTCTGATTCTCGCGGCACCCATTTCTAGGTTTTCTAGCCCTGTAGCGCCTGTGTCTAGGGCGCTTGTTTTGGTTGTCTGTTCTTGTGCTGTTGTCATTATTTTCCCCTTAATGTTATAAATTTTGTGATACAACTGCTTGTCATTGATTACTGACAAGCTTCACATTCGGGATCATCAATTGCACATATCTTAGGTTGATTGTCCCCATTTGCTGGTTGTACTGCATTTAAGGTACTTCTGCTGATGGTTGATTTTTCGGTGTCAGAGGCACCCAGTGAACGACAGTAGTAAGTGGTTTTTAAGCCTCTTAACCAGGCGAGTTTATAAACCTCATCCATTTTTTTACCGGATGCTTGAGCGATATAGATATTAATAGATTGACTTTGATCTATCCATTTTTGTCTACGAGCGCCTGCTTCAATCAGCCATTTAGAGTCAATTTCAAAAGCAGTTGCATATTTTTGCTTGATGTCTGCTGGGATGCGATCAATTTTTTGCACACTGCCGTTAAAGTATTTTAAATCATTGACCAAAACTTCATCCCAAATATTCAATGCTTTCAAATCTTTGACTAAGTAAGGGTTTACCACGGTAAATTCGCCCGATAGATTCGATTTAACATATAAATTCTGATAAGTCGGTTCAATCGATTGGCAGACACCACAAATATTAGAAATTGTCGCCGTCGGGGCAATCGCCATCACATTAGAGTTACGCATACCAACGGATTGAACTCTTTTTCTGAGCGTATCCCAATCCAGAGTTTGGCTAGTATCTACTTCTAAGTATTTGCCACGATATTCTTGGAGGCCTTGAATAGAGTCGAGAGGTAAAATACCTTTGCTCCAAAGTGAGCCTTTAAATGTTTCGTAAGCACCACGTTCTTCAGCCAAATCCGTAGAGGCTTTGATGGCATAATAACTGATCAATTCCATTGTTTTATCAGCGAAATCAATTGCTTCTTGAGAGGCGTAAGCAATATTCATCTTGTATAACGCATCTTGGAAGCCCATGATACCCATGCCAATCGGTCTGTGGCGTAAATTAGAGCGTCTGGCTTGCTCTACAGAATAGTAATTAATTTCAATTACGTTATCTAACATTCTGATAGCGGTATTAATCGTTTTTTCTAATTTTTTCTCATCTATGCCGTTAGCGCTAATATGCTGAGCTAAATTGACACTACCTAGATTGCAAACTGCAATTTCATCAACAGAGGTATTCAATGTAATCTCGGTGCAAAGATTTGAACTATGAATGACGCCTACATGTTGTTGCGGTGAGCGTATATTGCAAGGATCTTTAAACGTAATCCAAGGATGACCGGTTTCAAAAATGAGCCCTAATATTTTACGCCACAAATTAATAGCCGGGAGTGTTTTAAAGTTTTTGATCTCGCCTGTTTTGGTTTGGGCTTCATAAGCAGTATAAGCTTCTTCAAACGCCACACCATACAGCTCATGTAAATCTGGTACATCATCTGGTGAGAATAGTGTCCACTCTTGTTTTTCTATCATGCGCTTCATGAACAAATCTGGCACCCAATTCGCGGTGTTCATATCGTGCGTTCTGCGTCTTTCGTCACCTGTATTTTTTCTCAAATCAATAAATTCTTCGATATCCAAGTGCCAAGTTTCTAGATAGGCACAAACAGCGCCCTTGCGTTTTCCACCTTGGTTTACAGCGACGGCTGTGTCATTGGCGACTTTTAAGAAGGGCACTACACCTTGTGATTTGCCGTTAGTGCCTTTAATATGGGCACCCATCGCACGAACAGAAGTCCAATCGTTGCCCAGACCACCCGCGAATTTAGATAATAAAGCATTGTCTTTAATCGCATTATAAATTTCAGCCAAATCATCTGGAATATGCGTTAAATAGCAACTAGATAATTGAGGTCTAGTGGTGGCTGAATTAAATAACGTTGGGGTAGAACTCATATAATCAAAAGAAGAGATAAGATTATAAAACTCTATTGCGCGGTCGTTTTTATTTTTTTCATTGATCGCAAGCCCCATGGCAACACGCATAAAGAAGATTTGTGGTAGTTCAAAGCGCTTACCATCGTTATGTAAGAAATAGCGGTCATATAAAGTTTGTAAGCTAAGATAAGTAAATTTCATATCTTGCTCTAGATTTAAAGCTTTGCTCAGTTTATCCAGGTCAAATGTTTTGAGTTCTTCGCTGAGTAAGCCATGTTCAATACCCACATCAATGAATTTTTTCAGTACCTGTGGATATAAAGCCGTTTTTTCTGCTTTGGTTTCAGCATTGGGAAGGGCAAGAAATTTTAGCGCTTCATGGTGTAACTCGCTGAGCAATAAACGTGCAGCCACAAAACTATAATTAGGTTCTAATTCGATTTTTGTACGAGCACTCATAATAAGTGCTTTGTGCAAGTCATCCATTTTGATGCCATCAAAGAGATTACGCTTGGTTTCAACAATAATCGCTTGAACATCGACTCCGATAAGATTTTCACAGCTCTGTGCAACGACTTTCTGTAAGTGTTCGTCGTCTAATAGACGTTTGCGGCCGTCACTTAGCGTGATATATATTAAATCGGTTTGGTCTTTTTGTGCTTTTCTTTTTGCGTCTCTGGCTTCTCTGCGTTTTTCTCTGTAAAGAATGTATTCTCTAGCGACTTTATGTAGGCCATTGCGCATTAGAGCGAGTTCAACTTGGTCTTGTACTTCTTCTACACGAACAAATCCATCTGTATTGAGGTAGCGAGATGTGACTGTGGAAACAATTTGTTGGGTGAGCTGTTCTACGACTTCATGTACGCGTGTAGACGCTGCCGCATTACCGCCTTCGGTTTTTAAATAGGCTTTGGTCAGTGCAATCGTGATTTTATCTGCGTTAAAAGGCACTAAGGTACGATTATCCCGGCGCATGACATATAGCTGGCCTGGTTTTAATGTTTTAGGATCGACTGTAGCCGTTGCAACCACTGCGTCGTTGTTTTGCTGCTGATTAGTATCTGTTGTCAGTTCAGCCATGCGTATTTGCTCCTCAAATTTAGCAAAAAGTGTGTTCAAAAAATACAGTTAACTTGATGGTTTGTTTTTTTAGGCACAAAGTAGTACCAAAACCGAAAAAATAGTTGTTCGGTTAGTAAACTAAAGCGTGAAAATCAATTTGGGGGAATACCTTTTGAACCCCAACATATAGATATGACTCAGCACCTACATACAAGATAGTGCGTTTTAAGTGAGGATGCAAGTGGAGAACCTGGGTATAACTTGTGGAAAAGCTGGTAATTGAAAAATTCCTCCTCTCAAGGGGGGCGAGAGGAGGGAAGAGCTGTAGATACCTACATGGAGTTAGATAGCTTCAACCCATTGTGATAAGAATTTACCTTGCCTATTCATAAAATTAGGATCTTTAAATGCCAAAGTAATTAAGCTAATACCTTGTAAGCTTGAAACAAAGTTTAAGGCAAACTTAGAAGATTCTTCTTCTGTTTTACCAAGGGCTGTGAATTGTCTTTGAGCCCATTGAAGTAATTCATTCATTAAACCTGCAGCGGCTTCTGCTATCACGCCACCATGTTTACCTAGTTCTTGACACAAGCTACCTAAAGAGTCACCAAAACGAGCGGCTTCATCTGCTTGGCTTTCTGAGTGTGAAATAAAGGCTTGTAAACGTCCTTTTACATCATCACGAGTATTGAGTTCTGTAAATAAGCTATTTAATTTTCTTTTGCGACGCTCAATAACAGCCAAAGTGATAGAATCTTTTGACTTAAAGTAATAGTAAACATTACCAAGAGGGACTTCCGCTAGAGTCGCAATGTTGGCAAGTGTTGTTGTACTTACACCTTGTTGATGAAATAGCTGATCTGCTGCATCAATTAATCTTTCTCTTTTATCGTTACGCTTTACCATGTTAATACCTACCAATTATCTTAAAAATAAACTTTACTCTTGACTCAGCTGCTGGAATCATCGTTAGCCTTCTGAATTTGGTAATTATACCGGCTTAGTCAACAAGTTCAATAGTTAACTGAAAAAAATGTTAAAAAAAGTCAATATAATTTAGATGAAGGACTGAAAATCCAGATGGATGGTATCTCTCATTTGGCTTTTATTTATAGAATATGGGTGTAAATTTTGTGTAACATCATGAAATATATGGAAAAACACAAACTTTGTTATAATTATTATAGAATTATTATTAGGATATCCATGTTAATTCCATATTAATTATTATATCCATTTTTATTGGGTTTTGAATTCGACCATATATATAGTAAAAAAATATCAATCTAAAACTGAAAGATTGTTGAGAGTACACATAACTTGATTCAAAATAGGGAGTTCATAAAATATCATATTGGGTGGTGAAATAACTTGTATAGGCTGCCAACGTTTAATTCACAGACATAGAAAGTTAATTTAAGATGGAGAATATGGAATGACTTATGCCCACGCACTAGGATTGCCTCGGATTGGCAAAAATCGAGAACTCAAGAAAGCTGTAGAGGCTTATTGGGCACAAAAAATGGATAGCACCGCTTTATTAGAAGTCGGCAAAAAAATCCGTGAAGAAAATTGGGCAAGCCAAAAACAAGCCGGTATTGATTTTGTCACAGTGGGAGATTTCTCATACTACGATCAAGTTTTGGATATGGCGGTGACACTCGGCGTTGTGCCAGAGCGCTTTGGTTCCATTCATACAGAAGAGGGTGTTGAGTTAGATACTTATTTTCGCATGGCGCGTGGGCGGGCACCCACCGGCCAAGATGTACCGGCATTAGAGATGACCAAATGGTTTGATACCAATTATCATTATATCGTTCCTGAGTTAAGCGCTACCCAAGTGTTTACATTATCTTCAAATAAGATATTTGAGGAAATCAAAGAAGCACAGGCCTTAAATTATAAAGTGAAGCCTGTTATCGTGGGGCCATTGACATTTCTTTGGCAATCTAAAACACGCGATGCAAACGTGAACAAATTAAGCTTATTAGATAGCCTGGTTGCTGTGTATGGTCAAATGCTCAATAAATTTTCTGAACTAAATATTGAATGGGTACAAATCGATGAACCTATTTTAACATTGGATTTGCCACAAGAGTGGAAAAATGCTTTTGAAGCCACTTATACACGCCTAAAGAGTAAAGACACTAAAATCCTATTGGCCACATACTTTGATAAGCTAGGGGATAATACCCAAATGGCTTGCCAATTACCCGTAGATGGCCTTCATGTAGATTTAGTACGTGCGCCTGATCAACTTATGACAGTTTTAGATCACTTGCCCAATTATAAAATATTGTCGGCAGGCGTGGTGAATGGTCGTAACATATGGCGTAACCACTTGAGTAAAACATTTGAGATATTACAAACGATTAAAGACAGAATTGGCGATAGATTATGGGTTGCGAGTTCATGCTCTTTGTTGCATTCTCCTGTTGATTTAAATTCAGAAGTTAAATTGGCTGCGGATGTAAAATCTTGGATGGCTTTTTCGGTGCAGAAACTAGAAGAGATTGCAATATTGGCAGAGGCGTTAAGAAGTGGGCCTAATAGTGTGCAAGCGCGTTTTGAAGAAAGTGATAATGCACAAATGGCCAGAAGTCAATCAAAGAAAATTCATCAAAATGATGTAAAAGAACGGTTAGCGAATGTGACTTCAGATATGTTTGTACGCAAAAGTGCATTTGCCACACGGGTAAAAGAGCAACATGCTGCGTTGAAATTGCCGACCTTCCCAACTACGACGATTGGTTCTTTTCCGCAAACGACTCAAATTAGAACGATTCGTAAGGATTATCGTGAAGGACGTTTGACTGCAGAAGAATATAAAACCGCTATTCGGGCAGAAGTGAAAAATGCTGTACAGTGGCAAGAAGAAGTAGGACTGGATGTGTTGGTGCATGGTGAAGCAGAACGCAACGATATGGTCGAGTACTTTGGTGAGTTGTTGGATGGTTATGCATTCACTCAATTTGGTTGGGTACAAAGTTATGGTTCACGTTGTGTGAAACCCCCGGTAATATATGGGGATGTAAAACGTAAGCAAGCGATGACCGTTGAGTGGAGCCAATACGCACAATCTTTAACGAAAAAGCCAATGAAAGGCATGCTAACAGGACCTGTGACCATGTTATGTTGGTCTTTTGTGAGGGATGATCAACCTAGAAAAGATACCGCGATGCAAATTGCTTTGGCTTTAAGAGACGAATTACAAGATTTGGAAGCCAATGGTATCCAAGTGATTCAATTAGATGAGCCTGCGTTTAGAGAAGGCTTGCCATTGAAACAAAATGAATGGCCAGAGTATTTAGAATGGGCTGTGAATGCGTTTAAGTTGTCGACTTGTGGTGTCAAAGACAGCACTCAGATTCATACGCATATGTGCTACTCTGAATTCAATGATGTCATTGAGTCAATTGCCGCAATGGACGCAGATGTGATTACTATGGAGACTTCTAGATCTCAGATGGAGTTATTAGAAGCGTTCAAAGCATTTGAATATCCGAATGAAATTGGTCCTGGTGTATATGATATTCATTCTCCCCGTGTGCCGTCAGAGGACGAAATGGTTGCCTTGCTTGAAAAGGCCGCTAAAGTAATTCCGGCTGAACGTTTATGGGTCAATCCTGATTGTGGTTTAAAAACCAGAGGATGGGAAGAAACTGAGGCCGCACTCGTTAATATGGTGAAAGCCGCTAAAACGATGCGTCAAAAAACAAATGTTAAGCAAACTGAAAAAGAAGCGACGCAAGCGTAAACAAACGCATAATTTTTAGGAGAGATATCGAAATGGATAAAGGGATTAATGGCGTAACGGCTTTAGGATTTGGATTACAAGACTATATTCAAATGTTTAGTTTAACCGATGTTGAGTTGGAGATGAATATTTTGGATTGCCGTGCAGGTGCATCTTGTTTTGCGGCACAAATGCATGAGAAATCCAAATCCGTTATTGCCTGCGATCCACTTTACCAAGCAGAGTTTGATACGATTAAGCAATTAGTGGTTGATGCTAAAGCGTCTATACAAGATTCTTTGGCATCAAATGCTCAAGTTTTTTCTATTTTACCTGATAAAGCAAAAGATTTTATTTTACAGGCAGAAACAGGAATAGAAATATTCCTCAACGATTTTCAAACAGGTCAAAAAATTGGGCGTTATATGAGTGATAGTTTGCCCAACCTGTCTTTTGATGACGAACAGTTTCAATTGGCATTAGTTTGTCATTATTTATTTACGTTTAGTGAACAAATAACAGCAGAAGAGCATCTAAATGCGATTAAAGAACTCGTTCGCGTATCCAATGAGGTAAGGATTTTTCCGTTGGTCACTTATGCGGGTAAGTTATCGCCTTACGTTGGTGAGGTGGTTGCAATGTTGCAAAGTCTATCTTATGGGGTCGAAATCCGTGGGGTAGATTACACTTTACAAAATCAAGGCAATGCGATGTTAAGAGTATGGTCTGAAGCTTGTTCTGTAGAGGCTCATGAGGCGAATCGATAATATTAAATATAAATTCACAAAGCGACTCAATCAAGCACTATTCAAAAACCCTGAGTATAGCTGCGTCCAAATTAGCCCTGCAGCGAGTTATTTTAGTTATTTGCAATATAAAAATAAGAATACGTATTTAATCTTACAAAATCGTAATGTTAAAACCAAACATAGCGCTATTATAACAACGGCTAGCAGAATCTCTGAATATTGGTGGTCTGGGTGTGAGCAACATATTATTTATTTGGAAGACAGACCTGAGCAAGGCTCTGTATTAGTTTGTTTGAATATTAAATCCCAAAAAATAATTGATATTATCGCAAAAAAAATGATTAAGTCTGTTGTGCGCTCATCAACAGATGCCCGTTCAATTTATATTGAAATGAAGGATTATTCAGAATCTTATTTTCATTTATATGAATATGATATTCTCTCTAAGCAATTAAAAATAAAATATCATAATACGCAATATGCAGAGCTGGTGTACAATCAAAGTGGAGAGGTGTTATATGCTATTTGTTTTGTAGGGCATCATGCCAAGTTAGTGCGAGTGAATGACAAATTACAAAAACACTTATTTGACTTTACCCAGCACGATATATTAAGCATGCATCGTTTTTTGCATCTTAAGCCAAAATTGATGGGGGATAAATTATATTTATTATCCAGCAAAAATACAGATACATTAGCTTTATACTATTTGAATACCAAATCACATCAAATACAAAAAATATTTAGTGACAACAGTGTAGAGCACTTAGATAAAGGCGATATAGAGCAAGTTATATGGGATATTAAGAATAATCAGCCAATGGCTTATTATCGCGCGTATCATCGGCGCCAACATTATGGCTTGAATCATAAGATACAAGCGCATATATTAAACATTCAACAATATATTACAAAAAATAAAGATTTCGTAATATGCTCTCAGGATGATAATAATCAACATTGGGTGATATGCGTATACAGCAATCAAAGTTTTCCTAAATATATACATTATGATTTAAACACTCAAAAATTTGAAACTATCTGTTTTGAGCCTGAGATTATCAATAATATTAAATTATGTGATACCCAGTGTGTTGATATACCCACTAGAGACAATAAAATTTTTCCGGCGTACTTTACCCCAACAAAAGAAAAAACAGCACCGCTCGTGATTTTAATCCATGGTGGCCCACACTCTAGAGAGTTTTGGGGTTGGTTGCCTGTGCATCAATGGTTTGCACATTTGGGTTTTCATAGTTTAAGTGTCAATTATCGTGGTTCAGTGGGTATGGGGCGTGCTCATTTAGAAATCGCCAATGGTGAGTGGGCTGGCCGCATTTTGGATGATATTCATGATGCGAGAGCCTGGGCGATTGAGCAAAAACATACACAACCTGACAAAGTCGCATTGTTTGGCAATAGCTTTGGTGGTTATGCGACTATGATGTCTTTATTGAAAACGCCGGATGATTTTGTGTGTGGTATTGACCAAATGGGACCGGGTAATCTTGTTGAGCTGATTCAACAGTTGCCACCGGGTTGGCAGGTTAATCAGGCTTTGATTAATCAAATTTTGGATTTAGATATTGTTTCAGAATCAGGTAAAAAGCATGCGATGGATATATCGCCTGTCACACACTTACATAAGCTGAATAAACCATTACTCATGGGATATGGCGCTTATGATCCAATTGTTCACCCAAATCAAGCAACTAATATTACAAATATATTAAAACAAAATAATATTCCTGTAACCTGTTTGATGTTTGACAAGCAGGGGCATCAGATTTTAGATGATGAAATTCGCTGCGCTTGGCTAGAATGTATAGCATTATTTTTATCTCGCCAATTATTAGATGACAAAAAATCAAAGTCAATTGCGATATCCTCTCAAATAAGTGTCACTGAGGATGGTTTCGGGTTAGTTACTAACCTGCCACTCTAAGTGTTCTAAATCACCGGTTTATAACTAATCTATAACTAATGTATTAATGCTGCTGAAAAATACAGCAGATATACCTGGTTGAATATTAAAGGTTTTTTTCGTCTATCATAATCAGAGAAAACAGCCATATTGACACGCCTTCTTATCTTGGTTATTTTTAAGCAACGTTTTGCAACACTAAGGAAGGTATTTGCATGGCAGCTAGTGGCCCTAATGACGAGCTTGAGGTACAAGAGCGATATAATGAAGCGTCTATTATCACAAGAATTGTTGGTAATGTTTTAAAACGTAAAATAAATGATGAATCAGCTCCCACGCCTAGAACACGCGATGTTGCATTATTTCTTCAGAGGGTTGTCAGTACCCTTGATGTGCTACAAGAAATAGATAAAACATCTGATAGCTATACATCTTTGCCAGAGGAACAAAAAGAAAGCTTAAGCGTATTATATGAATTTTGTTTAAATGATACTAGCCACCCGGAAGAGATGAATGTTTTACAAAAAAATATTCAAACTACAATGGATTGTGTCTATAAAAATGAAGGTAGTGTGACCAACTGGTTTCATGCTTCATCACAGTTATGTGGAAGCATACGTACAAGCTTATCAAGGATACAAACATCATTATTAGATGATAAATATCTGGCCTCGGTAGAGGCATCTCAAGCAGGTTTAACCAGAGACATGTTAACTAGTAACCGAGGTGTCGCATTTTTAACCAGTTTTCTTAGGGATTTATCTTTAACAAAATCACATTCTTCTATTGCTTCTGTGATACCGGATGCGCCACCTCCTCCTACATATACGCCAAGTACGCAGAGTAGATATAGGGTGTCTGTAGATGGCAGCTCAAGTTCGAGCGCACCCCAACCTAAAGGTCTGTCTATGGATGAGTTGCTCGCTAGGCGTGAGGAAATGCGTGTTTCTCGAGCGGGAAAATCAATTGAAGATCAATTGAAAGAAGCTCGTGAGCAAAGAGTCCCTAAAGAACCCGCTTCGATACAAGATTTATTTTTGGCTAACGGGAAGATCAAAAGCCTTAGGAGAAAGCGTTAATTTATAAAGGGGGAATGCTATTTTTTTGTTAAAGCATTCCCACCCAAGTCCCGTAATAATTTATATACTATGTGACAGCGACTTAGAATCAATATTAATATCTGCGATATGGGTTGATTCTACATTTTGAGATTGACTCAAATGATTGCTAGAGGATGCACTACTAAATAGCAAAGATTTTTGTGGTGCTAAATCTAGTTCTGAAATATTAGAGCTGAGCTTATCGATGTTTTTAGAGGACTCTATGGCAGCATACTTTTTGCCCAACGATAATAAGCTTTGTAAATTTTCTGGTATTTCATAACCATCCGAAGCAAAATGACTGAGAGATGGCAACAATACAGAACCATCGCCACCTAGTTGCGTATAAATGCGACTTCTGGTCTCTAAGTTAGCCCCTAGTAATAAAGCCGATGCTTGAATGGTAAGCATCACCTCTGTTTGATTAACAGGACTGCCAAAGATATTATTGAAAACATCTGAACCTACTTTGGGGAGTGCTATTTCGCCAGACTCTAAGCTGTTTTTTAACCAGGATTTTAATGCGGGATTTTGCATGGTCTCAATCACCGCGCTAAGCGTATTAAGCATTAATTTGTGGTCGTGGCTTTGTAAGGCTGCATGGGCTAATTGAATATACTGAACAGACAATGGTACTTTGGAAACAAACGTACCAAGTAACTCGCTTAGTGTAGGGTTAGTCTTTGCTTCACTCAAGAGTAAATCACATAGTGCAAATTTATCTTGAATTTCTTTAGAGCGTGAAAATATTAAATCTTCAAGCACTTGATTGGCTGTTATAATATCTTTTTGTATTAGATAGTGAGCACAAAGATAGCTTAAGGTGTCTGGCTCGGAAACTTCTCGCCATAAACTCGAAAAAGCCATGATCAATTGACTGGGGTTAACATAAGTACCTGGATGATTGAGCAATAATTGATAGCCATCAGGTGTAATATGATTCCCCCCTATATTAAGACTTTTAATCGCGGAGTTTGCATATAACGTATGATAAAAGCTGGTTACCGCATTATCACTTAATCCACATTGTGATGCGGATAAAATTTCTAAATGACTAGATTGAGTGGATAATATTTCACATAGAGCGGCAAAGCTATGATCTCCCAAAGGCATATTATCGAGTTGTACAACCTGAATGGGTTGTATATTATCTGGATTGCCTCCACAAGATTTTACAATGCCTGCTTTAATATTGGGATGTTTTAATGCGAGTAGCAAGATATTGGGCAATGCCATGAGCGTTGGAAACATATCTTCAGGTTGCATTTTGGCTTGTACCATAAGCATTAATAAAGATTGGGTATCAATAACGCCTCTTTCTAAGCTAGCACTTAGCCATACTTGCGCAATCTCAGGGAGTTGTTGCAAAATAGCCATCGACAGTAATTCTGATTTTGTGGTATCCAAGCCTATTAAGTCACCAAATTCACCTGGCCTTAAGGTTTGAGCCGATACCAGGCCTAATGTCTCGACTAATTCTGGCTGCATGGCTTTCAGGGCTTCATTTTTTTCTAGCAAATCCTCTAAAGCCAGTTCTTTAAGCACGGGGTGCAAACTAATCAAATATAATACTTTACTGATAGGTTGTTGCTTTTCTGTTGGGTACTGATGAATCTTATCAAAGCTTAGTTGATGATGAGCGGCCTCATTGCGCTGCAAAGTCAGGTACAACCATGATTGCTGTTCTGGTGAGAGAGTATCTATTACCCGTTTAATATAGTGTTTGCTTAAATTTTCAAAAGCCATCGAAACATCAGGATCTAATTTATCATGAATACGCTTAATATAAGCCAAACGCGAAGTCGGGCTGGCATGGGCTTGAGTTAACATGACTTGAGCATGTGCTTTTGCTCTTTCATTCGGCAAGTTGATTCGAATATCTTTATTGAGTTCAATGGGCGCGGTTAAAATAGTATTAAATGTCAAACTGTATAATAACCAGCATAATGTATTATTATCTAACCTATCGAGTTGATTATTTATCAAATGCTTTTCATATAAAGGTACAGCGGCAAATTTTTGTTCGTATTCTGGATCGGCTTCTTCTTTATGTGCTAACACAGATTGAAAGATACTTTGCATTAAAGGGGAGCTTTTGGCTAAAAAGTGGAAGTGTGCCACAATATCAGGTGGTAACATCTGACGTAAAGCTGTATGGCTTTGTTCCGAGCCAACATGTGAGTGTGAGTTCATAATATCATATGAACTTTGTATTGTATTACTTGCGAGAGAAACGGCAAGCCAAAGTTTGCATTCATCTGGAAAAGAGCTGATGACACTGTGTATGATTCCTGGGATGAAAGGTAGAACTTTTTGCAAGTCGGATCCTAACCCCTCTAGCAAATTATTATATAAACTATTCCATAATGGACCACATCCATATACGGATTTTTCTAATGAATTACAAATAGCCAGTTGCTCTGCGACAGGTGTGGTGACACCCAGCTCTGGTATTTGTGGAAAATTTTTAAAAGTAAGTTCTAATAATAAATACTTTTTACTGTTGACATCTAGTAGCGATAGTTGTTGTTCAAAATAAGCCGAAACATCGGTTTGTGCTTGCGTGTGGTCTTGTGATTTTAATTTACTATTGACAATATGAATAACTTGTTCACGGCTATATGCTTTTGCCAGCCTAGCAAGCAAAGATAACTTTGTTGAGCCAATAGATTCAGCGCCGGCGGGTGGCTTACCTGTAGAGAGCGTATACAGACTCCAAGCAAGCTCTGCTGTGGTCCATGATTTTAATTTGGCTGAAATAATATCATCATGTCCATAGACCCAATTAATACTTTTGGCCGCATGATCATAGAATTCAGATTGCATTTTATCGTGGCTAAATTGCTCAACCGCTATCTCAGCCTTTAATAAAAGATTTTTGGCCTCTTCGCCTAAGGACTGAATTTGAGACTTGGTAAGCTCTAAAATATTAGCGGCGCTTTGATTATCACCTTGTGCCAAAGCCAATAATTGGCAGCAAATACTAAAGCCTTTTTCATCACTAGCAGGGGCGGTAAGTGTTTTATCGTCTAATTGTATTTTTGTGACAAGCTGACCACTAGAGAGTACAAGGTTCAGCCATTGTAATTGATCGGGAGATAAACTTTTAATCTGAGCTTGTATCACTTGCTCTGCCAAAGCCGGATTAGCGAGAGATATTTTGCTAATAAGTGCAGGCGATAATAAAGTCGTTAATTGAGCAATACTTGTTTGACTTGAATCTAATCCTTGAAGAATAATCTCTGTTAGAGGTTGGAGCTGTGCTTTATTTTGGCAACGAGCAATAAAGCTTTCAAGATTATCTAGCGCAGATTGTTGCAGAATAACTTGTTCTGCTGGCTGTAAAGACTGGAATAGTGCGATTTCTTCGGTACCATCGACACTAAATGAATCATCCATATTGTGTTTTATCAAATCAGATATAACCAATAAGCTGTAAATATTGGATGTATTCTTCAGTTCTAATTGGGATAATGTGAGAGTATTTAAAATAACTTTAGAGGGGCTTTTTATCATGGGCGTATCCACCAATCTTTATATTATAAGCAGTTTTAATCTATCCCTCTTGCACTAAGAACGTCAGCTTTCATTACAACTTTGTAAAACAGGCATACAGAAAACAAGATAAATATAATCTATGACTAATATATTGATAAAAAAGGTGAAAATTTAATTTACGCGTAAAGATGGGTGCAAGTCACACGGCAAGCATAGGGGAAATCCCTACTGATAAACTATAGATATAGTGATAAAGTGAAGTCATACTCTGACAAAAGTTTTGTGTCAGTGTGATTATAGGTTGCTGATTAACTTGTGAAGTTTTTCCGCTAGGATATTACACTCTTGTTGGTTGATAATAAGCGGCGGCAATAAGCGTACGACATTTTTTGCTGTAATATTAATCAGGATACCAAGCTCGGCAGCTATTTTGGGTAAGCCCATAGGCATATTATTTAACTCTATGCCGACCATCAAGCCAGTGCCGCGAATATCTTTCACAATAGGGGTATTCTGGAATTGTTCTTGTAAAAGTTTGATTAAGTATTCGCCTTGGGTTTTGGCGTTATGAACGAGCATTAATTCAGCCATAATATTCAGCACGCTGATGCCTGCTGTAGTGGAGAGGGGGTTGCCACCAAAAGTAGAGCCGTGCTTGCCTTGGGTTAATAGGTGATTGGTTTTGTCTCGTGTTAAACAAGCGCCAATGGGAATGCCATTACCCAAACCTTTGGCCAGAGCGACAATATCGGGTTGTACGTCAGCATGGTGAGAATATAAAAATTTTCCGGTTCGACCCATGCCACATTGTATTTCATCTGCAATATATAACCAGTCTTTCTGGTCGCACAAGGCTCTAAGTTGTTGTAAATACGTTATAGAGGCTGGATGCACGCCACCAGAGCCTTGGATAGGCTCAATCAATACACCGACGATATCTTGTCTGGTTTCTGCAATATGTCGTAAAGAATCAATATCATTAAATGGCGCTCGGACGAAGCCCGATACCAATGGCTCAAAACCTGCTTGGATGAAACGTTGGCCACCAGCGGTTAGAGTGGCTAATGTGCGGCCATGGTAGGCTTTTTCGCAAACAATAATGGCGGGGTTGTCAATGTTTTTTTGATGGCCATAAAGCCGTGCTAATTTGATAGCACATTCTATTGCTTCAGCGCCAGATACGCAGAAAAAAGCTTTATCCATTTGTGCGGTATTACAAAGTTTTTCCGCTAATATTTGCTGGCTTTCAATTTCGTATAGATTGGATAAATGAATTAATTTACCCATTTGTTTTTGTATGGTCTGAGTGAAATCTGTGTTGCCATAACCTAATATATTGACGCCTAAACCACTAATGGCATCAAGGTAACGGTTGCCGTCACTATCCCATAGCCAGCAGCCTTCGCCATGGGTGAATTGAATATTGAGCGGTGCATAAGTGTCTAATAGGTGGTTCATAATTTTATTTTTATATCAAGTTTTAGATTGGTGGGAGCAAGGTTAGGATCCCATCTTCCCATTAGGTTCAGGCTAATGGGAGAATGGGAGGGGTAAGTTACCCTTTAAATTGGTTGCTCACAAAGTCCCAATTGACTAATTGCCAAAAGTTTTCAAGATACTTAGGGCGAGCATTTCTGTAGTCAATGTAATAGGCATGTTCCCAAACATCACAAGTTAGTAGCGCTGTTTGGTTTTGGGTCATAGGGCATTGGGCATTAGATGTGCTGACAAGCGCTAGGCTGCCATCAGAATTTTGAACTAACCAACCCCAACCAGAACCAAAAGTCGTTACAGCGGTTTTGGTAAATTTTTCTTTAAATTCTGTAAAAGAACCAAAAGTTTTATTAATCGCATCTGCTAAGGTACCTGTTGGTTCGCCGCCACCTTGGGGTTTTAGACAATTCCAATAAAAAGTATGATTCCAGATTTGGGCAGCATTATTAAAAATACCACCAGAAGATGTTTTAATGATTTCCTCTAAAGATTGATTAGCATGCTCTGTACCGTCTATCATTTTAGCCAGGTTATCAAAATAAGTACGGTGATGCTTGCCATAATGAAAGCCAATCGTTTCTTTGGAAATATGGGGCTCTAAGGCATCTTGTGCATAAGGTAAGTCGGGAAAAGTAATGGTCATGGGTTAACTCCATTTGTTATTTAACAACCTAAATCTCTAGTCTAATTTAGACGAATAAGTAAATTTGTTCGAAAATTCATGCCACAGTTTATCCTTTGGTGTATAAGTTTCGCAAGTCTTGTCTCTTCCCCCTAAGGAATGGGAAACAAAGCAATGGAAGATACTTATACAGTTGACCCACTTTCTTGCAAAGGAAAGAAAATCTAACCGTTCATCATTTCAGACTCAAAATTTATCGGTTTTGACCTATATTATCTTTAAGATAACCTTGGTTGTATGTTAATCTACTAGCTCGTAAAGGTTAGGGTTAGACTGTGGCTAAAAAGGGCTGGCAAGAGTCGTTATTTAAAACGTAATTGTCATGAAGCTAATAGGCAAACATACACGTTTCAAGGTTATAGAATGAAAGAATTTATTGGGTCAATACAAGAAGCGGATACGCTTCAGGTCATATCGGAAATTAAATTAAACTCAGAACTCGTCAATACTTGTTTTGAACCCAATACAAGTGCACTGGTTTGGTTGCCGGATAATGCGTACACAATTACGCCTCTGATGTTAGCAGCTCAATGTGGTTTCAACGATATCATAGATACTTTGATTGAACATGGTGCTAATCTTAATGCTCAGGATCAAGAGGGAATGACGGCACTTTTTCATGCGGTACGCTTCGGACAAACGCAAACCGTGGATCATTTGATTCAATACTATTCTATTGATTTAAAGCATAAAAATATTCATGGCTTTTCTACGTTGTTGTGCGCGATGTGGGCAGGTCAGTCTGAAATGGCTAGTCACTTGTTGATTCACTATCATACAAAAGTCACCCTCAATGAGAAAACAAATAATTCTTTTTCTCAGACTATCCGTGTGCTTTATGATCGCAGTATCGCTATGGCTGATAAAGCAGTCGCGCTACAGAAAAATTACAATGACCCTTTGCTCCGAGAAAATCATGAGAATGGTTATGATGTGTATAAGGTGCTTGGGCATAATTTTAAAATGCAAACAACAGACTTTAAATCTAGCCTAATTCAAGTTTTAAAAACGGCTCAATCGCAGCCAAACGTTGATGAGGTCACAGAAGCATTAAAAATATTAACACTAGAGGTTATTAAATCAGCTGGTGACTCAGAAAAATTGATGCTTGCTATGGATAATATAAATAATTCACTTTGTGTTACAGCAGGTGTGAAAAAGCAGGTAGAAGAACCTCGACAGATTATGAGGCAATTTTCAAAAATATATGGTTTGTTGAAACTCGCTCAGCAGTTATTAACAATCTCTAATGAAGGTAGTGATGAGGTGATTCAATCTACTATTCAGGCAATGCCAGCAGAAGCATTATTTGAAATATTACATTGGTCTGGAATAGCCGAGAACATTAAAAAATTGAATAATCCTGATATTTCGAAACATCTTTTTGCTGTGGCCATACAGAAGGAAGATCTCGATGGGCTAGCGAAATTGTTCCAGTCTGGCATCATTACGCGGGACGATGTGATGGGGTTTCTGCTAAATATGGCATCAGAAAACAAAGACAATGATGAAATATATCAAAAAATCTGTTATTTTTCCTTAGCATTGGCCAACTCCATGGATGAGCTATCTATTGTCGGCCTGAATATGCAGTCTTTCTTATCGGTTATCAATCAATATATTAAGGGCAATAACTGTAAAACAGACCCGGCTAAGTGGATGGTTATTCATGCTTTAATAGATCAAGTTCTGGTTGCGGGTGAAGGCGAATTATCGGCCAGCAATCTTGTCCAGCAAGCACAGCCAAATGATGCGCTCTTTAAATTTCATCTGAATGCACCTCTTATTTTTTTAAATATACTTCAATTATCTGATAGGGGAAATGAAAAATTAATTTTTCTACAACGTTACGCTGAAATCCTAACAGAAAAAGCATTATTTGGTATGGGTGATACTTATAGTCACGCGACAACACCATATTTATTATTAAAAGAATTGTTTGGCGCAGAAGCATTGGTTGAATCTAGCGTAGAAACTTTAGTGGGTGAAAATATGTGGTTGTTAAAAGAGGCTGAAGCGGGTGCGAGTATAGAAATGGATTTACCACCTTCTGTTTTTGTGCCGCTTCAAGATAGAATGGCACAAGCAAAGGAAGCTGAAATAGCCCTACAGTTAAAGACAGTCGTAGTCGCGAAGGTATCAAGCTTAAAATAAAGAGGCGTGCAAATAAGACGCAATATAAAATTAACCAACTAACTTTTGTGTGGCGGCATAATTTTAATTATGCCTATATAAAATAGCCTGCAAAATGCATACAATAGACCCCAGTTATTGGTTTGAATGCTTATTTATAGATATAGAAGAGAACATTAAAGATTATGGATACATTAGCGCGCATTAAACAGCAAATTGAAAGCAACGACTTATTGTTGTATATGAAAGGTACCCCGCAGTTTCCTCAGTGTGGCTTTTCAGGCCAAGTTGTACAAATTTTAAAGCTATGTAATGCAAAATTTGCTTATGTGAATATTTTAGAAAATCCAGACATTAGACAGACATTGCCTTTGTATGCCAATTGGCCTACTTTTCCTCAACTTTACCTAAAAAATGAGCTAATCGGCGGCTGTGATATTATCACCGAAATGTTTGAAAGCGAGGAACTACAACAACAGCTACAAGCGGCTAGTGTTGTAGGAGATAAGATGCAAACAGTGGATGCTGCAGAATAATATTTTACAATAAAAAAGAATGTTGCCCAACTTTGGTTTGGGTTAAGTTTATTACCATGTATTTTAGGAGAGAAATATGACTGTTTTAGTGACTCGTAAAGCACCTGATTTTGTTAGTGCCGCGGTTTTAGCCAATGGCGAAATCAAAAGTGATTACAAATTATCGGATGAAATCAAAGGCAAATATGGCCTGATTTTCTTTTACCCTTTAGATTTTACATTTGTTTGCCCTTCTGAGCTTATTGCTTTGAATAACAGAATTGCTCAGTTTAAAGAAAAAAATGTTGAAGTCATTGGTGTGTCGATTGATTCTCAGTTTACGCACAATGCATGGCGCAATACAGCTCGTAACGATGGCGGTATTGGCAAGCTAGATTATACTTTGGTGGCGGATGTTAACCATCGTATTTGTCAAGCGTATGGTATTGAACATCCGGAAGCAGGCGTTGCTTTTCGTGCAACATTCTTAATTGATAAAGATGGCATTGTGCGTTCTCAAGTTGTGAATGATTTACCGCTTGGACGCAACATCGACGAATTACTCCGCGTCGTTGATGCATTACAATTCCATGAAGAGCATGGTGAAGTGTGTCCTGCGGGTTGGCAAAAAGGGGATGAGGGTATGAAACCAACCTCTGAAGGCGTTGCTAGCTACCTAGAAGGTCATGAAGGGAAGTTGTAAGTAATTTCTTTTCTGTTAGCCATCCAAATATAACCTCACCCGACCCGGGTGAGGTTAAAATTTACAAAGCCACGTGCGTATCATTCACAATCTTACAAAACAGCTCAGCTGTGCGCTGAGTATCATAAAGTGCAGAATGAGCTGACTCCGTTGCATAGGGAAGCTTGGCTTTTTGTAAGGCTTTGGCTAATACGGTTTGTCCATAGATTAAAGCGCTCAGTGTGGCGGTATCAAATGATGTAAACCGATGAAATGGTGATTTTTCTATTTTGCAGCGTTTTTGTGCTGCATTTAAAAAATGTAGATCAAACCATGCGTTGTGCCCGACTAATACCGCTCTTTGACAGTTTTTCTCTTTACACTCTTTTTTGAGCTTGGGGAAAAGATCGTTTAAAGCTTCTTCTTCAGAAATAGCAAATCGAAAAGGATGGAACGGGTCAATTTTATTAATATTAAGAGACACGGGATCTAAATTTGCCCCTTGAAAAGGCTTAATATGATAGTGATACTGCTTATCTAGTAAAATTTTCCCATGCTCGTCCATTTTTAGGCTGATGGCTGCCATTTCTAATAAAGCGTCTGTTTGTGGATTGACGCCGCCTGTTTCTACGTCAACGACAACCGGTAAAAATTCTCTAAAACGTTTTGATATTTGTGTCATGATAGGACTCGCCAAGATACGGTTTGGCCACTTCTTAGCGGGCGTAGCATGCCATCTCCGAAGTGAATGGTTTCAGGGATATGCGTTGGCTCTTCGCTTAAGGTTATTGTTTGCTGATTGCGAGGTAACCCATAAAAGTCAGCGCCATAAAAGCTTGCAAAACCTTCTAATTTATCGAGTTTTCCAGAATGAGCGAAGACTTCGGTGTAAAATTCTATTGCCGCTACAGCATTATATATACCGGCACAGCCACAACTGGATTCTTTGCGATCAATCGTGTGTGGTGCACTATCGGTTCCTAAGAAAAATTTAGGATTGCCGCTAATCGCTGCACGAATTAACGCTTGCTTGTGCTCGCGTCTTTTTAGTATAGGCAAGCAATAATAATGCGGTTTAATCCCACCTTGGAACATTTTATTACGGTCATACATTAGATGGTGTGGTGTGATGGTTGCGGCGACATTATTGGGCGCCTCTGTTATAAAATCAACAGCATCTTGCGTTGTAATATGCTCTAATACAATTTGTAAGCTCGGAAAATTTTTAACGATTTGACTTAAAATTTTATCAATAAAATGCTTTTCTTTATCAAAAATATCAATATCTGGATCGTTAATTTCTCCGTGAATCAATAGTGGTAATTGATGCTCGCTCATTGATTCAAAAGTGTGGAACATCTTTTCTATTTTGGTGACCCCAGCTTCAGAATGCGTTGTGGCGCCTTGCGGGTATAGCTTGGCAGCATAAACAATACCACTTTTTTTGGCATCGACAATATATTGTGGTGTGGTTTCATCCGTAAGATAGAGTGTCATCAACGGTTCAAAATCCACATCGGCTGGAATATGTTCCAGTATACGGTGTTTGTACTGTTTAGCCTCTGCTGCGGTTGTCACCGGTACAGTGAGATTAGGCATGACAATGGCACGACTGAATTGATATGCAGTGTCTGGGACAGTTCTGGATAAATAAGTGCCATCTCGCAAGTGACAGTGCCAGTCATCTGGCTTTATTATTGTGATTTCTCTCATATCTCTTCAGTTTTTAGCTATAGTTATTAGTAGGTCTAAATTAAAATTACTTTGCTTATGTTAAAACAAATTTACAGTATTTTCACCTGTTTGGCTTGTTTAATGCTAATACCATTCACATTACAGGCAAAAATGTATCAAGCGCCGTTTGATCATGCAAAATGGGTATTAAAAAGCAGTAAGCTGCAATGCACGATAAAACATAAAATTCCAGGTTATGGTGAAGCGATATTTGAAACCAAGGCGGGTGAACAACAAACTTTTACGTTAGAAACGATTTTAAGACAATTTAAAGCCAAAAATGCCAAAATCGTTGATGCGACACCCAACTGGAAAAATAAGCAATATACTCGGAATAATAAAAAAATACTAGCCTCTGTTAAGGTTAGCACTAGCAATACTCCCATACGTTTAAGCAAATTAACCAGTTATGAAATGTTGGCGGCCTTGGCAGAAGGGCGTGAACCCTATATAAAAATTAACAAACAAGGCCAAGGGCAAGCAGATAGGGTTGTTTTATCCTCAACGGGCTTTCACAAAACATATCAGGGTTACTTAGCCTGCGTAGATAATTTGGTTTTATATTCTTATGACAAAGTCAAAAAATCTACTTTTTTCTTTTATAGTGGCAGTTTAGCTTTACCAGAAGCAGTAGAAGTGAAATTAGACGCTATTATTGAACATGTCAATCAGGATGAGAATATTCGTAGGATCCATCTAACCGGCCACTCAGACAGCAAGGGTGGTTATTTAATTAATCGACAACTGGCCTATGAAAGAATGTGGGCTATCAAAGATTATATGGTCATGGTCGGAGGCGTTGATTCTGATATATTCACGATGAAAGGCTATAGCGATCGCATGCCCATAGGCCCCAATAAAACCAAAGCGGGGCGCGCTAAAAATAGAAGAGTTGAGTTAAAACTCTATCGATAAATATTGCATATACTCTTGTCTTGTTCATATTTGTTTCATTTTCTAGTCATCTTTGTGCTGATTAATTAAAATGATTTTATGGCAATGGCTGTAGGTCATTGAACTTCTTTTCTAAATCTTAGTCCTACCTTTAAATAATGAATAACTGTTAGAGGCTATTACCGTGGTAGATACAAAAGAAATCATTAAATCAGCTATTCAGGCTGCACATATTTCAGGTGTACAAGCACTGAGTAAAGAGCAGTTTGATGCTTTGTTTTTGAGCGCACGTGGCATGGGCGCAATGAAGCAAAAATATCATGATAATCTTTTAGGGCTTCAATCTGCCTTGATGCAAGAGGATATTTTTGAAATGATTGGTATTCCACTGGATGCGGAATATTTAAAACAAAAGAAGGCGCTACAAAAAGAGCGTTTTGCGAATAAATCTGAGCTGAGTGATTCGCAACTCAAGCAAAAAGAAAGTGAATTTTCAAAAGAGATAGAAAGCTTACGTAATGAATTTCAAGTAGATAAATTTATTAATGAACAAATCCATGTGATGGTCAACAATCCGATTCAGTACAATCAAAAGCGGGATGGATTTTCTGAACATTTGAGTATGGGGTTTGTTGAAGAAGACATGGATGTTAAGGTTAAATTTGCGCATGAGTCAGATGCAGAGTTTAAGCTGAAACAAGATATCAACAAGCTGCTCAAAGGAGATGAGTATAATAGCCTTAGGGGAAATTATGCTCGTGCGAAAGAAGCAATAGAAGAACAATATGAGCATGATAGGCAAGCATTGGAACAAACAATCTCCGAGCCCATAGACGTAATTAATTCTAAAGCAGCGCCCAAACTAGAAGATGCGCGTAAAAAAGTAGAGATGCTAGAAAAATACTATCCAAAAGCCGCTGTAAAAGAAAATAATTTACTAAAACTGGAAACTGTTCGTCAAGCCTTTGTTTCTACGGAGGCAAAATATAAAGCTCTGCCGAATCATGGAACCAATGAAGCTAAAGCGTTACAGAAAAAGTTTGAAAAATTATCGATAGAAAAAGTAGTATTATTCTCATTAGATAATAACCAAGACAAATATGAGGATATGATGCCAGAGCAAAGGCAAGAAGCACTTTTTCAAGCGATACATTCAGATTTGACTGAAAAAAAACAAGCGTTAGAAAGTGATAAAACTGAGAGGGTATCAGCAATCAGAGAGCCTATTCAAGCGCAATTACAGGCGTTGAAAGATCAAAGGTTGAAAGATGTTTTAGCATTAAAAAAAGATAAAAAATACAAAGCAGAATTAAAAGAAGCAGATGAATATTTTGATAAAAATATATTACCTTGGGTAAAAGAATTAAAAGCACAAGAAGCGCATAAGTACTTTGTTGTGTTAAATAAGAAAATGCAAGAATTATTAACAGATAATGTTGCAGAGTTAGAGCAGGTTGACTCAAACACGATTGGTTTTGTTGGACTACTTGGCGAATTGATGAGCGATCTGACAAAACTGGGAGCTTTACACCACATTGGGATAAAAACAGCAGAAACATTTATCAATGAGGAAGCAAAAAGTGTTGATGTCTCTAAAGAGGGGGTTGTTCAAGGATTATTAGAAAGGGCAGCAAAAAAAGTCAGTAAAAAAGTTGGCAAAGAGTTAGGGCAATGTGTTTCACATAAAGAAGTATTTACCCAACATTTAGAGCACATGGAACAATACGCTCAACTTCAAGTGCCTAAACATATTGCAGAAGAATTTGAGCCAAAAAGCTTTACGGAGTATTTACCAGATGTTCAGAAGAAATCTGGATTAGAGCAAGAAGATAATATACCCGATTCTATTTTTGATGTTATTGAACAATTTAATAAAAGCAAAGGCTTTTTAAAAAAAATGGATACGGCCAAAAGTGTCTATCAAGCCATTACCAGCGCAAAGTCTGGAAGCACTTTTTTTAATGATGAGCCTAATACGGCACAAGTATTTGTTAGTGCGCTAAAAGATGAAGCGCTTGCTTTTAATTACCATATGCTAGAACAGGTCAGCGTAGCGATAGAGACTTTAGATAAGAATAAAGTTTTAGACAATATAGACATAATGGACAATGGGGGTGAATGGAAAGCTTTATTGTCAAATGCAAAAACACTAGAGGAAGATAAGCGTACGCTTGATACAGAATTCCAATCTCTTTGCAGCTTACATCAAACACAACGTGCCGCATATATTGAAATAGAAGGCCCACACAAAGCAGCAAAAGAACAATTAAGTCAATATGTTGAACAGCATCAAACATTGTCAGAAGCATTGGCGCGCAAAATGGAAGAAAATGACCAGGCAAAAGAAGCGTTGTATGCAAAAGAACTACCAAAAGATGAACGAGAGAGAATGACTAATGCGCTTGATGCGCTAGAAAAGAAACATGATACGCGACTTGATGATAGTTGGTATCAAGGTGGTAAAGAAAAACATGAGGCAGCTCACGAACAGCGTTTGCAAGAAGCTGATGAGGCATATCAAAAAGCAATTGTTAATTATGATAAGGAAACAGAAGAAGATGTTGAAGACATAATTAAAAATGCTTATGGGAATGCTAAAGCGTCTAATTTCAAGTTATTTGCCACAAAAAAAGACTTAGAAAAATTCAGAACAGGACATCCTGAGATTGAAATAAAAATAAACGAATACAAAAAACAGCGTCAGCTTCGAAAAAAAGAAGGCTACCCTCCAATTTTAGCTAAAGCCAAAGCTGAATCTGAAAACCAATTAGTAGCGGATATGACAAAATTGGTTGCAGAATATGGCAATAAAAAATTAAAATCACAAAAATCCAAGAGCAGTGCAAAAAATGAAATATTGTCAGCGCAGAAAAAAGTAGATGCTAAAGTCGATGCAATGTATGTGGAACAACATAAACTAGAAGCTAAACTAGAAAGCTTAGATGGAAAAATAGAAGAGCAAAAATCAAAGGTTGAGAGCAGCGAAAAAGAGTTAATTATTATTTCCAGAGAGTTTTATACATCTGTTAATGCATTTAATGAACACAAAACAAGTGTCAATAAACAAGCACAAGTATTATTAAAAGAAGCATTCACGTTGAATACAGGGAATGAACCACATTTAAGAGCATTACAATCGATGTTTGAAAGCTCCCATATGAAAGTGGGCGCCATTGCTTTGGCCTCAGACAAATTCTTGCCCACTATCGTGGATGGTGTATCCACGCAATTGATGACATATGATGACGTCGCCAATAAAGTCTTGGAGAGAAGGGAAGTAAAAGAAGTGATGAAGACTGGAGATGAAAAAGGCTTAGCAGATAAAGCGAAAGATAACCTTGTCCAGTTTGGCGCAAAAAGTATTGTTGAAGCCGTGAGTGGTCAAGCGGTAAAAGCAGCATCTGCTTTTGTAAATAACTTAGATGCGACAGTTAAAGCGGAACAAGCATTTGATGTTGATCAGAAAACAATTAACGCTCGTGCGGAAGTGCGTGCCGAAGAGATAGCCAAAAAGCAGGAAATCAATATAGAGGATATTGACCAAACACCAGTAACAGAGCCTGTTGTTGTTAACGCAAAGAAAAAAGGGTTTTTAAAGACCATAGGGAGTTTTTTTGGAGGGATTTTTAGTGCAATTAGAGATGCTTTTAGGAGCGGCAAGGAAGAGGATGCTGAAATGGGTTTGGGATTAGAAGAAATCGCGCATAATTTTGTTGGGTTTGATGAAGAGCATATTGCTGATAAAAAAACCACACAAGAACCTGATGGCAACGCATTGTCTCAAAAACCAATCACTCCGGCAGCTCAGGTTGCGGCTCAAGCCGCCGCAGTGCTGCAGGTAGATGGTAATCAGCTTGACAAAGATCCAGAATCTAAACCTCGACGACGTAATAAGACGTAATAAATAGGCTATTTTAATAATCGCTTCAAGTTTTCCAAGTAAACCTGCTCATCCGCCATACCAGTGGATTGATGGGCAGAATATAGGTATTTGGCTAATACCTCTATCATTTTATGCTCCGCTTCAGTCATATCACCCGTTTTACGTACTAAACGCGCATATATATCTTTAATGCCTTGGGGTTTATCTGCACCCACTTGTTCTAATATTGCAACATGTAAACTCAAATGAAAAAAGGGGTTAGGCTCGCCTGGCTTGAGATTCGCCTGGGCATTCTCAAAGGCTTCTTGATCTGAAAAAATATCGTGATACTCTGGGTGTCTTTTTAAGACATCGACAATGATAGCTTCTAATGGTGTGAGTAGTTCGCTGCAAAGCTCTTTTTGCCACGCATTAAAAAAAACCTTACGAGTATCATTTGGGTTGAGATTATCTTGGGTATTATCTTGGTTGTTTTGAACATTATCCATTCGCTTTCTCGCTCTGTAATATAGTTTTGGCTGGATATTCACATAAGTCACTAATCAAACAATCATGACATTTTGGATTACGTGCCGTACAAATATAACGGCCATGTAAAATTAACCAGTGATGTGCATCTAGTTTATATTCATCCGGCACATGTTTTAATAAGGCTTGTTCGACTTTGAGTGGCGTATCGCCTTTGGCAAGTGCCGTGCGATTGGAGACTCTGAATATATGCGTGTCTACTGCAATGGTAGGCTCTTTAAATGCGGTATTTAACACGACATTGGCTGTTTTTCGGCCTACGCCTGGTAGCGCCTCTAAAGCGGCTCTAGTCTTAGGTACTTTACTATCATGCTGTTCTACTAATATCCTACAGGTTTTTATCACATTCTCGGCTTTGGTATTAAATAATCCTATGGATTTAATATAAGATTTTAAGCCTGTTACGCCTAAAGCAAACATTTTATCTGGCGTCGGTGCATCTTTAAATAAAGAAACAGAGGCTTTATTGACGCTAATATCCGTTGCTTGGGCGGACAAAATAACAGCCACTAATAATTGAAAATGACTTTTATATTTTAGCTCTGTCGTTGGGTTGGGATTTTTAGTTTGCCAGCGTTTGAATATTTCTATGCGTTTTTGCTTGTTCACGTCTGTGATAGCTCATAATTAATTTGTTGTCTTTTTTGTTTGACCCTGGCCATTGCTGCGGCGATATCACTTGCGTAGTCTGTACTTTGGGTGATGGTTTTATCTTTTTGTTGTTTGTCTTGAGCTTGAGCCTGAATACGATCTTGACGGCGATTCAATAATGCTCGGCTGTGGTTTGCCTTATCGATACGAGGCTTATCTGAATTGATAATCCAAGTTGGGATATGATTGGCAGGTGCTACTACCATATCAATACAGTCTACAGGGCAGACAGGGAGACATAACTCACATCCAGTGCAATCTTTTGCGATCACACCATGTAATTGCTTGGTCGTGCCAATAACGGCATCTACGGGGCAGACTTTAATACACTTGGTGCAGCCTATGCAATGCTCATCTCGTATCACTGCAACAGTGGCTATTTGTGAATGTTCGGCATTTTCGGGCAAGGGTTTTTCTGCTGTATTCATCAGCTTTGCCAATGCTTGCATAGTGGGTACACCGCCAGGGTGACACAGGTTAATTTCTGCCTCACCTTGAGCAATGGCTTGGGCGTATGGCTGACAGCCTTTATAACCACATTTTTCACACTGTGTTTGTGGCAGTAAAGTATCAATCGATTTTTCTAGACTACTCATATACGGCTACTTAACTTTCATGCCGGGCTGAGCGCCATCGTCAGGATTGAGTATCCATAAATCTTTACCACCTGGACCCGCCGCTAGAACCATGCCTTCCGACACGCCAAATCGCATTTTTCTAGGGGCTAGATTGGCGACCATGACGGTCAGCTTGCCAATCAAATCTTCGGGTTGATACGCGCTTTTGATGCCGGCAAATACTTGACGTTGTTTTTCTTCACCAATATCTAGCATTAGGCGAATGAGTTTGTCGGCGCCTTCCACGCTTTCAGCATGAACAATTTTAGCAATGCGTAAGTCGATTTTGCAAAAATCGTCGATACTGATAAATTCTTCTTTATTAGTATCAGCAGATTTGTTATTTGCTTTATCTTTAGTATTATTTTGGGTGTTATTTTGCTCTTTTGGTTTTTTTGTATCTTGTGTTGTTTCTGTCATATTGGTTTCTACCATTTTTTCGACTTGTTTTGGATCAATGCGTTTCATCAATGGTTTGAATTTATTGATTTTATGATTCACTAAGGGGGTGTGAATGTCACTCCAGGTGAACGCGGGGATGTTGAAAAATTCTTCTACTGCGGTCGCAATGGTTGGCAGTACTGGTTTTAAATAAATCGTTAATACTCGGAAAAAATTAAGCGCTTGGGTGCAAATTTTTTGCACGTCTGCTTGAGATTCTGGTTGTTTTATTTTTTCCCATGGCTTGTGGCTATCCACAAATTGATTGGCTTTGTCGGCGAGTTTCATAATAGTGCGAATAGCAAGATTATACTGCCGGGCTTCAAAAGCATTGGCGATAATTTCGCCTGTGTCGACAAACGTTTGCAGTAAAGTGGGATCGTAGAGTTCGCCCAGCTGGCCATCGAAGTTCCTATGAATGAAAGCGGCAGAGCGGCTGGCAATATTAATAAATTTTCCGACTAAATCGGAGTTCACGCGTTTGACAAAATCATCTAGATTTAAATCTAAATCATCAATACCATCGCTGAGTTTTGCGGTAAAATAATAGCGCAAATATTCAGGCTCTAAATAGTGTAAATACTGCTTGGCGGTAATAAATGTGCCTCTGGATTTCGACATTTTTGTACCATTGACGGTCAAAAACCCATGGGCAAAAATAGCGGTTGGGGTTCGGTAACCACTGCTCATTAAGATAGCCGGCCAGAACAAAGCATGAAAATAGACAATATCTTTGCCGATAAAGTGATAAAGCTCTTTGGTGCTGTCTTTGTCCCAATAGTCTTCAAATTTGACGTTGTCGTGCGTGGCGCAATAGTTTTCAAAGCTGGCCATATAACCGATGGGGGCATCTAACCAAACATAAAAATATTTGTTGGTTGTTTCTGGGATTTTAAATCCAAAATAAGGCTCGTCTCTAGAAATATCCCATTGTTTTAATCCTGCATCAAACCATTCGTTTAATTTGGCTGAGACTTGTGGCTGTAAGTGGCCACTTTGTGTCCAAGTTTTTAATTTATCAGAATATTGGTCAAGTTTGAAAAAATAATGTTCAGATTCTTTTTGTTCTGGGGTGACGCCAGATAATACAGAAATGGGATCGATTAAATCTGTCGGATCATAATGTGTACCACAAGCTTCACAACTGTCGCCGTATTGATCTTTTGCTTTGCATTTTGGGCAAGTGCCCTTAACATAGCGATCGGGTAAAAACATTTTCTTGATAGGGTCAAAGTACTGAGAAATACTGCGTACAGCGATGTCATCATTGGCTTTTAATTTAAGGTAAATATCTTGAGCACGTTTTTTATTTTCTTCAGAATGTGTTGTATAAAAATTATCAAACCCAACACCAAATGCCGCAAAATCAGCCTTGTGGGCTTGGTGGATTTGATTCACTAGCGTTTCAGGTGATATACCCTTTTTTTCTGCTTGTAGCATAATGGGGGTACCGTGTGCATCACTGCCGCAAATATGGTAGCATTTGGCACCTCGGATCCGTTGAAATCGAACCCAAACATCGCTTTGCAGGTACTCAACTAAGTGACCAAGATGTAGATCCCCGTTTGCGTAGGGCAGGGCACTGGTGACTAGGATGTCACGCTTAGTGGGCGCAGTATTTGTCATAACTGTTTCCTATAAAATGAAAGGCAGAGTTTGGGCATCACTATACCGATTTTGGCTGATAACTTCCAATATCAATTATTCGAACCATATTCGATAACGCAGATTTTAAGATTATAATCTATATGAATTCATTTACCGCAGAAGCTATTCGGGCACATTTGTCTAAGTTACAAGATTCTGAGCTTGGCTTGACCTATAGTGATAATCGCATAGTCAAAGAGCTTACCGTGAATGACAGCCAGCTAAATATCAGGTTGGCTTACCCCTATCTGACAGAAGCCAAAATGCAGGCTCGGCAAGAGAAAATTTTGCAGCATATACGGACTATTTGGCCAGATGTTCGTTGTAAAATAGAATTTAAGCAGCATACTAATCGACACAAAGTACAACCTAGCGTTAAGCCTAAATTTGGTATTAAAAACGTTATTGCCGTCGCATCAGGTAAAGGTGGGGTAGGCAAATCAACTGTGGCGCTCAATCTTGCTTTGGGTTTGCAAGCTTTGGGCGCGCGGGTGGCAATATTGGATGCGGATATTTATGGTCCAAGCTTACCCAGAATGCTAGGTCAAGTAGACACAAAAGCAGAGGCAGAAGCAGACAATAAGAAATTTTTGCCTGTGAAAGCTTTTGGCTTGCAAAGTATGTCCATGGGATATTTGGTTGACGAACGAACACCGATGATTTGGCGTGGCCCTATGGTCAGTAGTGCACTTCAACAATTATTTAATGACACGGCTTGGCAAGAATGTGACTACATGATTTTGGATCTGCCGCCTGGTACAGGGGACATCCAATTGACTATGGCACAGAAAATTCCTTTAAGTGGCGCCATAATTGTGACTACGCCTCAAGATATTGCACTTGCAGATGTTTATAAAGCCTATAAAATGTTTGAAAAGCTTGAGATACCTATTTTAGGTGTAATTGAAAATATGAGTTATCATACTTGCTCTAAATGTGATCACAAAGAGCATCTTTTTGGCGCGGGTGGGGGCGAAAAGCTAGGTAAAGAATTTGGGCTGGATTTATTGGCACAAATTCCCTTATCGCGTGATTTAAGAGAAAAAGAAGATAGAGGCGAAGCCGTTGTGGATAGTACGGCTTTAACAAAAGATGGCAAACTATTTGTCGCTTGCGCTGAAAAAGTTGCGATAAACCTGGCGAGTCAAGAAATCGATTTACGTGCGCCCATCCAAAAAATAATCGTTACTGCATAAATATTTTATAGTAAATTTATTAATAACAGAGAATAAAATGGCAATCAAATCAGATAAATGGATTCGAAGAATGGCGGCTAGCCACAATATGATCCACCCTTTCGAGAAATATCAAGTACGACACCATGGGGATCAAAAAGTTGTATCTTATGGCACCTCGAGTTATGGCTATGATGTGCGTTGCTCGAATGAGTTTAAGATTTTTACCAATATTAATTCAAGCATTGTTGATCCTAAAGCGTTTGATAAAAACAGCTTTGTGGATGTGGTGAGTGATGTCTGTGTGATTCCACCCAATTCTTTTGTATTGGCGCGAACGATTGAGCATTTTAAAATTCCTCGTAATGTATTAACCATTTGTTTGGGCAAGTCGACTTATGCGCGTTGTGGCATTATTGTGAATGTGACGCCTCTGGAACCAGAATGGGAAGGACAGGTTACGTTAGAGTTCTCAAATACCACACCATTACCTGCCAAAATTTATGCTAACGAAGGTGTGGCTCAAATGTTGTTTTTTGAGTCTGATGAAGTCTGTGAAATATCATATGGCGATAGAGCAGGCAAATATCAAGGCCAAAAAGGCGTGACATTGCCAGTGATTTAGTCAGAAACTACTCCGGCTCTCGTTCTCTCAACGCCCAACTAGCCAATTGAATGGTCCCCACAATCATGGTGCTTATAATGGCTGTTGGTATAGCACATGCAACAAGGAGTGGAGCGGCTCTTAGAATAGACCATGTTTTATAGGCTTTGATACCGGTAAAGGCAAGACCAGATGCCGCGCCTGCAATCGCGATGACTTGCCAATCAGAGTATTGTTCGCCGCCGGAGACTTGTCTCACTTCCTTGTAAGATAGTTCTTGCATTGGTTGATACCTTATTCTTTAGAATAATTATTATTTTTTAAGAGGCTGGTTCTACAGGGCTGATTTTCTTCAGCAAGCTAATTTCCCCCGTTCCAACAACCCGACCTTTGCGGATTTGATTTAATTTAATAGGTAAGTAATTCAATTTTTTGGCGAACCACGTATTTGTATGGTGGCCTTTGCGATGTACGTGCTCTACTCGAATGGCGGTAAATGTACCTAAAGCCGTTGTGACTTCTTCTTCTCCTATGATTCTAAAGGCGTATGGCTTGATCTCGTCATCTTCTGCAACCATATAAGTTAGATCGGTATTGCCTTGCATTAAATCGTAACGTAAACGTAGCACTTGGGTCACTTTGTCTTGTATATTTTCAGGGAGGGGTTTGTGCCAGGGGTTGGGAGAGACTTTATTAGCAACGACTTTTTGTACCCAATCGAAGCTCACGTTGCCTTTTTTGACTCTTTTGCCTTCATGGATATCATAAAAATAATTTTGAGGCAGGATCTGACCATTTTGCCAAGTAAAGTCTGAGCTTTCAATATAACTGTAAGGCAAAAGCTTTAAAATTGGGTAGGTTCTGGCTTCAAAATGATACATATTATCTTTTCGCTGGTGTAAGCGATGTATAGATTCTCCGACTTTCAGACCAAAATACCTAATATCATAATGGGCTTCGTATTCTGCAATTGGGAAATTTTGATTAGTGGTTGTTTTGCTAACCAATGCTTGTGCACTTGGGCTGGCCAACCCAATAAAAGCACCCATTAGTGTACTGGTTAACCAAAATTTCACGCTGAGAATAGGGTGTTTCACTGTTTAATACCTTCTGCGTCATAATCAATATCATAATAATTAAATTGGAGCCCTGTTTTAAGCAGTGGCACTCCATCAAACAATATAGCACTTTGATTATGATTTAAGCGACTTTGTGCAAACCAGCTAATCACCTTAGGGTAAATCCAATGTTCTACTTGTTGAACTTTTTGCTTAAGGCTTTGAGCAGAATCATTTGATTCTATAGGGATTTTTACCTGGGCAATAATAGGGCCATCATCTAATGCTGGGGTCACAAAATGCACAGAAGCACCATGAAAAGATTCTTTGGCATCTAGTACACGTTGATGGGTATTCAGTCCTTTGTAGTTGGGTAACAAAGAGGGATGGATATTTAAAAATTTGCCGATATAGTTTTGCACAAATTGCTCAGATAAAATTCGCATAAAACCCGCTAGAATAATTAAATTTGGTTGTGTTTTATTTATCGCGGTTTGTAAGGCTTGCTCAAATAGCTCGCGAGACTTATAAGCTTTATGTGAAATCGTCAGCGTTGGGATGTTGGCTTTTTGAGCCCGCGCGAGACCAAACACATTTGGGTTATGGCTAATAACCTGCACTACCTCAAAGTGTTGCGTCTTGGCGCCATGGTTTACAATGGCTTGTAAGTTGCTACCTGAGCCGCCAATCAGCACTAATACACGGCATTTAGGCTGATTAGCATTCATCACTGTACACTATAGCGGTATTGGCAGAGATAGTGCCTGATTTTTCTGTAATATGGCCTATAATCCAAGCGTCTTCTCCTTGCGCTTTTAATAAAGCTAAAGCTTTTTCTTGATTGGCTTTATCTACACAAACAACCATGCCCACCCCACTATTGAAAGTCAGACGTAAATCGGCATGACTCATTTGTGACTTTTCTTGTAGCCATTGGAATATAGGCGGTAGTTGCCAACTGTCGGTGTTAATGTGAGCACACAGGTTTTGAGGTAAGAAGCGAGGAATATTTTCTGTGAGTCCTCCCCCTGTGATGTGAGCTGCGCCCTTCATAAGGTTTTCAGATTGTAATGCAGCCATTGCCTTAGTATAAATGCGAGTAGGCTCTAATAATATATTTTTAATACTTTTGCCTGTGATTTTTGTTTGCTCATATGAGCTATCTTGAGCCAAAATCTTGCGCACCAAGGAGAACCCGTTAGAGTGAACTCCCGAAGAGGCTAGGGCAATGAGTACATCTCCCTCTACGACATCACGCCCATCGATGATGGCGGATTTATCTACTAGCCCTACACAAAAGCCTGCTAAATCATAATCTTTGCCTTGGTACATGCCTGGCATTTCGGCAGTTTCGCCCCCTATGAGCGATATACCCGCTTGTAGGCAGCCTTTTGCGATGCTACTGACCACATTGAGTGTAATCTTTTTGTCTAGCTGTCCGCTGGCATAATAGTCTAAAAAAAACAGAGGCTTTGCCCCTATGACGATAAGATCATTGACGCACATTGCGACTAAGTCTATGCCAACGCCGTCATGTTGTTCCCAATCCAATGCCAGGCGTAATTTTGTACCAACGCCATCAGTTGCAGAGACCAAAACGGGTTGTTTCAGGTTATGATTGGACAAATCATATAACGCACAAAAGCCACCTAACTGGTTCAAAACGGCAGGGGTGTGGGTTGATTTCACGATATCTTTATAGTTTTCAACTAACTCATTTCCAAGGGCAATATCGACCCCAGATTTTTTATAATCGAGTTTTGAGTTTGGTTTTTGCTCTGATTCTGGATTGATTGGCTGTTTTGTGGGGGCGCTCATACTTTAATATCCTCACATAAAAAGGTAATTGTACAAAAAAATGTTATCATTTCCCAATAAAATAAAGCTGACAAAGAGGATAAGTATGTTATTTAAAAAACTTAACATGCCGTTACAAGTATTTTGGGGTATTTGTTTCTATTTATCTTCTATTGTCCTAGCTTCTAAAATATCATTAGCGAGCCAAAATAGCGTAGATTTATATGAGGCTACATTGCCTGCGCCCTCACACGATGCAAGCGATAGGTTACAATTGTTTGAAGATGGGCTACGGATTGTGATTAAGCGTGTTGCTGGAGATGAAAACATCTTTAAAAATAATAATGTTATTGAAGCCTTAAAATCTTCAGGAGAATATGTCGAGAAATTTGGTTACTATGGTACGGATTCTTTGTTTGTAAGATATAACCCTAACTCTGTTAACGAACTTGTTTTAGGGGCGGCTCAACCTATTTGGGGACAAAAGCGACCCACCGTGCTGTTATGGTTAGGGGTTGCGGAGAGTAACCTAGAAAGAAGGATTATTGGGATCGAGAGCGATCCTAAAATGCACGTAGAAATTAAACAACAAGCTTCGGAATTGGGGTTGCCTTTGGTTCTACCTATTATGGATTTAGTCGATATGAATCAAGTGAATATCACCGATATTTGGGGAGATTTTCCTAGTGTATTGAATAATGCCTCCAAACGTTATGGTGCGGATGTGATCGTTGTTGCTAAAGTCCATAAAAATCATAACGATGTTTGGGCTAGCCAATGGCAGTTAATGTTTGACGATTATGTGCAAAAATGGGACTGGACTTCTGATGGAACGCTAGATAGTGCGATACAGGAAGGGGTTAGTCAATTAGCGCGGCATTTACTGCAAAGATACGGTCTAAAAAAGAGCCAGCAAACAGTGGGTTCGATATTAATAGGGATACAAGATATTAGTTCTATTGCCGCTTTTGCGAAAGCAGAAGCCTATTTGAATAGCTTAGAGCAATTGGAAGGTGTCGATGTGCTAGAAATTTCTGACGAAGGGGTTATATTTGAAGCAAAAGTAATGGGATATCTCGATCCGGAAATTCTGTCTCAAGTCATTAGTATGGATGATAAATTAGTTGCACTAGCCGGTAAAGATCAAATTGTGGGCACCTCTGATTTAACGTATCGTTTGGCTAAATAATTAAATTTAAATAAGTAATAAAGTAGTAGAGTTGTTACGTGCAGCAAACACAGTTAGCATTAAGTTTGAATTTGAAAGATGATTGTACTTTTGAGTCATATGTTTCTGGCTCGAATGCAGAAAACATTCACGTCATTCAAAAAATATTAAGCATGCCGGAAGATGCCTTTATCTATTTGTGGGGCAAAAATGGGGTTGGGTGCTCTCACTTGCTGCAAGCGGCTTGCCACTATGTTACTTTGCAGCGCAAAACCTCTTTTTATATGGCATTAGAGCCTTCTCAAAATCCTTCCCATATATTCCAAAATTTAGAACGAACAGATTTAGTTTGCCTTGATAATCTTGAGTGTGTTGTTGGGTTGCCTGTTTGGGAAGAAGCGCTGTTTCATTTGTATAATCGATTAAAAGATGCAAAGAAGAAACTCATTGTCGCGGCCAATACGCCACCTAAAGGATTAGAGATTAAATTACCGGATTTGCATTCACGTTTGCAATGGGGGGTTTCTTTTCAGATTTTCTCTTTAGAGGATCATGAGCTGGTTTCTGCTTTACAATTACGTGCCAAGCAGCGGGGTATTATGCTTTCAACAGAGGTATGTGAGTTTATCATCAAGAGAGTGAATCGCTCCATGTCGTCACTGTATCAGATTTTAGAACAGCTAGATGAATTATCGTTAACCATGAAGCGCAATTTGACAATACCCTTTGTTAAAATGGTTTTGAATTTATAAGTTATTACATGCCCATTCCTAAACTACCCTGTTTTTTCGTTAAACTGATCTTTTTGTTGAAACTGTAGGTAAAAATTCTCAAAATCAGTAGCGTTCAATGGTTTACTGAAGAGGTAACCTTGTATAATGTCACAGTTTTGAGATTTTAATTTTTCAAAATGTATTTTGGTTTCCACGCCCTCAGCAATGACTTCTAATTGAAGTGCATGCGCCATGGTGATGATAGCATTCACGATTTTTGCATCAATGGGATCCTTATCTAAATTAGTGACAAAAGCCCTATCTATCTTCAGATAATCTATAGGGAAACTTTTCAGGTAGCTTAATGAAGAATAGCCTGTGCCGAAATCATCCAGCGCTAGCTTGATGCCTAAGCTTTTGAGCTCATGCAATATTTGAATCGCTTTCTCTTCTTCATACATTATCATGCTCTCCGTTAATTCGATATCCAAATAGTGTGGTGGTAAATTGGATTCTTTCAGAACATCTTTAATAGATTGTAGTAAATTTTTGTTTCTAAATTGTTTGGCAGATAAGTTAACACTAATAGATTTTAGCGATATACCTTTATTTAACCAAGCATACATTTGAGCACAAGACTCTTTTAAAACCCAATGTCCAATCTCTTCAATGAGACCGATTTCTTCTGCCATCGGTATGAACGTTACAGGCGAAATCATGCCTTTTTCTGGGTGATGCCATCGGATAAGGGCTTCAACGCCAGATATTTGTTGGGATTCAATATTAACTTGTGGTTGATAGTACATTTCAAACTGATTATTGTCTAAAGCTTTTCTAAGGTCAGATTCTAAAATGATACGCTCGTGAGAATCTTCGTTCATTTTATTGGTATAAAAAGTAAACGTATTGCCACCATCTTTTTTCGAGTGGTGTACGGCTGAATCAGAATTTTTAAGCAAGCAGTCAACATTTTGGCCATCTTGAGGATAGATAGAAATACCAATGCTAGGGGTGACATATAGTTCTTTACTGTCAATTTTAAAAGAAGAGGATAAGGAACCTATAATTTTTTGTGCTAGCTTTGAGGCGGTATTGATTGGATCATTATCTGCGAGTAAAATGACAAATTCATCTCCGCTAAATCGAGAGAATATTTCAACCTTGTTGCGACCAACATTTTTCAAAAAGGCACAATGACTAAAGCATTGTTTTAGGCGAGCAACAACCATTTGCAATATTTGGTCGCCCGTTGTATGGCCATATGTGTCATTGATATATTTAAACCTATCTAAATTAATAAAAATAATAGAAAAAGGTTCGTCTGCTTTTACCGTGAGTCTTTTGTCTATGGTTTCTTTGATATGTAAACTATTAGGCAGCTTGGTTAATTGGTCATAGTAGGCAATATATTTCAACTTTTGTTCAGCTACTTTATTTTCAGTGATATCTCTTATAATGGCTAATGCATGGTTTCCATTTAAGACTAAACGCGTTTCATAATATTTTTGGGTGTCGATTTCTGCGATATGGTATTCAAATGAACGTGCTTCATGGGTTTTGTATAATTCAATCATATTTTCTTGAAATAGGTTGGCAATCATCATTGGCAAAGAATCAGATAGTGGTTTGCCCACTTCACACTCAAAATTATTATCTATATTCTGAGCGCAATGATAATCTAAGCAGATGCCTTTTTGATCAAAACAAATCATAATATCGGGTAGTGCAGATAATATTGCCTGGTTTTTTTGTTGGCTGGTATGTAAGTGCTCAATATTTTCGGTGCCTCGAATGCTATAGCGTGCCCGATATTTCATAATGGTCCAGTTGATGGGCTTGGTAATAAAATCAGTTGCCCCGACTTCATAGGCACGGTTAATGGAGGCGTCATCTTCTAAGCTGGTCGCAATTAAAATAGCGGTGTATTGACCTCCATCCTCATTGCGGATAGCTTGGCAGGTTTCAAATCCATCCATAATGGGCATGTAGACATCTAAAATAACTAAAATAGGCTTGTGCTTTTTGAATAAGGCTACTGCTTCTTCGCCGTTCTCTGCTTGATATATTTGGTAATCATCTGATTTTAACGCTTCAGAGATGAGTAAACGTTGCATCGGATCATCGTCTACTATCAAAATGGTATTTTTTTCATGTGTGTGAATTAGGCTCATATTAATATTCGCTCTTTATTTTAAGTAGCTCTATCTTTGTTTTTTGATAATTTGTTTGTAGCCTATTAAAGAGCTGCGTTGTTTGGGCTAAGTTTTTTTCTATTGCACTGGATTCTAAATCACTTAAGATTGTGGTTAATGTGACCGCGCCGATGCTAGCACTAGATGATTTTAGCATATGTGCCATTTTATGTAGGTCATCGAAATGAGATGCATTAATAGGCTGATGAAAGTCAGATAATTTCTTGTCCATGGTGTCAATATATATATCCAGCAATTTATGTATGATACACGGCTGGTTTGCTTTACTCAGAAGTTTTAAGCTATCGAGTACAGACTTATCTATTATAATCGCATTATCTATATTCTCTTGATTTAATATTGGATTGGTTGCTTGTTCTGATTCTGTTATTTCGTTTTGAGAGATATTATTGTGATTATCTTGGACATCATTTGAACGCAGCCATTTTGATAGTATATCTCGTAAGTCATTTTCAGAGTAAGGTTTTGTGATAAAGTCATCCATGCCACAGTCATGGCATTTATTTTTGTCTGCCACAGTCACATTAGCCGTCAAAGCAACAATGGGAACATGACAGCGCAATGTGTTTTCAAAAATTCTGATTTTTCGAGTGGCTTCAAAGCCATCCACTTCGGGCATCTGGCAATCCATTAATATAAGATCGTAGCTGGCGGATTTGTACTTTTCGAAAGCTTCTTTACCATTATGCGCAATGGTGACACTACAGCCTAAACTTTCGAGCATAATTTTTGCTAATTGTTGGTTGACGGCGTTGTCTTCTGCTACTAAAATGCGTTTATTAAAGAAAGTCTCTGTTGTGGGGGATACATTAGTTTCTATATTTGTCGGGTTGTCTGCATTCTTCAAAATATTAGAGATAGCTTGAAATAATTTTTCTTGTTTAATGGGTTTTGACAAATGCACTAAAATGCCAGATTGTTCTTTTTGTTCTTCAGTAATTTGCTGAGTAATAGAGCTGAGTAGTATTTTTTTGGGTTGTTGGTAATCCATATTATTATGAATTTTTTGCGTGAGCTCTAATCCGGTGCATTCAGGCATGTTTTGGTCAGTAATCAATATATCATATTTTTGATTGCTCGAATTTTGCAGTAATGTAAGAGCCGTACTGGATGAGGTTGTATAATCACACTGTACTTGCCAAGCGAGCAATTGTTCTTTTAGTATTTTACAGTTGGTCTCATTATCATCAATAACCAGAACATTTAAATTGTCGAATGCAACTTTGCTGCTAGAATATGATACGCTTTGTTTTTGCGGTGGTAGCTGAAGGTTAAAAGTAAAGGTGGTTCCTTGGCCGGGAGTGCTTGATGCAAAGATTTCTCCCCCCATCATTTCGACGAGCTTTTTGCAAATACTGAGCCCCAAGCCTGTGCCGCCATAGACACGACTGGTGGAGCCATCTGCTTGTTGGAATGCAGAAAATATTTGTTTTATTTGATCGGGGGTAACGCCACAACCTGTATCGATAATTTCTAACTGGATATTTTGTTTGCTTGCATTATTGTTGCTATCCTCTACTTTACTGAGCATTGTTAACCGAATGGTAATGCTGCCAGACTCGGTGAATTTCAATGCGTTGCTCATTAAATTTAGTAGTATCTGTTTGATTCTTAGTTCATCACCCAGATGGTAAGATTGAAAAGTTGGGGGGATATCAATCAGGAATTCAATGCCTTTGCTCTGAGCTCGTTCAGCAAATTGCAAACTAACTTGTTCCACGATTTTTCTTATATTAATTGGAGATTGTTCTAAAATTAATTGTTCAGCTTCAATCTTAGAGAAATCCAGAATATCATTAATGATGCCTAGTAGCGTGTCTGCTGAGCCACTTGCAATTTGTAAATACTCTGTTTGTTTTTCTGTTAATTTTGTTTTAAGTACGACTTCAATCATACCTAATATACCATTTAATGGCGTTCTGATTTCATGGCTCATATTGGCGACAAACATGGATTTTGCTTGAGAAGCATTCTCTGCGATTTCTTTTGCTTTTTGTGATTTGGCTAATATTTTTTCCAGCTTGCTATTGGCAATGGACAACTCTTGTGTGCGTGAGTGCACTTCATCTTCTAATATATATTGATTTTTCTTGATGCTTTTATCTCGTGTTTGGATTTCTTGTAGCATAATGTTAAAACCGTGGATTAGTTCACCTAATTCATCATTTTGTTCGGTTTCAACGCGCAATGAATAATCTTTTGTTTTTGTGATTTTTTGCATTGTGTTTTTAATCGCAACAATCGGATCGGTGAATATTTTTTGTAACTTAAAAGATAAGAGAAGCGCGATAAGGCTAGAGCTGAGAAGAAAAAACAAACCGATCAGTATGTGATCTAAAATATTGTTTTTAAACAGACCCATTTTATGGAACACGTGTAGGGTACCTATGCGTTCATGAGATAATAATATATTTTTTTTAATGTGTAATCCATGCGGCGTAAACGTGGAGTGCTCATCTTTTGTATTGTTTTCTGTGAGTAAAGGTTTGATTTCTTTCCAGGATAATAGGTTGATACCGTAGTTTTTTTGGCTCGGGTTGCTAAAACTCGCAATGAGATTGTCTTGCTTATCTATCACAAAAGCGGAAGCAATATTATTTTGATACCGCATGGATTCTAGTATTTTTTGAGCTGTTTCCTTATCATTAAAAACAAGTGGTGCGGTTAGGTTGCTGCTCATAACATTGATGATAATGGAAGACTCTGTTATTATATTATTTTTCATTACAAAAAACTGATTCACTAACAGGCCAATAGAAATAACAGCCAGCGCAAAAAAGGTATTAAGTACCAATACTGTTTTCAATTTGTCTTGTAGTGATAGGCTGTTGAAATATCCCCCCATTATTTTATTCGCTGTCAGTTGGTTTTGAGAGGTTTAATAAACTAGAGTGAATAGACAAATTTGATGCTTGGGCATGTTCTTGATTGATTTCTATTCGTTGTTGATTGTGCTCTAGGTTGAGGCGGATGATGCCACCATTTAGCAAAAATGCTTTGTGTGGACTGATTGTTAATATGGCATTTTCTTTGCTCAATTTACTTAATACTTTCAGTGTTTTCTCATCTTGCTCTGTGGTGAAAATTAGCTGACAATCCTGTGCATTTTCAATGTTATTCAGCTTGACCATGTGAACGCTTTTTTCATGTAACAATTTACCGTTGATATGCTGGTATTGTACTTCATTAATATCATGACCATACAGGCAAAAAACAAGCGAGTGTTGGTTCATGATATAACTAGGCCAAGTCACGAATTTTGATATTTTATACAGATGGTCTGCATATTGTTTTGTAGCGTCATTTTTATTTTGGGCATAAACTATGTTGTGACTCAATATTGTGAGTAGCAACATACCCAATATGTGAGGTTTACTGAACAGATACATAGGTTTTATCTACTTATGTTACATATTATTCTTTATATCGGCTAGGGATAGAAAATATTGAGGTAGTATTTGAGGCGGGATATAGTTTTATGGATTGTATTCAGATAAAAAAAAGGACCTTGCGGCCCTGGTATAGTGTGGGAGTTTTTAAACTCTAAATTGTGCAGGCAGACTCTTTCCAGGCTTGTACTCTGTAGGGCAAGTTGGGTTGAATATGCTGCTGATTGTTTGTTTTAAATAATCAGAGTCAGCGGTTGCTCTATGTATATCAAAGCCAGGCAGATAGGATTCAGGACCCGATAGCACTGTTCCCAAAACATCCAATAAAGACGAATTAGGCTGATTGGCCGCTGTTGCTATACCTTTTAGTTTTTCAACCTTTTTTTGCACATTTTCATCGTCTACATGCTGCAATAGTGTACCTGCCATGGATGAAAATCCACCTAAAACAGCTTTTAATAATGGACCCAAAAATCCCAAGAATGATTTTGGTTTAGGACTCGTATAAGTCAGTCCAGGGTGCGCTGTTGAGCCTGCGTGATTTTTTCTCTTCAATGAGCTAGATTTTACGATATCAAATAATCCTTGCAATAATTGCTCGCTCATTTTCCATTGTGCGTTGAAATTATTTTCGTTTTCTTTGCTGATTCTGGATTCTATACCTAGTTTCATAATATTTCCCTCACAAAAATAATGTTTATTGTTTTTAGCTTTTTATTTAAGCCTTTGTTTTGTTTGTGTTTTTTTCTTATGTATTGAGCTTACTATTTGGGTGGCTGGCTTGCAACCAAACCCAGATGAGCGGCATAAAAAACGAGCCTAAAGGCCCGTTTGGTATGTTTTAAGTGTGGTTACACTTTATTGATTTCTGTGAGAACGTCTGTTTCCATCTTCGTTGGTAAATCTACCAAGCACGTTTACAACAGCATCAGCAGCACCATCAACAACAGCACTTGCGGCAGATTCAACCCAACAAATAGCTAACGGCTTTCTTATCAGTGATGCTTGAACTACGGGTTCTTCTTCAACTCGAAGATTTTGATAAAATTGCTCTTGCAGCATTGCATCAAATTGAGGATCTGGGCGATAAAGTCGCTCTTGCAGCATTGCATCAAATTGAGGATCTGGGCGATAAAGTCGCTCTTGCAGCATTGCATCAAATTGAGGATCTGGGCGATAATCTTGCTCTTGCTCTTTGCTTTGAAAAGGAACTATGCTCCTTTCTGGGTTAGAGGGTTCGACACGATCCACAACAGTCTCTTGCTTAGAGGCGCTGAAACGATTTACAACAGCAACAGCAACTGCAGCAATTGCAGCGACAGGAACTATTAATGCAGAAGCAGCAGCGACGTTACCCAACAAATTTCCACCATTTAGGTAAGAAGAAGTCGCGCCCCAAAGAAAAGATGCAGCAGCAGAACCATATCCAAGTAATTTTCCAAAAGTCATAATAAATACCTCTAATAAAGATTTCATAAAATTGATTGATTGCTAACATACGCTATAAATTTGTATTGCGATGTCAGTTGTAAGGATTTTAGCTATAAAACAAACTTAAAGATAGTGGGTAGCCTTGTATCACAGATAAACGGTTCGATTTTTAAGCTCAAAGGTCTATTGGTATTAGTTGGGATTAGTTAGGCGTAGAAAACGGGTTAGGCGGCAACCCGTTTTGAATTGATAATTATGACTATATAATAGGATAGACATCAGGAGGAGGATAATGCATGTGCGATATGGGATAGATTCTCACCAAAAGCTAGGCACAAATTGCGCTCGTCTTGGGTCAAATGATTTTGTTTATTACCGCTAACATGGCTAGCGCCATAGGGCGTTCCGCCCGATTGTGTTGTATGTAGCGATGGTTGATTATACGGGATACCCGATATCAACATGCCATGATGCATTAGAGGCAGTATCATGCTTAGGAGCGTGCTTTCTTGCCCACCATGCATACTTTCGCTAGAGGTGAATACACCTGCTGGTTTACCTATCAGTTGACCTGACAGCCAGATATCTAAAGTGCTTTCCAGAAAAAATTGCAAATTAGCGGAAATATTACCAAAGCGGGTTGGGCTGCCTAAGATTAACCCTGATGCATCAATCAAATCTTGTGGTTGCACAAAAGAGTGGTTAGCAGTATTTTGATTTTCTTCTGCTGTATTATGCAAGGAGGGCACAGTTCTGATTTTGGCTTCTATATGTTCGTGTCTTTCTATACCCAAAGCGATTTGTTCTGCCATTTTTTGAGTGGCACCATGACGACTATAATATAAAACTAAAATATGTGGCATATTATTTTTCACTTTTATCCAAAATTAACGCTAATATTTTTTCGGGCGGACGGCCCATGACGGATTTTTGATTTTTGATCACAATAGGGCGTTCTATTAAATTAGGGTAGTTGTGCATTGCCATAATGATCTCATCTTCAGTTAGTTCTGAGTTGCTCAAACGCAGTGTCTGATATTCAGCTTCTTTTGTGCGCAGTAAATCTCTGGCAGAAAAACCCAAGCTGGTTAGTATTTGCTTTAACTTACTTGCTGAGGGCGGATATTTTAAATATTCAATGATTGTAGGTTGAATGCCATGCTCTTTGAGTAAGGCAAGCGTTTGCCGGGATTTTGAACAGTTTGGATTATGATAAATTGTTATGGGCATTAGGATTTTGGTTTCCGTGTATACTTTTTGTTTAGTAAATATTATATTTTCTGTTGTCTATATGTTTTAATGATTTAGGGTGATCCCTAACAAACCAATTAAATTGACTCAGGATAAGCGCCATGCAAATTTGCAAACATTGTATCGTATCAGGAAAGGTTCAAGGTGTTTTTTTTAGACAAACAACGCAAAAAAAAGCAAAAGCTTTAGGCGTAACAGGCTGGGTGCGTAACTTACCTAACGGTACCGTCGAGGCGGTTATTTGTGGGGAAGATGATGTGGTGCAGTCTCTATGTGATTGGTTGTGGCAAGGCCCTGATGCGGCACAAGTCGCTGATATTATTGTTCAAGAGTATGCGTTAGAAGCCCATACAGACTTTACAATTCGTTTTTAATAAATTTTAAAGTTTGGATGCGTTGCAAAAATACTAAACATAAGCTTGATTTCTGTTTAAATAATCGGTATGTTGCGAGCTCAAGTTATATTTTATGCATAGGAATAATAACAATGAGTAATGGAAAATTAGTAAAAGCCGCGGTTGTCGCTTTAGGTTGTACTTTCGGTTTGGTTGGCTGTGGTACTTATAACTACAGTTTGCAACATCAAGCTAAATCATCTGTAGAGCAAAACCAACAAATTGCCGCACAAGAACAAGAAATTGTAAAACAATTAGTATCTAGCACTTACAATTTCAAATTTGATAATTCAGCTTTGACTGAAGATGCAAAATCGGAATTAAGCCAATTTGCAGAATATCTTGCTCAAAATTCTGAATCAAAAGTACACGTCGAAGGTTATGCTGATGCTCGTGGTAAATCTGAGTACAACATAGGTCTTGGTATGCGTCGCGCTGAATCTGTTGCAACATATTTGAAAGATAATGGTGTACAAGATAGCCAAATCGAAGTGAGAAGCTTTGGTTCTGAAAGATTAGCGGATATGAGTGATTCTGCTGAAGCGAATGCTGCCAACCGTCGTGCAGTTGTATATTTTGAAGTTGAAAGCGAAATCGCTTAATAAAATTTAGACAAATAACATTTGTTTATTTTTATTTAAGAAAGGCATCTAATTAGATAATTAGGTGCCTTTTTTATGTGCAGATTTAGGTTTGAGTTTCTCAATAATTGATCCCGATCGGGATCAATTTTAGAATAATTGTAAATATTTAAGTCATATGTTACCGATCGGGATCATTTTAGTCTGCCTTAAGTTTTCCTTGTAAAAAATCTAATACATTGTCTAATTTGATTTTTTCAATATCAGAACTACGGCGAGCTTTGTATTCTACAATGCCATCGTCCAGTCCTCGTTCGCCTATAACGATTCGGTGAGGAAAGCCAATTAAATCTGCTTCAGCAAACATGCGACCTGGTCTCTCGCTTCTGTCGTCTAAAAGTACTTCGATATTATTATTTTTGAGCGCATCATATATTTTCATCGCAGCTTCTCGGACTCTATGCGATTTATTATATTTTAAAGGGACTAATATCACAGAGAAGGGTGCCATTGCATCTGGCCATATGATGCCATTCTCGTCATGATTTTGTTCTATTGCCGCTGCGACAATGCGCGATACACCTATCCCATAGCATCCCATTTCAGGGGCAACGGCTTGGCCTTTGTCGTTTAAAACAGTCGCCTGCATAGATTTTGAATATTTATTGCCCAGCTGAAATATGTGTCCCACTTCAATACCCCGACAAATCGACAAGCTGCCTTTACCGTCAGGACTGGTATCGCCTGCTTTGACGGTGCGTAAATCGGCTTGCTCACTAGGTACTGGCAAATCGCGTTCCCAGTTTACGCCTATGTAGTGTTTGTCATTTGTATTAGCACCACATGAAAAATCTGACATATTAAGTACTGTGTAATCAGCAACAATGGGAATGTTAAGATCCATTGGCCCTACAAATCCAGGTTGGCAGCCGCTAATATCTGTAACCGCTTGTTCATCAATTAAAGTAAGAGGGCTATGAACGAGTTCATGTTTTTCAGCTTTTAGGGTGTTTAACACATCATCTCCTCGCAGTAACAGAGCCACGGCGTTAGTATTGATACCTTTGACTAACAATGTTTTTACAATCTGCTGAGTTTCTAGTCCCATAAATTTTGCTTGTTCTTTTACCGAACGAATATTAGGGGTGTCGCAAAGACGCATGTCTTGTGTGGCAGGGGCGGGCTGTTCTTCTGATCTTTGTGTGGTAGCGGCTTCGACATTGGCGGCATAATCTGAGTTGTCACAATAGGCTATTGCGTCTTCTCCTGAGTCGGCTAGCACGTGAAACTCGTGTGATAAGCTTCCACCTATTGCTCCCGTATCGGCTAATACAGAACGATAGGTTAAGCCTAATCGGTCAAAAATTTTGCTATAAGCTTGATACATCGCATCGTATGTTTCTTGCAGAGAGGCTTGATCTATATGAAAAGAGTAAGCATCTTTCATTAAAAATTCTCGTGCGCGCATCACACCGAAGCGAGGTCTAATTTCATCACGGAATTTGGTTTGGATTTGGTAAAAACAACAGGGCAGTTCTTTGTAGCTTTGCAGTTCATTGCGTACTAAATCCGTAATCACTTCTTCGTGGGTGGGGCCAAAACAAAAAGAACGATCGTGTCTGTCTTTTATTTTTAACAGCTGTGGACCAAACTGTTCCCAGCGATCTGTTTCTTCCCACAATTCAGCGGGCTGTACTACGGGCATTAAAAGCTCTTGGGCATGGATGGCATTCATCTCTTCACGAACGACTTGTTCTACTTTGCGTAAAACACGCAATCCCAACGGCAACCAAGTATATAGTCCCGATGCAAGTTTTCGAATCAGCCCTGCCCTTAACATAAGCTGGTGGCTGATTAATTCAGCATCTTGTGGGGATTCTTTTAATGTAGCAAGTAATAACTGACTAGTACGCATATTTACTTTTATTATCCTATCATATTTTTATTTAAGCTAATTTAGTTACAAAATCAGATTGTGGGAAGTTATGGCGCAGTACAAAAAATGCGTCATTAGCCAAATCCTGTAATTCTAATGCTCTGTAAGCCTGAACCATTATACCTAGAGCTTCCTCTGTTTGGGGGGCTCGATCAAAGTGTACTAATAGATAATTACATCGAGTCGCAGCAGCCAGATAAGCGCCTTTTTTCAGATAAAAGCGAGCCACATATAATTCATTTTCAGCTACCAGGTTGCGTAAATAAATCATGCGCTGTTTTGCATTTTCGACGTAAGGACTATCGGGGTAATGAGACACTAAGTGCTCAAAAGAGGCTAAAGCTTTTTTACCGGGATTCGGGTCGCGTTCAGCTCTTTCCATCGGGAAATATTTACTAAAAAAACCAACGGCTTCGGAAAAGTGTATTAGTCCTTTCATATAATAAGCATAATCTACATGCGCGTGGCGAGGGTACATGCGTAAAAACCTATCTGTTGCCGGTAAGGCTTGTGAAAAGTCTTCCCCAAGATAAAGTGCATAGATAGCCCCCAATTGTGCTTTATCTGCATAATCACCAAAGGGATAGCGGGCTTCTAATGCTTCAAAATCTTCCACCGCATTACTGTAGCGACTTTTGCGAGTATGTTTGACGCCTTCCTGATATATCTCATTAGCGGCCATGGCATTATACTTTTCATCTTTTAGGTTGGAGCTACAGCCTACCAAGAATGAGCTAGTTAGCAAAATTGCCACCAGCTTTGTTTTTATTTTTTTCATGTTTATTCCGTATATATATCTTGCTTGCAGCCCAGAAGATTAAACTAAAAAAGGTCAACAATCCAACTTGAGAAATTCTTGAGAAATAAAAAAATTAAGTTGTTCAAATTAACGTGGCTGTCCTGTTAATAGGGAATATATATTTGACAGGCAACTTACAGCTAGCTAGAATCTTGACTATCTTATCTATAGCTATCGCATTAATAAGGTTAACAACAGTCATGGCAGTACCGGCTTTCTATTCATATCTATCTTCTCCTTTTAAACGTAATTTTTGGCATTCTATTTGGGATAGCTTTAAATATTTTGTTATCCAACCAACTGGTATGTGGGATACTATTGGTTTTAAACCAACGATTTTAACAGGCCCCCGTAATTTTATATTTGGCTTATTGCCAACGTTATCAACAATATTGGTTTTGTTAGTGACTGCAGCTGCTTTAGCGGCTTTTCCATGGGCTATTGCTGCAAGCTGGGGTGCTGTTTCTACAGCCATGAGCAGCTCTAGTATTTATTGTCTTAGCTTCGCAAGCGTTTTATTTTATGCTGCCATTGGTTATTATTTTGAAGGCCCTGCAACTAGGAAGGACTATAAAGCAACACCTGTTTTTCCAGGGACATTATATGGTCATGAGCAGCCTGTAGAGTTACATAAGTTAGTACGGCATGCACATCACTTGGTTTTAGCTGGTGAATACTTTCAGGCTAAGCCGATAGAGGAAAAAAAAGCTTTGTTAAAAAGGAAGGCTGCCTACATTGTAGACAATAAAAATTTGCCTGAATATTATCCGTTTTCGTTGAATGTGACTAAGGGGCAAATGGCTAAGCATGTTATTCGTGGCTTAGGTCGAAGCGAAATGTGTGGGCATATAAATTTCTCATCTGGTTGTTTTTCACTTGAATTGAAGCTTACTCCCGCAGAGCGTGCAGCTTTGGTGATGATGGAAGTTATAAATATTAGACAGCGGAATACATTAAGAAACACATTTTATGGTATGACACAGCAGATTCTAAAAATTATTGATAGTTTTAACGAGACATTTAAGATTTTCTTTTTTATTACAAACTTTATAAGATTATTGGGTAAGGCATCAGAAAGAGCAGCTTACCGAGAAACACTGATTGAGATTACAAGAGCTGGGATGGGGAAGCCACTAAAATCTGGATTAAAAAAAGTAGCTTGCCCCTCTTTGGCAGGGCGTGTTCCAGCAACCAGAGACTATAGAAAAAATTTTGTTGGTGGGCATTGGTATGATTTTATAGAAAAGCCATTGTATAATTATGTCAGAAATAATGAAGGCGATGAATATAAGCAGCATTGGTTTTTGTCTTTGATTGATCTTCTTTTTATGAATGTAGGTTATTTTTTCAGTAGACTCGAAGCAAATGAACTCAACTCAGAAGAAATTGGCAAGATTATATCTGAAACAATTGAAAATGAGGCATTAGAAAATTTTCGATTTTCTTTAACTGGCAGAGTAGAGAAAAAATCTGAAATGGGAGGTGTTGATTATTGTGATGTTGCTTATTCCGAGGTTCAGACTTCTATTGAAACCTCATTTACTGTAGGAAGGCCAGATAATGCTACTGTAAGCAATTCTGTTCAAGCAGCGCCCACTCTAATTTTTAATGCAAATAGTGTGGAGATTGGACAAGAAGAAGGAAATAGTGCGGTTAATGCCCCTGTTGCTTCACGAACCCGCTCCCATACTCATGGTAATAGAGCTTAAAATTAATTTAGTTAATTTAACTAGCGTAGCGTCCAGTATTCAACAACCTACTGGATACTACGCTAGTCCAAATGACTGACATGTAATTCAGCTTTTTAGAACTCGTTTTTAATTCTCTTCGCATGCTACAGTTTTCTTAGAACATATTAAGCCTAGCCAAATGGAGCTATTATGTCTCAGAAAAATAAAATCTTCCCTTTCTCCGATAGTGCAGAAGGCATTGAAGTCAGCACTAGAGACTTTCTGTCTCAGTTTATGTTGTCTCAGTTTGTTCAGGCAGAGCAACGCCAATATCAAAAAAATGTTCAATCGCACAATGATGAATTATTGACGTATATTGATTCTTTAGTTGATAAAAGAAAAGCGCGATATTTGACTGCAAAAATGAAAGAAGGTGAGTTCGGATATATTCTAGCTTATGATAAAAATACTGACCAATATTTCAAACTATATGCATCTCGGGATCACAAAACGCAAATTTTATTTTTAAATCACTTAAAATTGGCACTAGAAATACTACAGACTAGTTATACTCAGAGAATTGATGCTAAGAAAGTAGATACGATTATGAAAGTGCATCTATCACGAGGTTATGACAGCAAAGAGTTTAAAAATATTAGGAAAAAAGTTGCGAAACTGGACAAGGCATTTATCAAAAATCAAAAACAAAAGAAGATTAAGACGCCATATATTGTAAAAGAGCCTGAAGATAAAGCGCCGGCACTTACGTCTACTACGTCTAAAGGGGTAAAAAAGCGGGCTTTTCGGCAAACCAGATAAGTTAACCATCTAAGTTTGTTAAGCTTACTGTTTCTTCGGTATTTATGAGTTATTTTTGATAAGCTGCCGATTTTATTTTGAATCTGATCAAATCTGATTTAAAATGTACCAAATAACTTACTTAATTAGTTTTTCAACTAAATGGCTGGCATGAAAGAACAAATTTCCCTTAATACAATTATTCCTGAGTCTTTATCTGGTTTGCGGGTCGACCAGGCTTTGGTCAAATGTTTCCCTGATTATTCTAGAGCACAGCTGACGGAATGGGTGAAAAATGGCTCTGTGCTAGTCAACACGAAAAAATGGCGCCCTAAAAATAAAGTTTTGGGTGGGGAAAATGTTGTGATTCAGGCAGAGCAATCGGTTCTCGTTCATGAGCCAGAAGATATTCCGCTGGATATTATTTATGAAGACGAGCATATACTCGTGATTAATAAATCGGCTGATTGTGTGGTGCATCCCGGAGCTGGCAATTGGGATGGGACATTACTGAATGCACTGTTGTATCATTGCGAAGATCAAAAGCATTTACCACGAGCCGGTATTATTCATCGTTTGGATAAAGATACAACGGGCTTGATGGTTGTGACCAAAAGCCAGCTTGCCTATACAAAGCTGGTTGCTGATTTGAGTGAAAGAAAAATTGGGCGATACTATTATGCTGTGGCCAGAGGTCGGATTTTAAGTGGCGGGACAATTGATTTGCCCATCGGGCGTCATAGTCACAACCGTTTGAAAATGGCTGTTGTTAAAAATGGTAAGCATGCAAGAACCCACTATAGAGTGGCTCAACGCTTTAGCGGCTACACCCTATTAGATATAAAACTAGAAACGGGCAGAACGCATCAAATCCGTGTGCACTTATCCCATGAAAAGCATGCCTTAATTGGAGACACGCGATATGCAGGGCGCGCTCAATTGATGGCAAATCTCAATCCTAGCTTGCGTGAGTGCATTCAAAAATTCACTAGACCTGCTTTGCATGCTTATCATTTGCGCTTAGAACATCCCTTTACGTATCAGCCTATGGAGTGGAGCTTGCCTATACCAGATGACATGCAAGCGCTACTAAAGGAATTAGAGAAAAATGAAAGTGATAAAACCGGAAGAGCCAGCCCCTTCCTGGGTGCAGGCCTTCACGACCACTCTGGAGCAGCGCGCTAATATAGCGCTGTTAGAGCGAGCCAACTTATAGCCCACCATGTAGGCGATAATATTAATACTGTGCGGTATAGCCGTAAGTTATTACATGCCCATTCCTAATAGGTCACTTTAAAAATAATAACCTGTCCCCATGTTAGTATTATGTTCAGACATCATTGATACTTATTTAAGGGAAAACATGTTAGATAAATTTACAACTAAATTTCAACAAGCCCTCAATGAAGCACAGTCTTTGGCTGTGAGTCGTTCGCATTCTACGATAGAGCCTGTGCATGTTCTAACAGCTATGTTAGATCAAACCGGCGGAACCGTGCGGCCTATATTGCAAAAAGCAGGGGCGAATATACCTCAGTTGCGTTCCAGTTTGAGTGCTCAGATGGATGCTTTAGCAAAATTACAAAATGTAACGGGTGAAATATCCATCTCGCCTAAATTAAATCAACTTCTATTACTAACTGAAAAGCACGCAAAAGATAGAAATGATAGCTTTATTTCTAGTGAACTATTTTTACTGGCGTTGTTGGATTGTGACAATGATGTCAGCAAAGTTTTAAAAGAAACGGGTATTAATAAAGGCAAGCTATCAAAAGCAATAGATGAGGTGAGAGGCGGAGAGTCCGTCAAAGATGAGAATGCTGAAGAACAAAGACAAGCCTTAGAACGTTATACAATCGATCTCACCGAGCGTGCGGAACAAGGTAAACTGGATCCCGTTATTGGGCGAGATGAAGAAATTAGACGCACAATTCAAGTCTTGCAAAGACGAACAAAAAATAATCCTATTTTGATAGGCGAGCCTGGGGTAGGTAAAACTGCTATTGTAGAAGGCTTAGCCCAGAGAATCATTAATCATGAAGTCCCAGAGGGACTAAAAAACAAGCGTGTTTTAATGTTGGATATGGGATTGCTAATTGCGGGTGCGAAGTTTAGAGGAGAATTTGAAGAACGCTTAAAAGGTGTTTTAAAAGATTTATCTAAACGAGAAGGCGAAATTATATTATTCATTGATGAAATTCATACCATGGTAGGTGCCGGTAAAGCCGATGGTGCTATGGATGCAGGCAATATGCTGAAACCTGCTTTGGCTCGTGGTGAGTTACATTGCGTGGGGGCGACCACATTAGATGAATATAGGCAATATATCGAAAAAGATGCAGCCTTAGAAAGGCGTTTTCAAAAAGTGTGGGTGGGAGAGCCTTCTACCGAAGATACCGTCGCGATTTTACGTGGGCTAAAAGAGCGGTATGAAATCCATCACGGGGTTGATATTACCGATCCGGCTATTATTGCGGCCGCTAATTTATCACAAAGATATATTACCGATAGAATGTTGCCAGATAAAGCGATTGATTTAATTGATGAGGCGGCGAGCTGCATCAGAATGGCCATTGATTCTAAGCCAGAGCCTTTAGACAAATTAGAGCGTAAACTGATCCAATATAAAATTGAGAGAGAAGCGCTGAAAAAAGAAACCGATCAAGCTTCAAAAGAAAGATTAGATAAGTTAAGTTCTAATATTAATACTGCTGAAAAAGAACTAGCAGATTTAGACGAAATTTGGCAAGCTGAAAAAGCCACTTTGCATGGCGCTCAGCATATCAAAGAAGAACTAGAGCGTGCAAAAACAGACTTAGAAGCAGCCGGTCGTGCGGGTGACTTGACACGTATGTCAGAGTTGCAATACGGTAAAATCCCTGAGCTAGAAAAACAAATGCAAGCCGCTAATGAATTAGAAGGCCAAGAAAATACTTTACTAAAAAATAAAGTCGGGGAAGAAGAGATTGCTGAGGTTGTGGCTAAATGGACCGGTATTCCAGTCAGTAAAATGTTAGAAGGTGAAAAACAAAAACTGCTTAAAATGGAAGACGAATTATCTAAGACGATTGTGGGACAAAAAGAGGCTATTCGGGCAGTCTCTGATGCCATTAGGCGTTCTCGGGCAGGTTTGTCTTCACCCAATGCCCCTGTGGGATCTTTTTTGTTCTTAGGCCCAACAGGTGTGGGCAAAACGGCGCTTTGTAAGTCTTTGGCAGAATTTTTGTTCGATACGGAAGCCGCTTTGGTTCGTATAGATATGTCAGAATTCATGGAAAAACACTCAGTATCTCGACTGATTGGTGCGCCTCCTGGGTATGTGGGCTACGAAGATGGTGGGTATCTTACAGAAGCGGTTCGTAGAAGACCTTATAGTATTATTTTGCTGGATGAAATTGAAAAGGCTCACACGGATGTTTTTAATATTTTATTGCAATTATTAGATGAAGGTAGACTCACAGATTCACAAGGACGCACAGTTGATTTTCGTAACTGTATTATTGTAATGACCTCCAATATTGGGGCAGAACGTATTCAAGAGATGGCAGGTGAAAGCTACGATAAAATGAAAGCAGAGATTAGCGGTATGTTGGGGAATTACTTTAAGCCAGAATTTATTAATAGAATAGATGAGTCGATTGTGTTTCACTCGTTAAGCGAAGCAGATATACGACAAATTGTTACGATTCAGATAGGTGATTTGAAGGCGCGGCTAGAGAATCAAGGCTTAATACTTGAATTGGATGATGCGGCGCTAGATAAGTTGTCTAATATTGGGTTTGACCCAGCTTATGGTGCGAGACCATTACAAAGAGCTTTGAGGCAATATCTAGAGAACCCATTATCAGAATGCATTTTGCGAGGCGATTATCAAAAGGGGGACAGCATCCATGTCTCAGTTGATAATGGTGAAATAGTATTGCGCTAAGCTTTATACTGTTAAAATATTAAAATGTAATGGAGCTTGATGAATCGTTAAGATTAAATAATGTATCATCAAACTCCATTTTTATTTCCTCTGCAATGGTTTTGTTGTCACGATATTTTTGTGCAAACTCATACAAAGCTTGAACTGAATTTAGAATATCTTGGCTTTCTGGGTTCGAGTAGACTTGCTGAAATGACTGTTTTGAATATTCAATACCATAAGATTGCAAAAATGAGTTCAAGACTTCAAGCTGTTTGTTTGTATAGTTAGATTGATTAAGTATAATGAGAGCTTGTCCTACTTTTTCAATTTCTTCTGGATTAGGTTCCATGCTTATCCCCTGTAAAAGCCAAGTTAAAATCAAATTTTTCTAGTAGTATGACCAAAAATATATTAATTTAGTTTCTTTTATATTAATTAAAATGCATATTTAAGAGTATATGCAAGGTGTTGAATCTTTGCGAGTTTACTCATGTATTTCTAAATTCACTATACTTCTAGTATATGGGGTCTAAACAATATTTTTACTGTGCATTAAGCTAGCGACACAATATGGAAACACAAGCAATACTCGTCATTACTTTATTTTCAACTTTCATAGCCGCCGTAGGTTACTGGGGGGGTAAAAAGCTTTATCTTCTGGTCAAATATGGGTTCAATCCAATCAAAGTCGGAATTTTACATTCTTTTACCGGCACAATGGCCGTCAGTGAACCGCCTGTGGCAAAAGCAAGCTTAATGGCCATTGATGAAATCAATATGAAAGGTGGGATTTTAGGTCGCAAAATTCGCCCAATTCTAGCGAACGGAAAATCCACTCCTGAAGTATTCGCGAAACAAGCAGAAAAATTAATTACGAGATATAAAGTCAGTGTTGTTTTCGGCTTATGGAACTCACATTCCAGAAAACAGGTTAAACCAATATTTGAGAAACATAATCACTTGCTAATTTATCCTATGGCCTATGAGGGGTTGGAGCAGAGCAATAGTATTATTTATACAGGAGGGATTCCAAATCAAGTCATTATTCCTGCTATTAAGTGGATTATGGAGACACAAGGGAAAAAACGTTTTTTTTTAGTTGGCTCGGATTATATTGGGCCCCACGCAAGTAATGCCATAATCAAAGATCAAATTAATATTTATAATGGAAAAACTGTGGGGGAAGCGTATGTGCCTCTTGGTGTGTTAGATTTTTCGGAAAGTGTCCAAAAAATTATTGCAGCCAAGCCAGATGTTATTATTAATAATATTAATGGACAAGGTAATATAGCGTTTTATAAAGAACTAAGGTCACAAGGTGTGACAATAGAAGATGTGACTATTATATCTTTTAATATGGGAGACGTTGAACTTCAAGAAATTAAAGCTGAAAATGCCGTTGGAGATTATGCCGTATGGAATTATTTTCAAGCAGTCGCCAATGAGACGAATCAACATTTTGTCAGAGAATATAGAGCGCGTTATGGAGATAATGTGGCAATCGGTGATACGGTTGAGGCTGGGTATTTTGGCGTACATATTTGGGCACAAGCGGTAGAGAAAGCGCAAACAGATGATGTGGTACAAGTGAAGGAGAGCATCAAAGGCCAGAAATTCCGAGCACCATGTGGCGTAGTCAGAATTGATAGAGATAATCAGCACACTTGGAAATCTACTCGTATTGCGCAAGTGCGCGAAGATGGAAAATTTCATATTGTCTGGATGTCTGAAGCACCTATTCCCCCTATCCCATATCCTAGTTATCGAACCCGTGAAGAATGGGAAAATTATCTAAATGGCTTATATATGGGGTGGGGGAATAATTGGTACCATAAAAAATCTGACTAGCATATAGCGCTTTCTATTCCTTACTGAATACTGCGCTGGACTAGAACTTTAGGCGAGATTCTAATACACTACTATCTCTTTATAGATATACATTTAGTTTCAAGAATATGCCACAACTTTGTTTATTTCAAGAATGTCAACAAGCGCTTATAGAGAGCAATATTAACCAAAAACCCAAACGGGTTTTAGCGATTTTTCATAATTATTTATTAGGTCGTATTAATATTGAATCTGAGAAATCTCCATTAAGTATCACTGCCGGATTCCCAGATACACTAGATTGGGTTACGCCTAAAAACTTAACGCGTAGAAAACTGAGTCAACCTATAGGGCGAGCGGCTTTGATTCACGCAGTTTGCCATATTGAGTTTAATGCTATTAACTTAGCATTAGATGCGATTTGTCGATTTTCCGGGATGCCACAAAAATACTATGTTGACTGGCTAAAAGTTGCAGCAGAAGAAGCATATCATTTTAACTTATTGCGCCAACACTTAATAAATAATAATTATGATTATGGGTATTTTCCTGTGCACAATGGTTTGTGGAAAATGGCAGAGGATACAGCTTACGATCCTATGGTGCGAATGGCCTGTGTGCCTAGACTACTAGAAGCCCGAGGCTTAGATGTTGCGCCAATGATGGCAGAAAAACTTAAAAATAATGGCGATAGTATCGCCGCAGGGTTGTTGGGCATTATTTTTCACGATGAAATTGAACATGTTAAGGTTGGTAATCACTGGTACCATTATCTATGTAAACAAAGAGGCATCGAACCATTAGAAATGTTTAGAAAATTAGTGCACAAACATGCACCTGAGTTCTTAAGAGGACCATATAATACAAAAGCGCGTTTAGAGGCAGGCTTTCAGATAGAAGAAATGGATTTTTTACAGTCTGAAGATAAAAAGTTGCGAGCTATAGTCGCCAAGGAGCGAGCACAAAATAAAATAACCAATTGATAATGGGTATTATATTTGTTGACTTGATAACTGTTTCTGTAGTTAGATTAGGAGAGATTTCTATTTATCGTAAGGGGTAAGTCATGAACTCATATAAAATGCAGCAGGATTACTCCACGCGTGAGCAGCGCAAATCCCCGCGTGCCCACCAATCTATTTTCAAACTAAAAAACTTGCCAAGTAAATTTAAGCAGGCTTTGTTTTGGATGACGCTGGGTTTATTGGGGGGTCTGCTGGTCAATTATATTTCCAGTCCTAAACCAGTTGAATTAGCAGAACAGCAAGCAGAGTCACAACCCCTACAACAATTAAGCTCTGAGAAATCTACCCCAGCTGAAGAAAACACAAGAGTGATTCAATTAGAATTGCCAGCGGCAGGTTAATCTCTAAATTTCTTGCATACACACCTATTTTTGCAATCAAAGGCACTTTTTAACCATTTTGCTGCTTGTGCAATATAACCTACTATCTATTTGTTTTTTATCAATATTATTAAATAACAGCACGAATTAAGCTATTTTAATAGTTGGCCATTTAGTCATGATAATGTTAGTCTTACAACTATCCGTAGTAAAGCTAAGTTTGATGGCCACTGTGGCAAAAATATATTTTGAGCCAATTCAAGCCGCTACAACTTCACAATTAAATGGAACTTTTCTTGATGTAACTGGCCGCAGTGTTTAGTGATCACTCGAAATATAATGGTAGTAAAAAATGAGCGCAAAAGGGTCTGATAAGGGCAAAGTAACACCAAAAGAGCACTTGATTGGTGCTTTATTGAATGATATTAAGGCAGCGTGGGCGCCAGGCGTTGACAAAATTTCACAAGAGCAGTGCGCACTAGAAATTGTTTTGTATTGTCAACACAAAGTTGGAGTCGGTAAAGATAGAGTCAAAGTCCACGATCCATCAATGGTTCTTGACGCATTGCTGGATGTCACAAATCATTCTTATAATAATGAAGAGCTAAATGATCGGCAACGTCTTAAAAACATGGAAACAGCCGTCTCAACACTACAGAAAGTAATTGAGTTTAGCGGAGTTGACTATCAAGACTTAACTATAGAAGGTACGAAGTTAAACCATAAGTTCAAGCATGTGATGAGTGAAATAAGTGAAGTAATGGGGGGTGAAAAAGCAAAAATGACTCAAGTGGCCATTCAGGGAATATGTGAGCAACAAGTTAAAAAATCTGATGAAGCAAAAAATAACGCTAAAACACTTATAGAAAATGAGCAGGGTATAGATATTGCTAAATTTGTGTCAAGCAAACCAATGATAGGTAACCATTCCAAGAAACGAGTACAAACCGTAGCGAAAGCCATTGCAAATGATTTACGAGCTTTTCAATCGGGGGAAACGCAATTACAAGGTTCTGATGAGCATGAAATTGGTAAACATAAAGAATTTTTTAATGGCCTTAGTTCGATGATAACTGACGGAATATTACAGGCAAAATCAGAAAACGAAGCCGCAAATATCCTTAGGTTATATATTGAAGTAGGGAATCAATGTGTCAAAAATAATGATTTTGACTCTGGACAGGCAATAGCTGCTGCTTTTGAAGATACAAATATCACACGATTATATAATTCGAATAAATTGACAGGGATCTTGGATAAAATTCCTAAATCATCAAAAAAAGATTTTTCGGAAATTACAGCCTTGTTCTCACCGACAAGTGAGGGTAAAGCAAAATTAAAAGTAAAAACAGAAGCGGCTGCCAATGATTGGCATACAATTCCTAGTCCAGTATTTATGGGGAAACTTGCCGCCGTAGACGGGATGGATGAGTCCTTCAATGATAAGCTTGAAGTTGCTTCAAAAGCTATTCTAACTCTCACTGAACAAAGAGCAAAACAAAAAGAGCATCCCGTTAACGTCCAGCCACAAACAAATTTTGTCCATCTTTTAGCAACAACAGCACGGTTAAATGATGATCAAAAATTTCAACAAATGAATAAATTAAGAACGGATAGAAAATACGATGGAAAAAAATTCAAATCGGTTGAGAAAGTTGTTGGTACACAACAGCCAAATTTTAATGATATTACAAGTGATTATGTTCCTGAAATAATCGAAGATCCATTTATAGAGGATGAGCAAGACACATCTTTTGAACTAGACCTACCAGCTGATATGCAATCTTATGATGATCTTGTCGATGCCTTAGACAACATTGAATTTGATGATGGAATCGGTCTTGAGGTGAATCAAGTTCAAGAAATTGACGAGGCGGCGTTTCATAATATCCCCCCCCCTCTTAATCTATCGGTAGTCAAGCAAGCTGGGGAGTCAAATCAAAAGGTGCCTGATGCTGAAGGATTAAAAGAGCAAAAGCAAGAATCCCCTCCTGCTGTTGAACAGCCTCGTAGTGTTCGTCGCTTAACGACAATGTTTGAAGCTAAAATAAAACAGCAACAGGTAGAGTGGAAGCAAGGGCGTAAACCAGAACAGCCTAAAGAAGAAAATGAAAGTGCAAAAGTTAGAAAACCTAAATCTACATAGTAATACCATAGAATAACTCAGTTTCAACTGGAAATTTCTATAAATAACATATAATGCAAGTGCTTAAAAAGGTGAGAAAAAATGATTGCTCCAGACAAACTAGCGAAAGAACCAAAAAATGAACCTTATATCCAATGGCCTGAAACAGTTGCTGACAAGAAAGCTGCTATCGCTAACTTAAATGACTATAATAGATTCTATATGAACGCTAGACAGCAAGGAAAACCTTTCAATCAGGAAGTCATTAAGCAATTATCGGAAGAATTTAAGAAAAGAGGACATGAAATTCCAGAACCACCAGAAGATATTCTTTGCCCTGTTTCTCAAACTGAATTTAATGTCCCAGTTAAAGTTATCACGATCATTCCCAAGCCTAATGGAGAACCTGAAAGACATGAACACTTTTTTGATTATAGTACTCTAATGCAATTTTATAAAGCCAACGAAGTCGCTTTCAAAAGTCAAAAAATTTTCTGCACTCATCCCCTAAACCGACTGCCGATTAAAGCTTATGACTTATTACCTGCTCCAGAAATACAAGAAAAAATTGATGCATATATCGAATTAGTTAAAGAACAACTGGAAAAAATTTCAATGCCTGCAGAAAGTAGTCGTTCACGAAACAAAATAAAATAAGATCCTATTTTAGGTTTTACCAATACTGCACTAATTGTTAGAAAATTCTAATGGCTCAGACTTGGGATTTACCTTCAAAAACCATATCCGCAACAGAAAAAAGCAATGATATTTCTTTTGACGATGCGTTAAAATCTGTATTTAAAGAAATGAGGGAACCACCCAAAAGCGAGAAAAAAGAAGAGTCTAGTATTAAAATAGGGGCAAACCGTGGAGGTTAATTGACAGTCTCTAAATATAGATTGTTTGGTCTTTTTCAAACACATGATGTTTTACTTCAAATGGATTGGTTTTTACACTAATCACACTACCTGTATTGTGCCAAGTGCCTAGTACATAACGATCGACTGTTTTGCCTGCCACTTGATGTTGAAAATGATTGGCTCTGTGTACATGGCCATGGATAATCATTTTAGCGGGATGGCGAGATATGCTTTTTTGCACACCCGCTTCGGTTACATCTAATTTGGAAAGCGGTTGGTTTTGTTGATAATTTTTGCTATTGGCTCGTAATTTATTAGCAATATTTTGTCTGTATTTTTGCGGTAGTTTTAAAAATAAAAATTTGCTAATAGGATGCTGGACAATTTTTCTATAATGCTGATAAAGCGTATCTTCCGTACACATTTCATCACCGTGACATAATAGACAAGGTGTATCATATAACGAAATGCGAGTTGGATCTTTGAGAAGTGTAATATCCGCTAAGGTGGCAAATTTTTGACCAAATAAAAAATCTCTATTGCCCGGAATTAAATAGGTTTGTACGCCACTTTTTTTGAGATTTTTTAATATGTTTGCAATATATGTTTCAAAGTCAGAGATTAAATCATCACCTAACCACACATCAAATAAATCCCCCAAAATATACAAAGCCTCCGCTTTGTGGGCATTTATTGAAATAAAACTTTCAAATAAAGCGCAAAGCGAAGGTTTTTGTGCACTCAGATGTATATCTGATATGAAAAAGCTGAGATTACGCTGTTTCAACGATTTCAACTCGCTCAATAATCACATCTTCTACAGGCACATCGTCATGATGGTTTTTGGTACCCGTTTTGACTTGCGCTATTTTTTCTACAATATCCATGCCTTCCGTTACTTTGCCAAAAACACAGTAACCCCAACCCTCTATAGACTCAGATTTGTGATCTAAGAAAGCATTGTCATTTAAGTTGACGAAAAACTGAGCGGATGCAGAGTGTGGATCATTGGTTCTAGCCATTGCAATGGAACCTTTGGTGTTGCTGATGCCATTGTTGGCTTCGTTTTGAATAGACTCAAGACTAGTTTTTTCAGCCATATCTGCACCAAATCCACCACCTTGGATCATAAAACCAGGAATCACACGATGAAAAATGGTATTTTCATAAAAAGACTGCTCAACATAGTCTGTGAAATTTTTAACGGTATTAGGGGCTTTGTCGGCAAACATCTCAAGATGTATTGCACCAAAATTTGTATGAAGTACAATCATGTTCAATTTTCTTCTTAAAGCAATAAAGGAGCGGGTAGGGTATCATGTTGGCTTCTGGCTCGCTAGAGATTAGAGAGAAAATAAAGTCTTCTAGCTACATTTGTTTATCTGACCAACCTATTGTTCAAGCAATTAATTTAGGATTTCAATCTATGTTACAGATATATAATACATTTACCCAAAAAAAAGACATATTTGAACCTATTGTCCCAGGTAAAATTAGTTTATATGTTTGTGGTATCACGGTATACGATTATTGTCATATAGGCCATGCCAGAGTGTTTGTTTCATTTGATGTAATTACCCGTTTTTTAAGAGCGAGTGGGTGGCAAGTTAACTATGTGCGAAACATTACTGATATTGATGATAAAATTATTAATAGAGCTAATGAGAACAACGAGCCCTATCAAGCCTTAACCAATCGCTTTATTAAGTTTATGCATGAAGACGAAGCCCGTTTAAATATTATCAGACCCGACCAAGAGCCGCGTGCCACAGATTATATCGATAAAATTATCAAGATGACACAAGCGATACAAAATAACGAGTGTGCTTACCAAGGCGATAATGGTGATGTTTATTTTGCTGTAGACCAATATCAAAAATATGGCGAATTATCCCGAAAAAATTTAGATGACTTGCAAGTGGGTTCTCGGGTTGATGTTGCCCATGATAAACGCTCTCCATTGGATTTTGTATTATGGAAAAAAGTCAAAAAAGATGAGCCTAGCTGGGCATCCCCTTGGGGAGATGGACGTCCAGGCTGGCATATAGAATGCTCTGCCATGGCGACAGATTGCTTAGGCAATCATTTTGATATTCATGGTGGTGGCTCAGATTTACTTTTTCCTCATCATGAAAATGAAAGAGCACAGTCAGAGTGCGCGAATAATGAGATTTTTGTCAATCATTGGATGCACATCGGCTTTGTGCAAGTCAACAAAGAAAAAATGTCTAAGTCGCTGAATAATTTTTTTACCATTCGTGAAGTTTTAAAAAAATATGATGCAGAAGTCATCAGATATTTTTTGATCGCGAGCCATTATAGAAGCCCTGTTAATTATTCTATAGATAATCTAGAGCAAGCAAAACAAGCGTTGACGAGAATGTATACCGCTTTAAATGGCTTGGAACTTGGAAAATTTGATAAAAACAAAATAGATAATAAAGTATGGCAGGATAAGTTTTTCCAAACCATGAACGATGATTTTAATACACCACAAGCCTTGGCTGTATTGTTTGATCTGGCGAATAAAATCAATATCGCCAAGAAAGAGCAAGCAAATGAGACCGCGGTTGAGTTGGGACGTTGTTTGGTTGGTTTGGCGAGTATATTAGGTATTTTATCTAATGACCCTGAGAGCTTTCTACAAGGTGGAGATGATAGCCAAAATGAAGCTATCCAGAAGCTTATTTTTGAGCGCCTTGCGGCTAAAAAGAATAAAGACTGGGCAAGAGCAGATGAAATACGAGCACAATTATTAGAAATGGGCATTATCCTAGAAGATGGTAGCACGGGTATAGGTACATCGTGGCGCAAGGTATAGTTATACAATGAAGGCTCTGTTACAACGAGTGAACCAGGCAAGCGTTAGCGTTGAGGATCAAGAAATTAGCCGTATTGCATCTGGTATTTTAGTGTTTTTAGGTGTTGAAAAACACGATACACAAGCACAAGCTACTCGAATAGTGGAACGTATTCTAGGTTATAGAATATTCCAAGATAAAAACGACAAAATGAACCTCAATGTACAACAAATAGCGGGTGAAATATTAGTCGTATCGCAGTTTACCTTGGCGGCGGATACTCGCCAAGGTATGAGAGCAGGATTTAGTACCTCTGCAGAGCCTACAAGAGCTTTAGAACTTTATAATGACGTGATTGCGCAATTACAAAGGTCTAAGCTCGTTATAAAATCAGGTCAATTTGGTGCCAATATGCAAGTATCGCTTACTAACAATGGCCCCGTAACGTTTCTATTAGAGTGTTAGGGGTTAAGGAATGGCATGTAATAACTTACCGTTTTATCATCTCATTAAGCAAGCCATCTTTAAATGAACCTCAATCGAAAAAACACTCACATAGCCCTGCTATGCTCGCATTTTCCCTCAATCGTTCCATCTAAATATGCCAGCTTACTGAGCGCTAAATCAGTAAGTTATTACATGCCCATTCCTAATCTATTTTAGCCCAAGACTCTCGTAAACTGACAATGCGATTAAACACCCAATTATCTGAAGTGAAATCTAATCTGTCCATCACAAAGTAGCCTAAGCGCTCAAACTGATAGCGGGTTTCAGGTGCTACGGTAGGTAAGTTTGGCTCAATGTAACAATTCTCTATAGTGCTAAGAGAATCGGGGTTTAGCATTTTTAACGCATCATCCCAATCATCAGCAGAGCCTGGGTTCGCATCTTTAAATAATCTATCGAAAACTCTGACTTGGCATTTTTTGGCTTGAGTCGCTGATACCCAGTGAATGACACCTTTGACTTTTCTGTCTTCTGGGTTTTTGCCTAAAGTCTTTGGATCGTAAGTACATTTTAACTCTATAACTTTGCCTGTGTTAGGATCTTTGATTGCCTCATTGCATCTTATGACATAGCTATTGCGTAATCTGACCTCTTTGTCGATGGTGAGCCGCTTGTATTTTTTAGGCGGTTCTTCCATAAAATCATCTTGTTCAATGTACAGGGTTTTAGTGAAAGGGATGTTTCGTTTACCAAAGCTTTCATCTTGTGGATGGTTAGAGGCACTAAGCGTTTCTAAGTGATCATCTGGTAAATTATCAATAGTGAGTTTTAAGGGATTTAATACACACATGGCACGCATGGCATTTTGATTAAGATCAGAGCGGACACATTCTTCTAAAATACTCATATCGATAATAGAATCGCTTTTGGAAATGCCGATTGTTTGGCAAAAGTGACGTATAGCATTAGGTGTATAACCCCTGCGCCTTAGTCCAATCAGTGTGGGCATTCTTGGATCGTTCCAACCAGATACAAGCTTATCATCGACTAGTTTTTTTAATTTACGCTTGCTGGTAATCGTATGGGATAAATTTAGTCTAGAAAACTCTATTTGCTGTGGTCTAGGCTCTGGTGTTAAATGATTGATAAACCATTCGTACAACGGACGGTGGTCTTGAAATTCTAATGTACATAAAGAGTGTGTAATATTTTCAATCGCATCAGACAAACAATGCGCAAAGTCATACATAGGATAAATACACCATTTATCTTTAGTATGTTGATGGGGAACATTCATAATTCTATAGATGACTGGATCACGCATATTAATATTGCCAGAGCTCATATCAATTTTGGCTCTGAGTACATATTGGCCATCCTCAAACTCACCAGCACGCATGCGCTCAAATAAATTGAGGTTTTCTTCTACTGCCTTGTTTCTATTAGGGCTGTCGGTACCGCCTTTTGTTAAAGAGCCTCGGTGCTCACGCATTTCTTCAGCGCTTAAGGCGCAAACATAGGCATCACCTTTTTTAATTAATTGGACAGCATATTCATGCAGTTGATCAAAGTAGTCGGCTGTATAATGCAAGTAATCCCACTGGAACCCAAGCCATTTTACATCCGCTTGGATGGCATCCACATATTCTTTGTCTTCTTTGCTGGGATTTGTATCGTCAAACCTTAAATGGCAACTACCATTATATTTTTCTGCCATACCAAAATTTAAGCAAATAGATTTTGCATGCCCAATATGCAAATATCCATTAGGCTCAGGTGGGAAGCGGGTGATGACTTTGCCGTCGTAGGTGTTTTTTTCTAGATCCGCATCAATACGGTGTTCAATAAAATTTTTAACGTTAGATTCAGATGAGTCGCTCATGGTGGCATATACCTAAATAAATTATTTTTATGTAAACTTGAGTTTAAGATAAGGAATTAACTGAAATTATACAGTCCATCAACAGGGATCAAAAGTGCTTAATTGAAATAAACAAGAATACATTAAAGTTGACTAAATTATATGAAGGCCGACACGGAGGTCAGCCTCTACAAAACTTGGAGGTGAATTATTGTTTCTTACTGGTGACCACAATATTGTTTAATCGCTTGGCGTGTTTTCTTCATTTTTTGGGCTTTTTCAGTTTGAGTCATGTAGTGTATTGAGCCATTGTCTTGTTTGACTTTAATCCGGGGGGTGGTCATTAAATCTTGTAGGCGATTTTTAGCGATATTGCAGTTTGTTTTCATGATGCGTTTTTTATGATGCGCATTATTCATTTCTGTTTGAATCATTTTGGCTTTGTTATCATTTTCTTCTACCATCGTTTTGATTCTTTCAGCGCGTGTTTGCTTTGCAACTGTTTTTTCTAGCGTGGGCTGAGTTTTCTTGAGAACAGAGTTAGTTTGTTGAGTTGTTTTTCCGGCCATTTTAGGCGGTAAAGCATCGGTTGATTTACAATAAGCATTTGTGACGAGTAAAGTCGACAGGCAGAATAAGAAAAGTTTACTCCATTTCGTTTTCTTCATTTTCATTGTCACTTTCATCTTCTTCTCCACAGATTTTGAGTTTGTTCGTTTTAGCAAAATTTATAATTTGCTGGTAAAGTTCGGGATTGGATTCTTTTAGTGCTTGATCGAGCACGACACAACGATTGCCACTTTTATACGAAGGGCGCAGCATAGGGGAATAAAAAATCCGATGATTTTTGAAGGTTGAGAGTTGGCCACTGACACGCTCGGCCCAGTCACTTGGGCGAAACTTTTTGCCTTCTTCCGTGACACCCTCAATAATGATTTTTTTTTGTTTTTTATCTTCAGTCATAGGTAAAATGATTGAGTTAGATAATAATTAGTTGTACTGTCAGTTAAGCGAAAATACAACTTTAACTAACAATACGCCACAATAATACTTTTATTATATCCTAAAATTCGCTAACATGCTGGGATATTGTTTTAACTCAGATTGATAACCTATTAAATGAAAGAATATATGACAGAAACAGAACAAAAACCAACATCGTCTGAATCTTCTTCTAACGCCCAAAGAGGAAAAGGCATTTATCTTTTACCCAATTTATTCACGACCTCTGGTCTTTTCGCGGGTTTTTACGCCATTGTTGCTTCTATGCGGGAAGATTTTGGTTTTGCGGCGCTCGCAATATTTATAGCAATGGTAATGGACGGCTTAGATGGGAGAGTTGCCAGACTGACTAATACGCAGAGTAATTTTGGTGCAGAATATGACAGTTTGGCAGATATTGTATCTTTCGGAATTGCCCCCGCTTTAGTTGCTTATAGCTGGGGATTAAGCAGTTTAGGTAAGATAGGTTGGTTGGCTGCCTTTTTTTATACCGCGGCTACGGCCTTAAGATTAGCGCGATTCAACTCTCAGACAGAACAGTTAACAGATAAGCGCTATTTTAGTGGTTTGCCATCGCCGGCTGCTGCTGGATTGATTGCAGGGATGGTTTGGGTTGCACATGAATATGGTATAGCCGGGCATAAGCTATGTGTCTTGGCAGCAATTGTGATGATATTCACCGGTGCATTGATGGTGAGTAATGTTCGGTATTATAGTTTTAAGGATATCGATCTAAAAGGTAAGGTGCCATTTAAAGCCGTACTGGGCTTTTTGTTACTGATTGTCTTCATTTCACTTGATCCACAACAAGTTTTATTTGCGGCGTTTGCTGGATATGTATTGTCGGGTCCTATCATGGCACTAAAGAGAATATGGCACATTCGAAAACACAAACAAAAAAGCCCAGAAGCATCCTCTGGGGATAAAAAAAATAATAAAAGTTAAAAAATTAAGAAGGATTTTATAATGGAAGGGATAACAAAAGCAGAATCAGATAAGCTCATTATATTTGATACAACATTACGTGATGGTGAGCAAAGCCCTGGCGCTTCTATGAGCTTGCCAGAAAAACTCGCCATTGCACATGCATTAGAAAAGCTCAAGGTCGATGTGATAGAAGCGGGTTTCCCTATTTCGAGCATCGGTGATTTTAAAGCGGTAAAGGCCATTGCGACTCAAATCAAAGACGCAACGGTATGTGCTTTGGCACGCGCTGTCGATGCAGATATCGATAGAGCTGGCGAAGCGCTCGCACCTTGTGACAATAGAAGAATTCATACTTTTATTGCCACTTCGCCTATTCATATGCAAAAGAAGCTTTGCATGGAACCTGATGACGTTATTGCCCGAGCGATAAAATCCATCCAAAGAGCTAAAAAATACACAGATAATATTGAGTTTTCTCCTGAAGATGCTGGGCGTTCGGAGTTTGAGTTTTTGTGCAAAATTATTGAAGCCGTGATTGATGCGGGAGCCACCACTATCAATATACCGGATACAGTGGGATATAATCTTCCTGAGCAATTTGGTTTGCGGATGAAAAACTTAATCGAAACTATCCCCAATAGTGATAAAGCCATATTTTCGACACATTGTCATAATGATTTAGGACTGGCGGTGGCAAACTCATTAGCGGGGGTGTTAAATGGTGCTAGGCAAGTTGAATGTACCATCAATGGCTTGGGCGAGCGGGCAGGGAACGCCGCATTAGAGGAAATTGTGATGGCTATTCGAACAAGGCCAGATGAATTTTCTTGTAACTCGCGAATTGATAGTACTCAATTGGTGGCTTGTTCAAAACTTGTATCGAGCATTACTGGGTTTGCCGTACAACCTAATAAAGCGATTGTGGGGGTGAATGCATTTGCGCATGAGTCCGGCATTCATCAAGATGGTGTGCTCAAGAATAGGGAAACCTACGAAATTATGCGAGCAGAAGATGTTGGTTGGAACCAAAACAGAATTGTATTAGGTAAGTTGTCTGGACGTAATGCTTTTAATACACATTTAGAAGCATTAGGTTTTAAAATCCAGTCAGAAGAAAAATTGCAGGAATTATTTAAGCAGTTTAAGGCATTGGCAGATAAAAAAGGCGAAATTTTTGATGAGGACTTGGTTCATTTAGTGAAAGGTGACACGGATGGCTCTGATAAAATAAAAATTCAAAATATCACACTCCAAAGCCGGTTAGGTGGTATATCTATTGCAGATGTAACACTGCTCATTGAGGGCAAAGAAAGCCAGGCGACAGCAGAGGCACATGGGCCTGTTGCTGCGGTTTTTCAAGCGATTGATAGTATTATTCAAAGTGGCACCAAGCTCGCATTTTATAGCGCTAATGCTATACACGGAGGTTTAGATGCGCAAGGTATCGTCAAGGTGCAGCTAGAAAAAGAAGGCAAAACTGTGCATGGTCAAGGGGCCGATGTTGATGTGGTTTATGCCTCTGTGAAAGCCTATGTCGCGGCGTTGAATCACTTATAATTCAAAATTTAGGGTAGTTACCTGCGTATCTGCATCTGCATCTGCATCTGCATCTGCATGCTAGCTATCCTAAAATACCCTCCGTTTATCTCATAAAGATATAAAAAAGCTAATAATCAGAATCTAGGTTATCAACTAACCAAGTTATTCTTCCTAACTAGACATCCATGTTAAGTTGACCTTCAATTATTTTTAGGCGTATATTTTTCGCAATAAAAATAATAAAGAGTTAGTTATGCCGTCAGCTCGTTCAACTCAAATCAACCTTGATGCTACGCCTTATTATCATATAATCGCCCGCTGCGTGCGGCGCAGCTATTTATGTGGTGTCGACTATGAAACCAAACGGAATTATTCTCATAGGAGAAATTGGATAATCTCTAGATTGAAGTTTTTAGCACAAGTTTTTTCCATCAAAATTTGTGCGTATGCCATCATGGAGAATCATTATCATACGGTTTTGTTTGTGGATGATATTGTGGCTTCAAAGTGGTGTAAAGAAGAAGTTATTTCTAGGTGGGCTACAATATTTCCCAAAGATGCACAAAAACATTCCCATATCCCAGCTAAAATAGAACTGTGGCGCGAGCGTTTAACCAGCATTAGCTGGTTTATGCGGTGTTTAAATGAACCTATTGCTCGTGCCGCAAATGATGAAGATGATTGTACCGGCCGATTTTGGGAAGGGCGTTTTAAATCACAAGCCTTATTAGATAAAGGTGCATTATTGAGTGCAATGGCCTATGTTGATTTAAATCCAATTCGAGCAGGCATCGCTAAAACACCAGAGGACTCTGAATTTACCTCTATCTATGAACGTATACAGTTCATGGGCAAACAACTAGAGCAACAAAAACCCACATCTAAAAAACATACGGCAAGACAGTGTGATTTACTAAATCAGCCTGTCGCGTTGGTACCTTTTTCTAATTCTTTATCTGCTGAAAAAGAGGAAATCGTACAGATTAGATTTAACCTATCTGATTATTTAGAGCTAGTAGAGCACACAGGCCAGGTGGTACGTGATGACAAGATTGGTTCTATTTCTGAACACTTGCCACCTATTTTAGAGAGATTAAATTTTAATTTGTCTGGTTGGTTATCTATTGTAAAAGATATTGAACATAAATTTTATCATGCGATTGGTAGCGAAACGCATTTGGTTGATTTTAGCAAAAATAGAAAGCGAGTTTCTAAGGGGCTTGCTGCAGCAAAAACCGCTTATTTAGCATAGTTTGTAACATATTTATCGTTCTTTTAGCCTCGTTACGTTTGAATTTTTGATTTATATGAAAATCAGTCGAATCAACGTATATTTTTCAAAATTACAGACAAAATCTGTGTCTAATCATTAATAATAAAATTTTAAAAAAAAAGAAATCAAGAAATGCTTTAAAATTTTGATATTTATCGTGGCTGTCTTTTTAATATATATTTAGGTTGTGAAATAAACTTAATTAGGTAAAAATGACTTAGTTTAAAATCTAGAAGATTAGGATTAAGTTGTGAATCTTAAAAACGGAATGATTGCTGGGTTGTTGCTATTAATGCATCCTCTTGGATACGCGGCTCAAACTCAAAATATTTTGTCGCAAACTGAAATTAATTTTTTGAATGAAAAGTCTCAGCAAGGTCTTGCCAAAGCACAGTATCAATTAGGCGAATACCTATATTACTCTGATTCTATGGATATACAAATGAGTGGCTTAAAATGGATCAGAATGGCCGCTGAACAAGAATATATACCGGCACAGGAATTTTTAGGGGAACAATTATCAGGGGCAAAAAATACGGTACAAGAACAGCAAGAAGCAACCAAATGGTTATTGCGTGCGGCAAGGTTAGGTTCCGCTAAAGCTCAGGTTGTCGTAGGGAATATGTATTATTATGGCCATAATTTAGTGGAAAATGTAGAACAGGCTATATATTGGTACGAGCAAGCGAGTCTACAAGAGAATACAAATGGACTATACGCATTAGCAAAAGTTTATGAACAGGGCAAAAAAGTAAGTAAAAACATAAATAAGTCATTCCAATATTATTCTATAGCCGCCAACAAAAATCACATAGAAGCAAAAATACAAGTAGCATATGCGTATGAAAAGGGCTTAGGGGTGCGTAAAAATTTAAGGCAAGCTTTTTATTGGTATGAACAAGCCGCTTTTGCAAAGCATCCACGAGGGCAATATAAAGTAGGACTTGCTTTAGCAAAAGGTATTGGGGTAAAAAAAGATTTGCCACAAGCAGTTGCATGGTTGGAAGCCTCTGCTCATCAAGGCTCTAGCTTGAGTAATATGTATCAAAAAAAATACAAACGTAAAATAGATAACCTGGATCTAATAGTCGCTAGACAGGATGTTTATAAAAAAATGCATAGCATCACATCATCATAAGTTAAATTATAATCATGATAAAATCAACTATTACCATTTGGCAGAATGCCCAGCTACACTTATTAACCGATATTCATACAGCTGAAATCATCTCTCACGGTACAATTGTCACAGAGAATAATAAAATCATCTGGCTTGGTGAGCACAAAAAATTGCCTGAAGTTTATTCTGTAGTAAAGAATATATTTTATGATTTAGATAATGCCGTCGTGACACCAGGTTTGATAGATTGTCACACGCATGTGGTTTTTGGTGGTAATCGTTCAAGTGAGTTTCGCCAAAGGTTAGAGGGCATGAGCTATGAAAAAATATTAGGCCAAGGGGGCGGGATTTATAATACTGTCCAAGCAACGCGAGCACTGACTGAAGCACAATTATATCAATCAGCAGCAAAAAGAGTTAAGCAATTTCTGATGAATGGCGTGACCAGCATTGAGGTGAAATCAGGTTACGGTTTGAATTTAGAAACAGAACGTAAGATGCTACGTGTGGCAAGACAGTTAGGTCATATCGGACTGGATGTTAGCACAACCTTTTTGGGGGCTCATGTGAGAGCACCTGAATACCAAAATAATGCTCAATATATTGATTATCTTGTTGATAGTGTTTTGCCTGAACTTATTAAGGAAAATTTAGTGGATGCGGTAGATGCCTTTTGTGATAAAGTCGCATTTTCCGCTTCAGAATTAAATCCATTATTTAAATATGCGTATAAACAAAAGCTTAATATTAAAATCCATACGGATCAATTGTCTGCTTCAGGTGGTGCCATACTGGCGGCGAAATACAAAGCGATATCAGCTGAACATTTAGAGTATATGTCAGAAAAAGATGCTAAAGCGATGCAAAAAGCAGGTACTGTGGCCGTATTATTGCCAGGCGCTTTTTATTATTTGCAAGATAGTCAAAAACCTAATATTCATTTGTTAAGGCAATATAAAATCCCAATAGCCATAGCAACTGATTGTAATCCTGGCTCCTCACCTTGCCAATCGCTACTGATGATTATGAATATGGCTTGTGTGTTATTTCGATTGACACCATTTGAAGTTTTGAAAGGGGTGACTTGTCATGCAGCAAAGGCATTAGGCTGGGAAGGCAATAAAGGCCAATTAAAGATAGGTTATGATGCGGATTTTGTTGTTTGGGATTGTGAGCAAGTAGAAGAATTAATGTATTTTTCAGGTAACAATCCTTGTAAAAAAGTAATAAAGAAGGGAAGAATTATATATGAGCAAAGCGTCTAGGTTTGATTCAACGAGAAAAATATCTGCATCAACGGGGACTCAGTTAACAGCAAAGTCTTGGCAAACAGAAGCTGTGATGAGAATGTTAATGAACAATTTAGATGCTGATGTAGCAGAGGATCCTTGCAATTTAATTGTATATGGTGGCATAGGCCGTGCGGTTCGCGATTGGCCCAGTTATGACAAAATAGTGGAAGTACTCACTCGACTAGAGCAAGATGAAACGTTATTAGTACAATCAGGCAAGCCTGTGGGCGTATTCAAAACACATAAAGAATCCCCCAGAGTCTTGATTGCCAATTCAAACTTAGTACCACATTGGGCTAATTGGAAACATTTTAACGAGTTAGATCAAAAAGGTTTGATGATGTATGGTCAAATGACTGCAGGTTCTTGGATCTATATCGGTAGTCAGGGCATCATACAAGGCACGTATGAAACTTTTATCAGTGCAGCTCGTCAGCATTTTAATGGGGATTTAAGTCAACGCTGGGTTTTAACCGCAGGCTTAGGTGGTATGGGGGGCGCACAGCCTTTAGCCAGTGTGATGGCGGGTGCATCGATGTTAGCGGTTGAAATTGATTCGACTAGAATCAAAAAACGTTTAGATATGGGATATTTAGACAAGATGACCTCCAGTTTAGATGAGGCCATTGCTTTGATTGATGCCAGCTTGAAAAATAAGCAGCCTATTTCAGTGGGGTTGTTGGGAAATGCGGCAGAAATTTATCCCAAACTATTAGAGCAAGATTTAAAACCAGACATGGTAACCGATCAAACCAGTGCTCATGATCCGCTTAATGGCTATGTGCCTTTAGGATGGAGTCTGGAAAAATGGCATCAAATGCGAAAAGATGAACCTGACCAGGTTGTGATAGAGGCTAAAGCTTCCATGGCTGTTCAAGTAAAAGCCATGTTAGATTTTCAAAAGCTGGGTATTGCTGTGTTTGATTATGGAAATAATATTCGACAGATGGCTTTTGAAGCAGGAGAAAAACAGGCTTTTGATTTTCCAGGGTTTGTGCCAGCTTATATTCGCCCCTTATTTTGTGAAGGCATTGGGCCGTTCCGTTGGGCGGCTTTGTCTGGTGATCCTGAAGATATTTATAAAACAGATGCCAAAATCAAAGAATTAATACCGGATGATACGCATTTACATCGGTGGTTGGATATGGCCAGAGAAAAAATTCCATTTCAGGGATTGCCATCTAGAATCTGCTGGATTGGTTTAAAAGATAGAGCACGTTGTGGCTTAGCCTTTAATGAAATGGTTAAATCAGGCGAATTAAAAGCCCCTGTTGTGATTGGACGTGATCACTTAGACTCTGGTTCCGTTGCCAGTCCGAATCGTGAAACAGAAGGGATGAAAGATGGTTCTGATGCGGTATCTGATTGGCCCATACTCAATGCGTTATTAAATTGTGCCAGTGGTGCCACGTGGGTTAGTTTGCATCATGGCGGTGGCGTGGGGATGGGATTCTCACAACATGCAGGATTTGTGATTGTCGCGGATGGTTCGCTGGATGCCGCTAATCGATTAGAACGTGTATTAACCAATGACCCGGCAACAGGCGTTATGCGCCATGCGGATGCAGGGTATGAGCTTGCCCAAAAGTGTGCGAAAGAACAAAAATTAGATTTGCCGATGATGGATGTAGAGTAAAATAATGACAACAATACAAATTGTGCCAGGTGAAGTGGGACTACATCAGCTTAGATGTGTGATACGACAATCATCCAAAATAGCGTTAGATCAAGCCTCAGAACAACAAGTCAAACGTTCTAGAAAAGTGGTTGATGATTTATTAAAGCAAAATAAAGTTATTTACGGGGTGAATACGGGCTTTGGTAAATTAGCCAATAAAATAATCTCAGAAGATAAGTTAATAGAGCTACAACATAATTTGTTGCGTTCTCATGCAGTGGGCACTGGGGATATGCTCAATAAAACCATTGTGGATTTGATATTATTTATTAAAATTAATAGTTTGGCGCAAGGCTATTCTGGTATACGCTGGGAGGTGATCCAATATCTAACGGCCTTATATCATTCGGATATTGTACCCATGATTCCGGCAAAAGGATCTGTAGGGGCATCTGGTGATTTGGCACCTTTGGCACATATGTCGTTATTACTGATTGGAGAAGGAGAGGCTCAATATCAAGAGCAAATAATAAGCGGTACTCATGTTCTAGAGTTTTTAAAGCTAGACAAACTGATATTGCAACCTAAAGAAGGTTTGGCGTTGATTAATGGTACACAAGTATCAACTGCTATATTAGCGTATGCATTGCATTTAACGCAAATTGTATTTGAAGCGGCGATGATAGCAGGTAGTTTATCTGTTTGTGCCAGTCTATCGTGCACAAAGCCATTTGATGAAAAAATACACGCTATTCGCAAATTGCCAGAACAAGAATTTGTTGCAAAAGTCCTGCGAGATTTGACGAGAAAGCCATTTGAAAACGATGTTTCTGCCATGCGCATTCAAGATCCCTATTCTATACGTTGCCAGCCACAGGTCATGGGCTCTTGTTTGGCTGTGATGAAGCAGTGTGCCACAACATTGTCTACTGAAATTAACGCGGTAACGGATAATCCACTTATTTTTGTAGAGACGAACGAGATATTATCAGGTGGTAATTTTCACGCGGAGCCGATTGCCTTTGCAGCCGATCACTTAGCGTGTGCTATTGCAGAAATTGGTAATTTATCAGAAAGAAGAATTAACTTATTATGTGATAGTTCTTTATCTGGGTTGCCTGATTTTTTAATGCGAGATAATGGTTTGCATTCAGGTTATATGATGCCGCATGTGACGGCGGCTGCGCTTTGTAGTGAAAATAAAATCTATGCTCACCCTGCCAGTGTAGATAATATTCCCACTTCTGGGAATCAAGAAGATCATGTGAGTATGGCCACGACAGCGGCTTATCGTTTATTAACGATGATCGAAAATGTGGCTGATATTATTAGTATTGAGTTATTGGCGGCTTGTCAGGGTATTGATTTATTGTCTGAGAAGTTATCAGAGGGTGTATTAAAAACTAGTTACGATATGATACGAAAGAGCGTACCCTTTTATGAAAAGGACAGGTTTTTTGCGCCTGATATGAGAAATACAAAAGAAAAGCTTTGGGCAGAGAGCTTTAAATTATCTGCTAGCTTAGAATCAAACATTGATGTTTTTAGATAATAGCATGGAGGCAATATATGCGTGAATTAGCTATAAAAGAAGTATCACAAATTTCTGGCGGTAATATTTTAACTGAAATGAAAGATATCGCATCGAATGGCATCGGGCGTGAATCTCAGACTTTGGCTGTAGGTTCTTTGTGTGCAGGGCTTGTTGTGGGTGGTTTGCTGCCAGGCAAAATATCCATGCTGGTGGGGGTTGCTGGTTTTGCCACTTGGTTGGTTTATGATACAGCTGCACCATATGCGTGGGACTATTTAGGCTATGGTAGTGATAAACAAGCGGCTGCTTAGAAAACTATAAATAAAAAAGACGTGTATTAAAATAATTAATCACGTCTTTTTATAACATCAAGCTCTATTTTTCTGATTTTTAAGTTGGGCGATTATTTCTTGTATTCTTTAATCCGGCCGCCATGCTGTTTAAAAATACTTCTGTAGCCATCGAAAAAGGTGTTTTCGGTGCAAGTATTCTATCAGGTGTGTTTTGATTTTTGGTACCGCTAGTGCTTCTTTTTAGAGAAGCTTGTGAGAATAAAGATGTGCGTGGTGTTGTGTCTAAAGTTGCCATTAATGTGTACCTGCAAAAGACTGTATTGATATTGTTTGTAATCCTACCAACTTATTTCCTTGTTGTAAATGCTTGTTACGCACTTATTTTTAACTAGATTACCTTAGTGACACATAATTTTGAAGAGGACTCAGATGAACGGTCACTATTTAGGGATAATCTGCTTCAGCGCTTTTTTTTGTTAGGTTTTTTGGAATTTTTAGCCTGGGAGGACTGAATATTTGTTAGGTTTTTTTCAAGCTGCTCAGCAGGTGCTTGTGTAATGGCATCTGGGCATGTGCCGCCAATTTCGTCTAATAAACTTGCTACTAATGGATGAGCTGCGGCTTCTTTGCAATCTGTAGCTAAATTTTTTTCTTCTGAGCTTTCAGGATTTTCGGTCATATTTTTTATATACCATGTACATGCGCCATAATTTTAGTATGACACAAGCCAGAGCGGACAACAAATGAAAATTTATCTATAAAAAACAGTGGGTTAAAAGCTATATATTTATATCTCTTTCAAAGGCTGAAAATGGATAAAGACCTTCTTTCTCATATAGGCGGCCGCTGGCGACACCCTGTTCATAAAGAGCTTTAAATTTCAGGATGAGGAACTCTAAGGCGGCACGCTGTTGATGGCTCTCTAGTCTAGATTCAATAATAGCCAGCATTTGCTCTGCTTGGGCACGGAAATCCAATATGTTTCGATCTGTCATTCGTTACTCCATGCGACTTAGAAATTACAAAATACAAGTTATCCAAATAAGTTAAAACTATGGTCGATTCAGATATTTCTTATTCGTGTCAAAATTATATCAAAATAACAGTGTTTTTGCATGGGGGATCTGCTACTTAAATCCATATGAATTTAAGTTTAGATTCTTAAACTAAAGTGGGTGTCCTGATTATATAGATAAATAGCTTTTTTATGGGGTGCTTAAAAGCTGAGCAGATGAAATATTTTGGCTAAGCAGGTACAATGCTCAGATACGTGTCTTAATAGATGATTTTTGGAAGATTTTACATGAGTGAAGTTGAAGTATCGACGCCCAGCATAGAAATTACAGAGACTGCTAAAACGCATTTTACCTATCTAGTTGAAAAAGAAGACGTTTCTGGCATGAATCTTCGGGTTTTTTTAGATCAGCCCGGTTTGCCAAGCGCTGATATCGGTATTTGCTTTTGCCCACCAGGGGAAGAACGCACGACTGATTTTTATATGGAATTCGAGAAATTTGTTTTATTTATTGATAGAGCCAGTGCAGCTTACCTAGAAGATGCCAAAATTGATTATATTAACGATAAATTAGGTGGCAGCTTATCGATTACAGCCCCTAATCTAAAAGGCCCTAAACCAGATGGTGATTCTGATTTAGCTGAGCGCATTGAATATATTCTGCAATCTGAAATCAACCCAAACTTAGCCAGCCATGGTGGTATGGTCAGCTTGGTAGAAATAACAAAAGATAATGTTGTTGTACTGCGGTTTGGAGGTGGTTGCCAAGGTTGTGGTATGGCGGATGTGACTTTGAGTGAAGGCATTGAGAAAACCTTGAAACAACATTTTCCAGAAATTACGAGTGTTCAGGATGTAACAGCTCATACTGAAGGTGAGAACCCTTACTACCGCTAAATTTAAGTTAATAGGATAACGTTATGTTTGGTTCAAAAGTCAGTAAAAATTATAAAAGTGAATTTGATACGTTTTTTCATGAGTTCGATAAAAAACGCAAAACAATGCCCGAAAGCAGAATCAAAGAAGTACAAAAATACGCAGCCATCTTTAAAAAAAGAGATGAAGCGGTTGATGCTGAAGAAGATAACATATGGAAAGATTTCTAAATTAACTTGTCAAAATTATAGTTAGGAGAATTCATGGCGAAGCAACCATGTGCTACATTCAGGAAATTCTCAGAAGAGTATAATATTGCTTATGATGTTGCGACTGGTAGAGGCTTACCTGAATATAAAATAAGAGCCTTATACCCAAAGACACACATAGGTGAAGTATTATTTGCAAATGAGCTAGACGCTTATGAAAAAATGGCAAATCCAAACGGAAATGTTCATGGATTCTCTGACGGGGTTGACCCATATCGACATGGCCGTCCTAATGGCTCGATGAATCAAGGACGAGGTACAGACATTGGTAGAAACCCATTCACCAAGCAGCCTGATGTTCCGGTGCAATCATCTAAAGAACGAGATGACATCGAGTTTCAAAGACGTCACAGAATGTGATGCATCTAGCGAATACTGTGGATTGTTTAAGGAATGGGCATGTAATAACTTACGGGTTTAGCGCTCAGTAAGCTGGCATATTTAGATGGAACGATTGAGGAAAAATGCGAGCATAGCAGGGCTATGTGAGTGTTTTTCCGATTGAGGTTCATTTAAAGATGGCTTGCTTAATGAGATGATAAAACGGTAAGTTATTACATGCCCATTCCTAAACCCATAAGCTGATATTATTTATCATAATGTTGGCTGTGGGTTTTTTATGAATATAAAAAATACGGAGATAGGGCATGAGTGAGCAAAATAATCTACACGATGTGGATTTATTAACCTACTGGAAAAGCCACCAATGGCGTTTTCAGTTTAATGCCACGCAGCTTACTCAAAGTGAATTGCCACGCCACCAAATAATATCTGCGACTCAATTAGACAATCTAGAGCTCTCATCAGATATAAGCGAATTTTCAGAAAATGAAGAAATTTGGTTGGCTTTAAAGCTACGAGATAGCTCTGATGCCAATAAGATATTATTGCCCTTATGGCTTCCAGCCCAAATAAAACAAGGCAAAATCGTCTTGAGAACAGACGCGGCATTGCCTTGGATCCCGGGGGTATATTTTTCTCCTCATTCAAAAATTTACTTTAAGCATGCGGCTTGTTATGAAGATTTCTTAAGATTCGAATGCTTAGAAAATAAAACATATCGTTTTGCTGATTTTATTAGTTTACAACAGAATTGTCTGAAATTATTAGATACTTTATTTGAAAACAAATGGCAAATCGCGATTGAATCTTTGGGATTGGTAAATACGGAACAATGGTTGGTTTTTAAATCATCCGATCTGGTACCTGATGATTTAACAGAGAATGCCATATTAAAAAATTATAGCCAATTTGAAAATATAGCCGCTAAAGATGAAATCAATACAAATAATTTTTTTGATTATGCCCATTTGATTCAAGCGCAACGAGAAAATAGCGAAATGCTGAGTGCAGAAGCGTTGCAAATTGTACTGTCCATTCTGAGCCTAAAAAGTGGTGATTTACAAGCTATTAAAGCACCGATAGGAACAGACACTAAAACAATTATTCAAGAAATTATGATTAATCAATTTAGTGCAAAAGCCTTAGGTAAGAAAGAGCAACCTATTATGGCCATATACAGTCCAAATAAGGCTGCCTCCAGTGCTTTGTCTTCTTTTGATGAGGTGAATCCTTTTTTAGATAAAGAAATTTTCATAAGCTATTGTCAAAAAATACTAGCCAATCCGGATATTTCAAATGTAGAGCAGATTATCCAAATGGCTCATGAGAAAATGATGAGCCTATATGAAGATAATCTGCATGCAGTAAGCTTAATGCGTACGTATTTAAAAGTGCAAAAAGAAAATCATGAACGTTACCATGGCGTTGAAACTTTTCTAGAAAAATTAGAAACAGAAGATGAGAAAACAGAAATTGAAAGACATAAATATTTAGACATATATGCACAATGGCAGTCTCTGCAAAAGAGCCATAATATTTTGCAAAAATGTTTTAGCGTGATGCCATTGGTGAAAAAATATCGGCAGAAGAAAGCCGGGAAATTTTTAAATAAAATTTTAGAAAATGAGCCTGTTAATATTCTGTATGAGCAGCAATTGGTCGAATATATTCGTAGCCTTAAGGTCAAACAAGCAAAGAACGATCAAAAACGCATTAAAGCGGTTGGTTTTTTGAATGAACTACGAAGTGCTAGAGCAAGCTGGAAAAAATGGCTGGCTCAACACCATGGTGGATCTCAATGCTCTGAACATATAGATATGACCACGCTGCTTCAATTATTAGCACCAATACAGAAAAAGCTATGGCAGCTTTGCTCACTGTACTGGCAAGCCCAAAATATAAAAAATAACAAAAACAAGCCTAGATTAAATTCTGCGAGTCATAATAAATCCCAATGGTACTTGCAAGCTTTAGATCCTTTTAACAGACAAGCTGAAATCAATGGTAATCAAGAACTAGATTATTTATTTATCGATGCGGCACATTTATTATCCCCGATGGATATATTGCCAATATTGTCCAGGGCAAAGCGGGTTATATTTTGGGGTGATAATACGGCAAGCATTGCGCAGAGTTTATTGTCCAAAGTAGAAGATGAGTTTGTATTTAAAGCAAAGTATAATATGTTAGAAGAAGATCTTGAATGCTTGCAAGCATCAGGACATTTGTTAAGTTCTGCTAATGCTTTTCAGGTCGCTCAAAATAATAGTGAATTTCAAAATATATCACCCTGTGGATTGTATAGAAATTCTTATTTGTCGCTCAACACCATACAAAGCAAAAATAAAGCATTATTCCAATATTGGAATGAGCAACACTGTCATAACCAATTAAAATTAACCCAGCCACTGAGCGTAAATGGCCCTAGTATTAGTTTAGTGCCTATTTTGGGAAAAATGCATTTGGGTATGAATGTGGCTGAGATTGAAAAAATTGTCAGTTTTATTCAGAATGATTTAAATTCAAATAGCCAAGTTGCCATTATTGCGCCATTTTATCATCAGCAAAAATTATTATCACGCTTGCTTCAATCAAATGGTGTGACGATACATACATTTGAGAACTTGCCTCAAGCGCCTGTGGATTTTGTTATTTTTTCCCCTGTATATACATCAGATATGCCTAGACCTTACATTTTTGATGAAGGTGCTGCCTATTTTTATCGCTTATTAGGGCTCGCCAAAAAATCGATTTGGATATTGGGCGATTCTCGTATATTTGATGAACAGACACATAGTCCTTCGGGCCAAATTGCTAAGCTATTGAAAAATCAGGTTATTCAAACTAAACAGGTAGAACCTGTCTGATGGTAATCATTTCTGAACCCTAAAGCGCTTTGAATTAGTTAAAGTCTATTTGGGTATATACACTTATTGCCGCAATCAAACGTGCTAACTTAATATATAGACCGTTTATATATTAAGAGTGTATTGTCATGCCTAAAGAAAAAGCTTTGGAACGTTTAGGAATAATAGATAAAGGCGTTAAACTTAAGGACACAAAACTTAATCACGAAGAGGGTATCTCTGGTGCGGCCTATGATAGAGGCTTAAGTTTTTTAGCGGCTGCGCAGCTTATCCTAGACAATACCGATAGAAATGTGGATGAGCAAAAAGCATTTGTAGAAAATATGAAGCAGCTTTGGGAGCAAGATAAAGGTAGCAAAATATTTGAACAAAAAGATTTAGCCGCACTTGAACGCTTGTTGATTATTCAACTTCATGAGGGCGTGTATCCAGATTTAAATAAAGATAAATGGAAAAAAGTGAAAGATGAGCTAGATAATGCTGAAAATCATATCAATTGGTTTAATAGAGAAAGCATAGATAGAAAGGCTCAACGTAAACCTGTCACAACGACAACTGATTTTGATAATATAAAGACCCATCGTGTAGAAGAACCCATATCTGCCTTTACCCAAGCTCAAGAAGCAGAGTGGCTGAATATTCTTGAGAAGGAATCTGAACCTGGCTGGTTCGCGGCTCTACCTGAATGGGAACAAAAATGTCTACAAGGGCAAGTGAGAGATTGGCAATCTCAAAAAGAGAACGATGGTGGTGTTAAGAATTTAGGAGAATTTTTAGGCTCTGTACCGACAACGATTCGGCGCTATCCAGGCTCGCCTAACGCTTATCATACTAAAGTTGAAATTGAACGTCCTGATGGCAACAAATTCACATTTAGTAAAATACGTTCTGGGGTTTTGGCACCCGTCAAAATGAAAGCCAATTCCACATCCAAAAAACAAAGAAAAGTCGAGATTACCAAACAAAACCTAGAACAGCTTATTGTAGAGGCGATAAAAGCCAAAGTCGCTTCTGCGCCAGATGATAATAGCCCATTAGAATTTCCTATTCTATTGCAAACACTGTTCTCCCCTCCCTTGCAACCACCCGGTGCTTATAACAATGAAGCATTGCAAAAAGCGGTAGATTTGATGCGAGAAGAGCTCGGTTCAGAAGAAAAAGTAGGGCTATTTATTGGTAAACATGAAATTGACATGAAATCACACATGGTAGGAAAAATTGATTTACTTTATACAAATCAACCGGTCAATAAAGTGAGAGGGATATCTCAATTAATAGAAAAAATCTCTAAGATTGGTAGAGAAAACTCAGATACTATGTCAGGATTGACTAGGGTGCTAGAGAAAGCTGAATCCAAGGATCCAGGAAATGATAAGCTAGTGTTGGCTAGAAAAGCTTTAGATACGTTAAACAGCACAAATACTTCTGTTTTAAAATCACTTACAATAAGTTCACATAATACCTTGGCAGAGCGCGCAGCGTTATTACAGATTATAACTGATAGTGTAGGCGGTGTGAGAATTGGTAGCTGCGTAAGTGGGAAAGACAGAGAAGAGATGGTGACCGAAATAGCGATTGCACAAATGCAGTTTTATAGTAAATATCAACAGTTTCCGCCCAAACATAACCCTAGCAGCGAGACAGATAAAATTTTGCGAGAAGAGTTTGTTGAAATGGTTGCCCGGCAGTATTTAAATGGTCATGGTCAGGAACTCGCTGGTGAGAACTCAATGGGCTGTGATGGTTTGAAAAATGTTCAAGATGTATTTGGTTGGGCCGTTTGTAATAAAATCAGAGAGCTAGCGCCTAAAGAATATGGGATTGATCCATTGGTATTTGACCCAGTTAAAGATGTTCAAAGAATGGCTGGTTTGAATAAGTTAAGTGTTAAAAAGCTAGATGTAGATACTCAGGCATTAGCGAATAGAGTTTCTAATGTAGATGATCGTAAAAGTGATTTGATAGAAGTTGCTCAAACATTAGCAACTACCTTAAAGAATATTTCTGGAGTGCAAGGTCAAAATATAAAACAAAAAAATAAAAGCAAGGGTATGTTTTCCTCTTTTTCATTATCAAAGAAGCTAGATGGGCAGCAAGCTTTGCAGCAGTTGTCTGGAGAGCTGAGTCGATTTGTGGAATATAGTAATAAATCTGCCGACTCTTCAGCCAAAGTTGCAGAGCAGATGTTAATTATTATTGATTCTTATGAGGATAAAACTAACTCATCGACTTTTCAAAAAGCCGCGGAAGCTGCGCGAGAGGTCGTCGTTGCCATGAGGGATAAAGCCGAGCCTAAGGCTGAAGTAGAGCCAGATTCTCCTCCTGAGCCAGAAAGAGTTAGAAGAAATACAATCTAATTTAGTTTATATACTTTTGAATCATATCGATTAAATTTTGATTGTTATCTGACTTGATGATATATTCATTCATGCCAGATTCTAAGCAACGTTTTCTATCAAAGTCGTTGTTGCTTGAAGTATAGGCAATGATTGGTTTTTTGACTAAGTTGTCGCTAATTTTCCTGATCTTTTCTGCGGCTTCATAGCCATTCATCTCAGGTAAGAATACATCCATTACAATCAAATCGAATGACTGTTCATGTAATATGTCTACAGCTTCTTTCCCTGTGGCAACAGAACACACTTCATAGCCATTTTGGGTTAAATCACGAGCAATGATTAATCTAGCTGTATTACTATTTTCGACTAAGAGTATCTGCTTTGCCGTCTTGCTTGGGGGCTGATTCATAAAAATCCATGATATAATATTGATTGCACCATACTACCAGTGTAACCACTGTCTGGTGTTTCGCCAACCCTTTAGTCAGATAGTCAGAGACATTTTCAGTTAGTTAGGAGTTAAACGCATAATGCGGCTAAGCAAAATCAAGTTAGCAGGTTTTAAATCGTTTGTAGATCCAACATCACTTAATTTGGTGAGTAATTTATCTGCCGTGGTTGGGCCTAATGGGTGTGGAAAATCCAACATCATTGATGCCATCCGCTGGGTAATGGGTGAGTCTTCTGCTAAGAAATTACGGGGGGGTGTTTCCTCAGATGTGATTTTCAATGGATCCGCGACTCGTAAACCGGTAGGCCAAGCATCGGTAGAATTAGTATTTGATAATTCTGATGGTACCTTAGGCGGCGAATATGCTGGCTTTTCAGAGATATCTATCAAGCGTCAAGTGACGCGTGATGGGCAGTCCGTTTATTTTCTGAATGGACAAAGAGCCAGAAGAAAAGACGTGACGGGCATATTTTTAGGCACAGGATTAGGGCCTAGAAGTTATGCAATTATTGAGCAGGGCATGATTAGCCGGGTGATCGAAGCCAAACCAGAAGATATGCGAAACTTTATTGAAGAAGCCTCAGGTGTTTCCAAATATAAAGAAAGAAGAAGAGAAACTGAAAATCGTATTAAGCACACAAATGAAAATCTTAACCGGGTCAATGATTTAAGCTTAGAGCTTGAAAAACAACTAAATAACTTAGAGAAACAAGCAGAAGCGGCTCGCAAATATCAAGCACTGAAAAAAGATGAAAAAACAGTAGAGGCTGAATTGGTCTCTATGTCATGGCAGCGGCTGCAAGCTGAGATTCAGACTGCTGAAGCCGCTATTCGAGAGCTGACAACTGAAGTTGAAAAGCATCAAGCAGAACTAACGCATTTTAAAGCGGAATTAGAGCAATCTAGAGAAGTGCAGACAGAGCGTAGCGATTACTTAAATGAAGTGCAAAAACAATATTACAGTATTGGAACAGAAATTGTTACGATAGAGCAGTCTTTGGAAAATTTGAAATCAAAGCTTAGTGCCTTGGAAGAAAACAAACTTGAAGAACAAAATACTTTAAGGCAATCAACAGAAGGTTTGGCACAAGATAAACTTAAAATAGCCGAAACAACAGAAAATTTAGCGTTGCTTAATCCTGAAAAAGATCAACTAGAGCTAAAAATAGAAACATATATCCTGCAATTTGAAGAAAGCGAGGAAAGCTTAGAAGTATGGCGTGAGACGCGGCAAGACGTGCAGGAAGAGCTGCATCAGGCGACGCAAAGTGCAGAAAAAGAGAAAACCAGTATTGAATTATTAGAAAAACAAGTTCAGCAAGGGGATGCTCGCTATCAAAAACTAAGCGAGGAACGCAAGTACTTAACCGTACCAGATGGTGAGTCTAATATCGAGAGCATGGATTCTGAGCTGAAAAATATTCAGTTAAAACAACATCAGTCTCAATCATCTTTGAGCGAACAAAAATCTCAACAAAGTAATATTAAAGAACAAATTGTTGATTTTAGACATCAAGTAAAAGCGCAAGCCAAAGAAAAACAAGCGGTTAAAGATCAATTGACAGCACTAGAGGCTGTGCAGGCCGTTAAGCTGGGCAAAACAGATGGGGGCGATAATCGTTGGGTCACAGAGAAGGGCTTAGATCAATGTAAGCGTTTTGGTGAAGTTATACAGGTACAACCCCAATGGCAAAAAGCGATCGAAACATTATTGGCAAATCAATTTGAAGCCATATATTTAGAAGATCAAGATTTGCGTAGTTTATTAGCCGATTGCGCTTCTGAGCAAGCGGCAGGATTGCATTTATTGGTGAAAGATACGAGTGATGTCAGTGCTCGGGCAAACAGTATCTTAAGTAAAATAATCAACCCAGAAGTTTTAAATAAAAGTCTGAAAAGCTTTCTCAATCAAATCTTGGTTTGTGACGATATGCAGATGGGATTGCAGCAAATTTCAGATAAAACAGAAGATTTGAGTTATATTACCGAAACAGGCATATGGCTAGGGCACGGTTGGATCAAAGTACCGGCTGTTTCTGGTGAAAACGACTATAGTGTTTTAGAAACAGAACAAAAAATACAAGTATTATCTGATAATGTCTCACAATTTGAGCAGGCTTTTTTTGAGACAGAACAACAGCTAGAATGCGCAGAAGAAAACTTATTAAATATCGATCAATATATATATGACGAGAGTGAGAAATTTTCAAATCTAAAACAAGAAGCGAATCAACTAGAAAGCGAAATACGCATTCGTCGTAATAAAATAGAGCAGGCACAAAAACGAGATAGACAAATCGCAGATGAGCTAGAAGATTTAGGGCGACAAAATGAAACGCTTTATCAGAGCATTCAAACAGATCGAGATGCACTGCAACAGCATCTTGAGCAAATGGCTAATTTGCATGATGCTATGGAATCTCACAATCAAAATAAAGACCTGATGGAAGAAACGCGTAGACAGTTTAAGGAGCAATTACAAGAGGCTAAAGAGCAACAACATCAAATAGCCTTAGCGGTGCAAGCCAAAAGTAGCGCGTTAGAAGCATTAGACCAATCTATCTTAAGATTTGAAATGCAAATTCAGCATTCTGAAGAAAAGTTGACCCGTATTGAGCAAAATATAAGGCAGAGCCATAATCCACAACCAGATCTGGAAAACAACTTGGAAATGGCTTTAAGTCGTAGATTGGAAGCGGAAGAAATGCTGAATCAAGCGAGAGATGATGTACATGCCAGTGAAAATGAGCTGCGCAGCATTGAATCTCAGATGCAGCAAGCGCAAAATAAAATTGAATCTGTGCGGGATGAATTAGGTAGTGCCAATATGAAGTGGCAAGCATCCAAAGTACATTATGAGTCGGTAGAAGCCAAAATTTCTCAAATTGAAATCGAGCCTCAAGTTATCTTGCAAACCTTAAGTCAAGAAGGGGATGAAACGGAATGGGCGCAAAGACTAGCTCAAATTGCGAGACAAATTCAAAGGCTGGGTGCGATTAATCTTACCGCAATTGATGAGTTTTCTGCAGCGGACGAGCGAAAAATATATTTAGATGAGCAGTGTGATGATTTAAATGAAGCGTTAGCGACTTTGGCAGAGGCCATTCAAAAAATAGATCAAGAAACGCGGGACAGGTTTCAAGCGACATTTGATAAAATTAATAAAGGCTTTATGGATTTATTCCCCAAACTCTTTGGTGGTGGGGAAGCCTCTATTATGATGACAGATGAAGATATTCTGAATGCGGGTATCACGGTCATGGCAAGGCCACCGGGTAAGAAAAACGCCAATATACAGCAGCTCTCTGGTGGTGAGAAGGCGCTAACGGCTGTGGCTTTTGTATTCTCTATATTTTTATTAAATCCGGCACCATTTTGTTTGCTTGATGAAGTGGATGCGCCATTGGATGATAATAATGTGGGACGTTTTGTCAAACTCGTTAAAGAAATGTCACAAACGGTACAGTTTATATTTATTAGTCATAATAAAATTGCGATTGAGATGGGCGAGCAGCTCCATGGTGTGACCATGCGCGAGCCTGGAGTTTCACGTTTGGTTTCGGTTGATATCGATGAAGCCGTAGATATGGCAACGGCTTAACGATCAGTAAAGTAGTGTTCATTATTTTATTATAGGGAAGGAACATGCAAGAAGATTTAAGGTTGTTAATATTAATTATTGGGCTTGTTGGCGTCGCATTTCTAATTGCGGATGGCATGAGAAAGCGCATGAAAAAACGTAGAACGCAAAAATTTGATCAGCGAGTTTTTGAAAATACAGCTAGCCAAACAAACCTGCATTTAGGTGATGATCCATTATTTAATGACAATTCAGCTTTGGAAGAATTTGATATAAAAGATAAAGGATTATACGCGGGTTCAGAAAAACCCATTGAATCTAGCGATAAAGAAAATACAAGTAATACCCCTGTTCCGGATGTGATTCTTTTTGCCATCAAGCCTAGAATTCAAGATGGTTTTAATGGGCGTACACTAGAGACTGCCCTAAAATTTCATCATTATTATTTTGGTGAAAAAAATATCTTTCATCATCATGTCGATAACGATCCTGAGCAAGCGGTTTTATTCAGTATTGCACAATCCACTGAGCCAGGCAGCTTTGATTTGGAGACGATAAAGACACAACGTATTCAGGGGTTGGTTATTTTTATGCAATTACCTGTTGCCGGTTCAGATAGGACGCCGCTAGATGTTTTTGAAAATATGCTAAAATCTGCTAGGCAGTTGTCTGCAGCTTTAAATGGCGAGTTATGTGATAATCGGCATGCGCAATTAAGTGCTAAAGCCATTAGCCATGTGAAGCAAAAAATTGAAAATGTGCATCAGGCGGTATTGGCGAGCAAGGTAGATTAGTTATTTTTTACGGTATTAGGGTTTTAAGATGGCCGAAGTGGCAAAAAGTATTGTACAAGAAATAGAAACGCTTCGAAAACAAATACATGAGCATAACTACCATTACCATGCATTGGATGAGCCCATCATATCGGATGCAGTATACGATAAATTATTTACTAAGTTATTAGCCTTAGAACAGCAATATCCTAAGCTGAACACGGCTGACTCACCGAGTCAGCGAGTGGGCAGCTTGGTCCTTTCTAAATTCAAATCAGTCAAGCATGCTCATCCTATGTTGTCTTTAGATAATGTTTTTTCTGAAGACGATTTTGAGCATTTCGATAAACGTATTAAGCAAATATTAAAAACGGACGATATTTTGCAGTATAGCTGCGAGCCCAAGTTTGATGGTATTGCGGTAGCGTTAACGTATGAAAATGGCATACTCATTAGAGGGGCTACGCGTGGTGATGGTAATATGGGCGAGGATATTACAACCAACATTAAAACCATTGCGAGTATTCCACTAAAATTGCAAAATGATTTTCCGGCGCATTTAGAGGTTCGGGGCGAAGTTTATATGCCATTAGCAGGTTTTGAACAATTAAATCAAGATGCTCAAAAGAATAATCAAAAGCTATTTGCCAATCCTCGTAATGCGGCTGCCGGGAGTTTGCGACAATTAGATTCCAAGATTACAGCTAAACGGTCATTGGCTTTTTATGCGTATAGCGTACAGTCTAATATCCAAGATATATTGTCTGATACACACATGAATAATTTAGAATTATCTAAGCAATGGGGCATACGCATTTGTCCGGAAGCCAAAATTGTAGAAGGTACCGCAGGCGCGCTTAAGTATTATCAAGCGCTGCTGAATAAAAGACAAAAATTAGCGTACGAAATTGATGGTGTTGTGATCAAAGTCAACAATCTTGCAAAGCAAGAGCAGATAGGCTTTGTGGCCAGAGCACCAAGATGGGCTATCGCCTATAAATTTCCAGCACAAGAAGAAACCACGATATTAGAATCTGTGGATTTTCAGGTTGGGCGCACAGGCACATTAACCCCTGTTGCCAGATTAGCGCCAGTTAAAGTGGGAGGGGTCATTGTCAGCAATGCCACCTTGCACAATATGGATGAGATTGCTCGCAAAGGCGTACGGATAAAAGATACCGTGATTGTGAGACGTGCGGGGGATGTGATTCCAGAAGTGGTTAAACCCATTATATCCAAACGTCCCAAAGACAGCATGGAGATTACCTTACCGTTGCTGTGTCCTGTTTGCGGTTCAAATGTATTGATTGTAGAAGGCGAAGCAGCGGCCAGGTGTGAGGGCGGCTTGTACTGCTCTGCACAACGTATTGAGGCTATCAAGCATTTTGTATCCAGAAAGGCCATGAATATCGATGGCTTGGGGGGTAAAATGATAGAGCAATTAGTACAGGCTGAACGAATCGACAACGTGGCTGATTTATACAGGCTAGATATCAAATCATTAGAAAATCTTGAACGAGTGGGGGAGAAATCTGCCAATAATTTGATTGATGCGATAGCCAATAGCAAAAAAACTACTTTTCATAAGTTTATTTATGCTCTAGGGATACGTGAGGTAGGGGATGCGACAGCATTGCAATTAGCCTCAACTTTTTCTGATATGGATAGTTTGATGCAAGCGAATGAAGCCCAATTAGAAGCGCTGCCTGATATAGGTCCTATCAGTGCACAGCATATTGTGGCATTTTTTAAAGAAAAGCATAATAAAGAAATCATTATGAATTTAGTCAAAGCAGGTATTCATTGGCCTAAGCCTAAAAATTTATCTAACACCGATTTACCTTTGGCTGGTAAAACTTATGTACTAACTGGCACCTTATCAAGACCTAGAGAAGATATTAAAGCAGAATTGATTGCTTTGGGGGCAAAAGTCACCGGTAGTGTTTCAAAATCAACAACCGGTCTGGTTGTTGGGGCTAATCCAGGTTCAAAATTGAAGAAAGCGAATGATTTGGGTGTGGCAGTTATTGAAGAGTCTGAGCTGGCGTCATTATTGCCCCAGTGAGATGTTGGTGATGATTTATGTTTCGTTTCTAGTACAATCCTAGTATATTTTCGCCACGGCTCAGCGAGTATCTGTTCGAAGAAGAAGAGCGTAATCCGCCTATTGAGATTATAGGAGATAAGCTCTTCTAGTCAGTAATATATTATGACAATTTTGTTTTTACTTTTGAAACAAGAGCTTCATCTTGCGACATGCTTGCTTCTAATCCAGCATAATAATCTTTTGGCGACATGATGGCGTCTTTATTCAAGAAGGATTTAGCATATGGTAAAAAACCTGTGCTAGCTTCTACACCGATATGAAAAGAACGTATTTGCTGTGGGCTCAAGTCATCGAGATCAGTATTAGTTTTTGACTTGTAACTTTCATATTGTTTTGATTTAAAAGCATTGCGCAAAAAATTACCAGTTTCAATGAGTGTGAAAGCTAATAGGCCAACAAGGCTAGAGGTAACTAGACTTACATGCAGCCCAAAACGTAATAAACCAGACAGCGTACCTGCAAATATAAGATTATATTTTTTTATACTTGTTGTGTTGCGTTGTAAGAAAATATTACTTTTCAAGTGAGCAACGTTGTTTGTTTGGTTACGCTGTAAAAAATTACTATTTCTCAAGTGATCAACGTTAATAAATGCTTCTTTCATCTCTGGATTACAAATAGGACTAAAGTTATTGCCTTTCCGTTTCAAATTCTCGGCAATTGCTGCATCGACACTACCATAATTCATTTCGTTACCCGTGGGGGCATGTGGATCGGCACAGTTCGTTGTGGCTGTCATATACTCGGATGTTTGCTCTAAGCAATCTTGGTTGTTACTGGCAAATTGAACATTGTTTTTACGACACAGAACATTAATATCTCTTAGAACCCTCATTATATCGGCCCTCTTGGATGTTGTGAAGAAAGGCAGCTCAATGCTTTTTATTTGGCTATAGGTTGATGGTTCTTGGGAAAACAAACTTTCAATACCTTTTAATACGCCTAATGCTAAATGCAAGTCTAGCGAATTTTTAGCACACCCATCTAATTGGTCAGCAAAAAAACCTGTGCCATACTTGAGAAATTTAAAGTTTAATAGATCATTATTTTTGCTTTTTTGAGCCATGATGTTAAGAGACTCTGCAGAAAGTAGAAAATCTTGAGCCACAAAGGCTTGAAAAGCAACAGAGTCGAATAACATGTTGTTACCGCGGAATGAGCAGTCTAAGAATCTATTTGAATTATTTTCTTTTGCTTGTTTAAAGCTTAATTTATTTTGCCCAACTGTATTTTTAAATATTTCTTGGTCGAGTAGCCCTTTTGGTAATGAATCGTCTTGAGATATTAAAACATGACGCCCTGTATTATTTAACTGTTGAAATTGTAATGCTGCTAAATCACAGATATAAACATCTCTATCTAAAATAATCGGACTGCCACTAGGATAGCCACCATAGTGTGTGGCTCTATCTTTGCCTATGATAACGCAATGTTTAACGATATCTCTTAGAGCAATAATAGCCTCTTCTGATATTCCTGAGTATTGAGAGAAATTAATCACACCAGAGACATTTGCGCGTTCAGAGCGAGCAATTGCGATAAGTTGGGTTAAGGATATATTCTCTTCAATAATTAATTTTTGATTCTTGGCTGTACCTTGAGTATCTTGTATGCTAAAAGTTGCATTTTGGAAGCTGGGTGCTAGTTTTTGCAAAGCGCCTTTAACCCATTTAGGGGCAAAGACTTGCACATTGGAATCAGAACAAATAGTGTCTAATCCTTGTTTATCTCGAAGTTTGATAATACCACTTTTGCTCATTATTTCTGCCTTGTTAACATAACCGTATAGTTGAGCAGTATGCTAACATAGGAGTTTGGGGGGGGGCAATAAAGGTAGCCGACTAAGTTTGTGGCGTTATTTGCTTCTTTTACCTAATCGTTTTTGTACGATGTCGGCCAGTGTTTTCCTCTTTGCTTGCTTCTTGTTCTTGTTCTTGTTCTTGTTCTGGCTCTTGCTCAGCCGCTGATTCTGAACTTGCGGCTAAGCTTGAATTTGATTCTGTATGTTTAGAAACATCAACTTTTCTTCTCGCACGTTTTATTTCTGCACTGGAATCTGAAGAGGGTAGGTTTTGTATATGGGCTAAATTCAGGAAAAGATTTCTTTTGTTTGCTGTGTTAGCTTTGTTTTCTTCATCAGATAGCCCTTCTTTCTCAGCTGCAACAACGCTTTGGTCTGGTTCAGCAGAATGTAAATCAGATAATCCTTCTTCCTCAACAACAAAGCTTTGGCCAGGCTCTAATTTTCTTGATGAGGCTATTTTTTGCAGATCCCCATGCGTTCCCATTCTAAATTTTATTAGTGCGTTCAGGCTTAATTCATGCCAATCTATTCTTAGCCCTAATGACTCGGCATAGATTTCTGCGCTTTGATAAGCGATAGAATTTTGTTTTGACTCCATGCCATTTTCTAAGAGTAGGGTTAACAACGCATCAAATTCTTTCAGTGATTCAGGGTATTTCATATAACAACTCATGATATATAGTGCTTTGTGTAGTAATGTTTTGTCATCCCTCTCTGAGACACTCCCTTCTGGTATATCTTTTAAGTTGTGTTCGTTGCGATATGATATCACTTGCGGACATTGTCTTATAAGTGCTTTAATGTCGGCAAGCTTGGCTCGTGGATCTGGGGCTGTTGCAAGTTGGAGCATCACGTTAGAAATGTTGTTATATGCTTCTCGTTTTTGTTGATTCAAGGTTGGTACTTCATTATCATATTCTATGTCTAGCATAGAGGCTAATAGATCAAAACCATTTTTGCCATCTTCTAGCGTTATATCTGGTAGAGGGTATTGATGTGGATCAACGTTGCGTAAAGATGCGCTGAATTTTGCAAAGCGCAATGTATTTTTTTTAGATGGAACAGAGGATGAAGCAGAAGCATAGTCTGAATACGAATCTTCCTCCCGCAAATTTTGGACCAAAGAAATTTCTTGATCTATGTAAGTGTCACCTTCAATTTCTATTGCAAGCTTATTGTCATCTTTGATTTGAGAATAACTTTTTATGGCATTAATATCCCACTGGCCAGCAGTAACAATCATTTTAGTCAGTTGCTTCTGTAAGTCGCTAGATACTTGCTGTTGTGCTTTTGCACTACAGGTTGAAAAACTTCTATCATTTACCAATAAAACATCATTATCATTTAATTGCGCTGCGACATCAGTCGCAACAGCACCACCTAGTGAATGACCATATAATAATTTTTTACCACGATAGGGGGATTCATCAGAAGCTCCGAGTAGAGTATCAATAGCGTTATAAAGCTCTATACCAGAATCAACGACATCTTGGTATATATTCGCTTTCTGCTTATTTGAACCTACGTCTGGATAGTTTGAAGCAATGACATGACAATTTAAGCTTTTACTCATATCTAAAAGATGGGCGTATTTTTCCTCAACACAGCAATCATTTCCAACAAACACGACAATACATGGGGTATGTTCGTCGGCGTTTTGAGGAGAAAATACCGATACGCTATTATGGTTAGGATCGCCAATTTTACTGACAGAAAAATTAATGCCAGCGTGAGTAGCAGCTTTAGCTGTAACATGGACTTGAAATCGAATAAATTCCTTTAGATGATTTTCATCAAGAGCTCCCACTTGTTTTGGTTTGGTGGGGAGTATTTCATTTTTTAACATGTGTCCAATCATAGCACTCACTTCACAAAAGGAAAGGTTGTATGCTAACTATAGCATTTTAGCATACGCTTAACTAACCAACTAACGTTTTGGCTAAGAAAATATTTTTGCAGAATAATCCTTAACATATTGAATTTTATATGATTTACTAAGAACACGTTTAGAACAGACTTTTCAACTAAGCTAAATTTTCAATCAGTATGCTTAAGCGATTAATTACCCTATTTCTATTTCTATTTATTATCAGGACAGCCACGATAAACTTTGAAACTTAGATAAGAATTAATAGCGAATTAATAGGACAGCCAGGTTAAACTTTGAAACTCAGATAGGAATTAATAGGACGAATTAATTAGGACAGCCACGTTAAATTCGTCAACTTAGATAAATTAAATAACCTTACGTATCGTAGAGTACGTACTAGTTAACTTGTCGGTAAAAACCCCAAAAACACCACTATCTATCAGCTTATTGGCGAGTTCTTGTTGATTGACTGTAAAAACGAGTAAAGGGATATTAAAAGCTTGTGCTTGATATATTTGATCGTCTGTTAGATTGGAATGACTGCAATTGATAGTCGCATTGCCTGTTTGTGCGGCAATACGTAGTACATCAGGGGTAATATTTTCGCTTAAAAAACCAATGGGTTGTTTGGGGAGTGCTTTTCTAATTCTTAATAATATATCCCAATCAAAGCTGGAAATCAGAGGTAAAGAATAGAAAGAATACCATCTATTGGTTATCAAACTGATTAGTTTGTCTGCAATGTTATTTTTATAATCTTGTTCAGCTTCAGGTGGACATTTAATCTCAATGTTAAGATTTAAATCAAGCTTCAATATTTTTAGCAAATCTCTTTCTAAATTAGGTATTGCAGAACCTACGAATTCTCGATCGAACCAGCTACCAGCATCTAATGTGGACAGAATTTCTGAATGCTGTTCATATATTAAGCCATTACCATTGGTTGTCCTATTTAGGTTATGATCATGAATAATTATCAGCTCATTATCTTTTGATAGTTGAATGTCAAACTCAATCCATTCGAAGCCTTTAGCTTTGGCCATTTGAAAGCCAATGAGAGTATTCTCTGGGGCGAAGCTGGCTAAGCCTCTATGGCCAATTAATCCATTACTAGGGGCGTTCAACTGAAAAGTCATAATATGCTCGGTATTTTATATGATTAGTTATTGTTCTGAGGTAAATTAAGGTTAGTTGATCCTGGTTTCCTTGGCCAGCAACTTGAAATAAAAATAAAAAATAACTGTAAATAAAATTGGTTTTAAAATAAAAAAATGATTCTAAGTAATGCATTAATCGAAGCACTCAATAAAGGCTGTATTTTGGTGTGCCCAACACGGCGTTTGGCAACGGCTTTAATAGAAGAATATAATCAAAAAATATTAGATTCAAATAAAGCGTTAGCGTGGCAAAGTGCTAAAATTTATAGCTTGCAAGATTGGCTGAAAATTATTTGGCAACAAGCAGAAACCGCAGGTTGGGTGTCAACAAGTTTACTATCACCAATGTCTTCACTATTAATGCTAGAAAAAATCATTTCATCATCGAGCTATGCCCCCAATTTATTACGTTACCATAGTACTGCAAAACTGGTAAACAGTGCTTGGAATATTTTAAATCAATGGGATCAAGTGGCGCTGTTGGATGATAAATTTACGGAGTTCGATCAAGTCGCCTTTAAAGAATTTTGCGATGAGTATAGAGCAACATTACAGTTAAGAGGATGTATAGACTCTGCTCAGCTACTGAGTACAATTATTACGGTTGTCAAAAACAATATTAAATGCTTGACTAAATCATATGAAACAAATCAGATTGTTTGTTTTGGTTTTGATGATTTAACGCCACAGGTGAAGTGTTTATTTCTCACTTTATCGGACTTAGACTGGGACGTTACATATGCTCAACCTGAGATAATAGAGCCAGAATCTCTATATAAAATAAATTGCAAAAATATTGAAGACGAGATGTTATGTGCTGCAAAATGGGCCAAACAAAACTTGGAGTCAAACCCTGAGCAAAAAGTTGCCATTGTTGTGCCGAATTTACCTGCATTCAGAAATGAAATTTTAGAGGTTTTTAAAACGTTATTTACCCCATTACATTATCTCAACCCTGAAGACTATGTCGATCCTTTGTTCAATGTATCATCTGCTATACCCCTAATGCAGTACCCGGTTATACAAACAGCTTTATTATTACTAGACTTATTAAAATACAAAAATAATATGCAAGATATTATTGCAATATTGCAATCGCCTTATATACAAGATGGCGTGGCACAATATGAAACATTGCAGGCATTGGTGTCTCAGTTACGTACAGAAGTTAAGATAAAAATATCACTAACAGAATTAATCGTCCTGATAACCAAAAACTTTGGGGGTGAAGGTGAATTGACTCAATCGCTTGTAACACTACAAGCCAGACAAGCAAAAATATCTCAATCAAAAGAGCCAATAGATTGGAAAACGGAATTTGAATCTGTATTCAAAATATTCAAATGGCCAGGTGAGCGCAGATTAAACAGCATCGAGCATCAAGCGGTTAAGCGCTTGTATCAAGCTTTAAACGAGTTTGCGCAAGTTCAGGTGGAAAGTGTTTCTCATAATGTTAACGAAGCATTGGAACAATTTAAAAAAGCACTGTCTAACATACCCTTTCAGCCAGAAAATAAAGGGGCACCTATACAAATTTTGGGTATATTAGAGGCGTCTGGTTTGGCTTTTGATGCCTTATGGGTGATGAATTTATATCATGAGAATTGGCCGCCTAAAGCAGAGCCTAATCCATTCATACCGATTGATATCCAACGAACGCATAATATGCCTCACGCTTCAGCAGAGAGAGAGCTAACATTTTCGCAAATATTGACGAATAAACTATGTCACAGTGCCAAGCATATTATTTGTAGTTATCCAGCCAATGTGGATAATAATAAAGTGTATGTTAGTGAATTGATTGCCAATTTAAAGACAATTGAGATCCAGGATTTATTACCAAACCAACCAGCATCCTCGTTGTCATTAGAAAGCATTTTTGCATCAGCCGCGTTAGAATATTTTAGCGATGATACGGCACCAGCCGTTTTAGCGGGTTCGCAGTTTAAAGGTGGTAGCCAGATACTAGGCTTTCAATCCAATTGTCCATTTAAAGCATTTGCTAAATTTAGGCTAGAGGCAACTAAACCTGAGAGCAAAACACTAGGTTTAAGCCCGATGACACGTGGTATTTTAGTTCATGATATATTGCAGATAATTTGGGAGCAACTAAAATCTCAAAAAGCATTATTAGAGCTAGGTGATGGTTTAACAGGGTTTTTAAAAAAAATTATTGATACGGTCATCAAAAAACACCAATCTCAATATACCTTGAGTGGCCATTATTGGGAAATTGAGCAAACACGGTTATTAGAGATCATGCATTCTGTGATGGCGTATGAAAAACAAAGACCAGAATTTAATGTAGTGGCCATAGAAGATCAAAGGCATATAGAAATAAGTGGACTGCATATTAATGTCAGAATGGATAGAATCGATCGAATTGGTGAACAAGAATATCTGATGATAGATTATAAAACAGGCAAAAAGCATTTAAACGATATATTATACACACCGCTTAAGGATCCCCAATTGCCACTATATTTGCAAGGAGACTATACACATCCACCACAATCATTGGCTTGGTTCTCAATAGAAAAAGAAGAGCCCATAATGATTGGTTTGAGTGCAAAATCTGATTTAAATATAGAAGGGATAACGCCGATTCAGGATACGCGAAAATCTATTACGTGGTTAGAGCAAACACAAGAATGGCATATCGCATTAACGGACTTAGCAAAGGATTTTATGTGCGGTAAAGCAGACGTTAGCCCAATGAATGAGGCTCAGACCTGCCGTTATTGTGATCTGATGTCATTTTGTCGTATAGCGGAGCATGCATAATGGATCAAGCACAAAGGCAAGCCGCTTTAAATCCCCGTGAGTCTTTTATTGTGGAAGCACCCGCAGGTTCTGGTAAAACAGAGCTTTTAACACGCAGATATTTGAGCTTATTGGCACATGTTGAGCGTGACCCAGAAGAAATCATTGCTTTGACTTTTACCAGAAAAGCAGCCAGTGAAATGAAACTGCGGATTATTCAGTCGTTAAAATATGCGAAAAACAATGAAAACATAGACATGCCCGCAGTACAATTGGCTCAAAAAGTACTGAAAAGAGATGAGCAACATGGTTGGCAAGTGATAGCGAATCCAAATCGTTTGCGCATTATGACGATTGATTCTTTATGTATGATGTTAGCTTATCGCACACCGATATTATCCCATTTTGGCGGTAAGCCGGATATTCATGAATTTGCCAATGTGCTTTACCAAAATGCGGTCAAGCAGTTTATGCTAGAGACTTCGGGAAAAGATGCCTGGTTTCCGGCGTATCGTAATTTATTGTTAGCGTTCGATAATAACTTAGAAAAACTATCGGTTTTATTGGTACAGTTATTAGCAAAACGCGATCAATGGCTAATGCATGTCATGGATGGGTCTTTAAGCAATGATTTGGAAGCGTATCTCACTGAGACAATAAAAAGTTGTACTAATGCGCATGTTGAGCAAATAATGAATAGTTTGCAGCCTGTTGAGTCTAATTTAATACAAATTATTCAGCAGGCTACAAAGAACTTAGAGCAAGATTGTGAGATATCTTGTTTAGAATCACAATGTGATGATACAAAATTTTGGGTTGATTTATCTGATTTGCTTCTGGTTAAAGATGGCAAATGGCGAAAATCCGTTACCAAGAAACAAGGTTTTTTAGGTCCCTCTAGCACAAAAGATAAAGCTGAAAAAGAAAAACGCAAAATTCATAAAGAGCAATTTATAGACCTCATAGAGGATTTGAAAAATATTTCTGGCCTTCAGCTATTATTGCAAGATATGCGTTTATTACCTGAATTGCCTTTGTTTGAAGAGGAGCTTGGTTTGATTCGTAGTTTGAGTCAAATTTTACCTATATTAGTGGGGCATTTAAATCTCGGTTTTAAAGAAACTGGTTTGGTTGATTTTACTGAGATGAGTTTGGGCGCATTATATGCTTTGCAAAATGAGCAAGGACCTACAGATATTGCTTTATACTTAGATTACCAATTATCACATATTCTAGTCGATGAGTTTCAAGATACATCCGCCATACAGTTTCAATTGTTAGAGTGTTTGACCGCAGAGTGGCAACCTAATGAAGGACGTACTGTTTTTTTAGTGGGCGATCCGATGCAGTCGATTTATCGATTCAGAGGGGCTGAAGTCAGTGTGTTTTTGCATGCACAAAAACAGGGGTTGAGCCAAATACCTTTACAGAATATATCATTAAAGCAAAACTTTAGGACTTGTGAAAATCTTGTGTCTTGGGTAAATCAAAGTTTTACCGATATTTTTCCACCACAAGATAATCTGGCGATTGGGGCAGTATCTTATAGGAATGCGTTTGCGGCCAAACCAAAAGTTGAACAGCAGACTTTATATTTTGATGGCTTTGAGTCTAGTCTAGCCCAAGCTCAAGAGATTGTGGTATTTATTGAACGTCAGCTTATCGACAATCCTGCGCAATCTATAGCGGTATTAGTGCGTGCGCGTAGGCAATTATTTACCTTATTACCTTTATTGCAAACACATGGTATTCCATTTGTTGCCAAAGAAATCTCCCAGCTCATTACCAGGCCGCATGTAATAGATCTATTGTCTTTACTCAAAGCACTATTAAATTGGGATGATAGAATCGCATGGTTTTCTATTTTAAGATCGCCTTGGGTAGGTTTGACTTTAGAAGATTTATTGATTTTAAGTCATATGGAAGTACAATCACATTTTTGGGTGGTTTTACAACAATATGAAAGTTGTACTAATTTAAGCGAGCACGCGAAGCAAAAATTAAATAACGTTGTGCCTTTATTAGATTATTGGATTAAAGCGCGACATAGAATAAAGTTAAGTCATTGGGTGAAAGGCCTTTGGGCTGCCTTGGGTGGGCCTGCTTGTTATGATGTGGCGGCATTAAGCGATATTGACGAGATTTTAAAGTTAATTGATCGCATATCGGATGGTTCACAAAATGTGGATATAGATTTATTAGAAGAAAAACTGACTGCGAAATATGTTGATCAGTCACATCAACCCCCATCTCATATAGGGGCGGGGGTTCAGTTGATGACCATCCACCAATCCAAAGGGCTTGAGTTTGATACGGTTATTTTGCCAGAACTACAAAGCAGCGCCAGGCGTCGTGATCAAGAGATATTAAACTGGCATGAGAGTATGCAGCTTGGTAAGCCGATGTTAATGTTAGGTGCCAAAACACAAAACCCAGACAAGACCATCTATGCTTATATTAATAGTATTTTACAAAATAAAGAAACGCATGAACTAAAACGATTGTTTTATGTGGCAATGACACGAGCGAAAACCACTTTATTTTTGAGTTATGTTGACGCGGAAGGCGAGGGAAAATCAGCTCGTTCAGCTAGCTTTTTGTCATTGTTGGAAAAAGCGGATGTTAAGTTGCAGCCAGACTTAAAGCAAGCGGGACAGTTAAAACCAGAAGCAGAGCCAAACTTAGATAATGAAAAAGCAACGAAACTATTACGTCGATTGCCTGCTAATTGGTGCTTGCCACAAGACATACAAAAATATTTACCGGATTATAAAGCACAAAATGAAGACGCTGACGACGAAACAGATTTAAATTGGCCAGAACATGGAGAAGAGTGGTTGAGAGTCTCGGGTGTGCTGTTTCATCAATTGATAGCATATTATTTGCAAAATTTAGATATGGGTATTAACTTATCTTATTTGCAAAACCAAGCTAAAACATTATTAAAATCTTTTGGTCTATCTTTGCAGGATAATACTAGCGCTGAAAATCTTATTTCTCAAGGTTTGTCTAAAATATTTGTCGATCCCACTGGGCAATGGATAATGCATGAGGGACATCATTATCGGTTATCAGAAAAATCTTTTGGGGTAAAACTTAAAAACAAAATCAGAAGCATTGTTATAGATTATGCTTTTGTCGATGAAAATAATGTGCGCTGGATTATTGATTTTAAAATTAATCAAGCCACAACTGCAGAAGAATTAGATTTAGAATATGAAATAAATACGTATGGAAAGCAATTAGAGTTGTACCGCTATACGTTCAGTCAAATAGAAAATAGGGAGATCCGTTGTGCTTTGTATTTTCCTGTTTCTCAAGTATTTTGGGAGCTTCCCCGCGATAATATTCAAAGTAACACAAGTCATAAAGCGAGTATAGATCATGAATGTTAGCATGAAAAATAAACTAGTGGTTGCCATATCCTCTAGAGCATTATTTGATTTAAATGCTTGCCATACTATCTATGAAGAGCAGGGTATAAAAGCCTATAGAGAGTATCAAGAGCAAAATGAGCATAAGATATTAGAGCCAGGCTCAGCTTACCACTTAGTAGAGAAGTTTTTAAAACTCAATGAAGGCAGGTGTCCAGAAGAGGCACTGGTTGAAGTAATTTTATTATCTAAAAATACGGCAGACACGGGATTGCGAATTTTCAACTCTATAGAACATTATGGCTTAGATATCAGCCGAGCGGCATTTTGTGGTGGGCAAACACCTTATGCTTATGCTCAAGCTTTTAATGCGAAATTATTTTTATCGTTAGACGCTGCAGATGTGGCACAAGCGGTGGCATCAGGCTGCGCTGCTGCACAAATCTTAGATTCTGGCAATTGCACTCAAACCGCCAATGAACTAAAAATCGCTTTTGATGGGGATGCGGTATTATTCTCTGATGAGTCTGAATTATATTTTCAAAAAGAAGGTTTAGCGGCATTTAATCAACATGAAAAATCCAAAGCGAATCATCCGATGAATCCTGGGCCGTTTAGTCAATTTTTAGGTGCGCTGCATACTTTACAGCAAATAGAAAACTTGCCCATCACTATTCGTACAGCCCTAGTTACAGCACGGCAAGCACCTGCACATGAGCGTGTGATTAATACACTGAGAAGTTGGAATATCAGGATTGATGAATCTTTATTTTTAGGCGGTATGGACAAGCGCTCTTTTTTAAAAGCTTTTCAAGCAGATATTTTCTTTGATGATCAACATGCCAATTGTGACAGTGTTAGCCAAGATATTACGTCTGCTCATGTACCGTATGGGGTAAAGAATCAGTGAGTAAGTTATTACATGCCCATTCCTAATAGACTTTTCTGGTTTCTAACTGATAGCGGCGCCCAAAGCCCCACCCAACAAGCCACCGACATAGATTCCAACCAATGCGCCAATGGCATCTGGGAGTGTGTGGATACCGTAATCACCTGCTTTGCTGTCAATGATATAGTTTGTAATCTCTGCGCGATATGAGTCTGATGTTGTGTGAACTAAGGGCATGAAATAGGGCCCAGTGACAAAACCGACTGCGGCTCCTATGAGGGAAAACATAGCGGAACCGACAGCATTATGAATTGATCCACCATGGACTAAAAGTATTTGGTTTTGAGATAAAGTATTCATAAATTTATATATCGCTCGATTGTTTTATGATTTGCAAGGAAAAGATTAGGCAACTAACTTTTGTTCTCCACGAATTCTAACACCTTGGAATTTAGAATACTAGCCAATATGTCTCATTTTTAATGTTAAATGATGTACATACACTATTTTTCAGCGTAAATTGCTAAGTAAATAATCGCCTCTTAGAATAATATGTATTGACATAGATATGTTAGTTCAATTACTATGTACGGTTGAAATTAATGACGAAATTAGAATGAAAGGTGTGGAAAAGCAATTATGTTAAGCGGTATAAAATTAGCAAAATTTATTAAGGGAGCTACTGAAGAAGAAGAGGCCATCTTAAAAAAGGTTAAGAAACTGGTAGAGAAAAAACAATATAGTGTTAATGCAAGGCCGGTTAAAAAAGCAAAGTATCCCGAAACAACCCCTTTAATAGAGGCTGTAAGACAAGGTTTACAGAGCGTAATAGAATATTTATTGTCTAAAGGTGCCATGATTGATGCTGTTGTATTGGGCGACCAAACTGCGCTAGATTTGGCTATCATTTTCGAACAAAGTGAAGCAGCTGAACTTCTAATAGAAAAAGGTGCTGATTTAATACATCGTGGTTCACAATCAGGCAATACACCGTTGCACCTTGCTGCAGCAAGAAGTTTACCAGATGTCGTGACTAGTCTCGTTCGAAAATTACCCCCTGAAGAATTAAATGCTCAATCTACACATTTAGCAACGCCCTTACACTTATCTGTCCTAGGGAATCAACCTGAGAATGCAAAGATACTTTTGCGAGCAGGCGCAGATGGCACACTTAGAGACATTCAAGATGTCGACCCTTTTGTTTTTGCATTATCAGTGAAGACGCCAGAAGTTGCAAAAATTATTTTAGAAAACGGCTATTGCCTTAAGCCTCAACTATCAATGCAGGGGTTGTTACAATCACCCTTGGAGATAGTGCAAAAGAACATAAGAGCCAAAAGTAAAATCCCTTTCTATAATTTATTGTTATACGCGGGTGCTGGGTTGGATATAAATAATATCCCAGAGACTATTTTAAAAAAATATAACCCCTTAAATAGGCCTATGGGGCCATTTTTGTTATTAGGTACAAAACAGTTAGCAGATATGGCTAAGCCAAAATTCGTGGTGATAAGTAATCTAGAGTCTTTAGAAATATGTTTAAAAAACCCAGATGTAAAAATTAATACAACACAATTAGCGCTATCGATACAAGCATTTGAGAATGAAAATTTAGAGTATATTGAACGAATTAAAGCCCTATTGCCAGAAGAAGAACTGGTCGACGCGCAAGAACAATATTCTAAAATACAACAAAGGGAAGAAGAATGTGACTTAAAACAACCCACTTTGAACAGTATAAGAAAAGATGAGTTTAGCCGCACTAAAAAAGTGCCCAGAGAGCATTGGAAAAAAGAATATGCTGTCTCTAAAGGCAGATTAGACTATACGTCAGAGGCTATACAAGCGTTATTGTTGGGTATACTGCTTGAGTTAAAGCAATCAGACAAAACTATAACGTTGAGCAATTTGGCAAATAGGCAAGTTATGGCTGTGCTGAATGCCGCGGTTGAACATATACATTTAGCAGGATCAACAATCCCAAAATGGCAAGCACAAATATTCCATGATTGTAGCCAAGGTATAGATAAAATTTATAAGTGTATGCTTTCAATCGCAAATGAGTTAGAAGATTTGCAGTGTTTTGATGGAAATGTGATTAACATGCAGGTTTTTGAGTCTTTTATTAAAGACATCTTTAGTCACTTCAGGATTGTTTTGCGCCAACAACATGTGAATGATTTTAATGCATTTGTGGATGCGCGTGTCGGTGCTTTGTTATATATGGCTAGAGCCTATATAAAACAAGGGAACATTGATGTTGCTTTGACTTTGGCTCATAAGGCTATGCGTGAAAATACTAGCTTGGTACTCAATAATGAAAAATTAAAAATAAAAAGTAAAGATTACAAAGCTCGCGCAAAAAAAGTTTTTGTTGATATCTATCTATTACAGGGCTGGAATAAAAAAGCAGCACATTTATTTTTAGAGGTGATTGACTGTTACGGTCACTCCAATATTTTGGATAATGGTCTTGTAGAAACCAGCAGGAATTTGTTGGAGAAAGATTTGAATCCAAGACTGAGACTGAAAGTATTAAGCGCCTTAAAACAATACAATGATGGGATAAAGAACAACCAACGTATCAGGATGCAGCCAAACAAGCATGCGTTACTAAAAAGCCTGATATCTGAAATAGTATTACCTATGATAGATGAGCTGAAAATCAGTATATTTGACCTGGATGTCAGTCTGGTTTCTAAAGAATTGGACCGTTATGGTGATATTGTTGTAAACTCAGGTGATTTTAGCTTGGTTTTGACTGTGCCAAGGTTTAAAAATCGAAAAGATACTATAAAGTTTGCCATTAGCAAAAAATATGTTTTTTTAGATGTCATTACCTCTGACAAAACATTTACTTTTAATTTAAAAGGTATAGTAAAGGCTCAAATGGAAGTATGTTTAGATGAGATTAAAAACTTGCTTGAGCCACAAGTGAAGGTCGTAGAACCTATTATTGTTTTGAGAGAAAAAACCAACTTACCAGAGAAACTTGCTGAATTATTAATTAGCAGCAAACAACCTGAGTATTATCCTGCTCAGTGTGAACCTTATCACCCTCCACAGATAAGAGAAAAAATAAAAACCAAAGGGGTTCCAGGCGCCGAGTATTTGGAAGTGGAACGTGAAGATGACTTGTCTGTATTCACTCCAAGTTATGGTTTTGATGTAATGGAAGGCTATGGCCCCATTATCCCCATTACGCTGAGGGATCCCCACGAATTTCACAGAGATTCGTAGCATAAGGCATCCTCCATC
>CAZWHY010000004.1:0-104252 GCA_964633725.1 Uncultured Candidatus Berkiella sp.
CATTTCATCTTTTGGGCTTCGAGCAGGGTACGGTAAAGATTCATATTGCTCTTTGATTTTTTTTACATAGGTTTGCGGCTTCATCTGAGTAGTCCCTTCTCATCCATTATTGAAATTAATACTAAACTAGTCTTGTTAAGACAACCTTAGCCATTCTAATCTAGGAAAGTCTAATAGTATGCAATCCAATAGGGCCATGAGCTAACATCTGCCTGTTGAGACTCATTCTTCTATAGGAATATACTAGTATAAGCTTAAACCTTCAGCTGCAACAAGAAGCCTGTTTATAGTTCGTCAATTTTTTCAAAACTCACATTGGCACAGAGGGCTGTATGAATACCTCTCTAGCCCCCTAATATCTGTGTCATTTCGATTTCCTTGAATAGCAATCGAGAAAACAGCGAAGATCCAATGCCCCTTCAAATTACATTAATTTATTGCTCTTTGCCGGAGACGCTTTAAATAAATTTTCTAAAAATAAATCTGGATCGGCTTGCCCTGTTTCAATGGCAGCGCGGGTCACAACGCTGTGAATAGCATCATCACAACCGGTGGCGACGCCAAGAAAGACAATGCTATCGTCATCCATATTGTTTTTTACAGGGCAAGAGCCTTTCTTTAAAGAAAACCAACTATTACCATCCGCATGATACGTTTTATATGCGTCCACTTTGAGGCTATTATTATTTAATGCACTTTTTAGGGCAGGTTCGACTACGGCGTCAATAAATGCCTCTGCATTTTCACTTACTTTTTCAGCAGGGACTAAAATGTAGGCTATATCACCTTTTTTCTTGATGGTTATGTACAAACTGTTACCATCGACCTCTACACTTTGAGAACTTACTTGCTCACAAGTCTGATTGAGTTTCAAAATAATTTTTGCACGGCCAGACGGTCTGAAGTTCTTAACAGCTATACTTTGTTCATTTGCTAATTCGATATTGAGTTTATCATAATCGTTAGGCGCGATTGCAACAACAACCTTATCCGCGCTCTCAGTTATGGGAAAGCCATCCCTCGAGTAAGTAACTTGATTTTTAGAGACATGAGATACTTCAACGTTGGTGCGGATTGTAACACCCAGCTGCATAGATTTGCTGAGCAAGTGCTCTGTCACTTTGGAAATGTTGTCTTCAGGTAGAAAATTTTCATCTCCAAGGCCTACGTAGTTTTGTCCAGCAACAATAGAGTCCATCTCCATATCAACATCCAGCATAGAAGCCAATTTTTGTTTAAAAATCTCTTTATGTATAGGGCTGGCATAATCAAGAACGATTTCATCTTCGGTAAGCATGCTAAACAAGTCTCGCAATTGCCCTAAGTAACTATGCTCACCGGGTTGTTCATTAAACAGCTCATCAATTAATCCATTCCAGGATAACTGATAAATTTCACTCATGGCTAAATCTGAGTTGTCTGTACTTAATATAATGTTGAAAAAATGATCTTGAAATTTCAGAGTCTGTTTTTTTTCTTTTTTGAACTCTTCAAGTGAGTATCCTTGTTTATTTTTTCGAAAGAATTCTTCATATCTTCCAGTATTATTGAATAACCTTGCAACAGGATGTTCGCTGTTATGTATCCAAGAAGGCCCGGTATCGACGTCTTGACCATGGAATTTCACAGTTTTTACTCTTCCGCCAACCTCGGATTGTTTTTCTAAAATTGTGACGGTATGTCCTTTTTGCACTAATGAACATGCCGCGGTCAAACCTGAAGGACCAGCCCCAATAATAATTACGTTCGCCATATTAGCCTCTTTATAAGTTAAATGAATATAGTAATATAGTACATAGTTATCTAAAGCACTTCAAGCATATTCGCATACCTGATCTAAGATGTTGCATCTGCACTTCTATAGCGATTAGATGGATAAAATGATGCCCATGAATTAGCTGAAATCTAGAGCTTGTTCTTAAGTATTTAAAGAATTTTGTATTGTACCGTCATATAAATCAAACCATAAAATCTTGAGAAGACAATTGTTCTACCAAAATATTGCTTAAAGTCATTGCTTGTATGCCATGCACACTCACTATGGTGTCTGCACCCATTTGTGTGAGTTGAATGTCCTCTATTTTCGCATCATGCGCGGTTAAATCAATGCTATCTTGCTCTGTATCTAAATCTGCATGAGGATTAAAATCTGTTACCGTATCCATACCATCCCCAGGTCTATGTACAAAACGGTCATTGCCAGCTCCACCCGTGAGTATGTCATCGTCTTCTAAGCCAAAAAGCTCATCGTTACCGTCTAAACCAAATAAGCTATCCTCGCCAGCAAAACCAATCAGCAAGTCCATCCCATTACTGCCTATCAGATTATTATTAGCATCATCGCCTCCGAGGCGCTGATAAGAAAGAAAAGGGTTATCTTGTATCACATCGATATCGGTATTGCGCTCAATAATATCAGAGAGTTTCAAGGCATCTATATCGTTTACGTCGCTTTGGGAAAGCCTCTCTTCATACCAAAATCTGTCCCCATCCCTAAGACGTATAAATTGATCCAAAATAATGGCTTGAAACAAAGCTCCTAACATAGAACCATCTAATGGATCCTCAGCTAAACCACCAATAAACAAATCGATATCATCTACAGAATCGTATAAGGTTGTTAAATTAGCCTGCAAAGTAACATCTGAAGTAATATCGGAAAAATCAGTGACCTTAAGCAATCCATAAGCTTCTCTCACTGTATTATAATCCGGTAGACCATGATCACGACCTCTTTGTATGTTCAACGAGACCAAATCTAAGCCGCCTGCACCAGGAGGACCAAATAAAAAGCTTCTCACATCTTCTACAATAAAGGTATCCACCGTTTCAGCTAAACCTTGTGACATGCCTCTGAAGATATTATCTATTTGTTCAGGCTCTGCCATTAGTATGTCCGGTCTAAAGAAAGCATTTTGCAATGACAAATGACTATCTGCCACGCTACCATCTTCATTCAGTCTCTCTATTTCATCTGACAGTAAGGTATGCCCTAATCTATAAGCCGCTGTAGTAAATAAATTGGCTATTTGAGCATTAATAGTATTATCGTATTGGGTATAGTCTGGAATGGCATCCACACCAAGTAAAAGCGGTAAATACTCTTTGTAAGTGATGGATTGTATTTCAGCTTCCACTAAACGTTTGGCTTCTTGATAGAGTTGCTCATCATTGTAAGCTGGGTATTTAGCTTGGAACTCATCCACTAGTCTATTGTGTTCTCTCACAAATAAAGTATGCAAGCTGGTTAAAGCCACATTTTCATTGGCTCTAACATCCCCGGCAATAAATAAAGTATCTGAAGGCCCACCTGCATTAGCCAGTCCCGCGGTATTTAGTGGCAATAAGTCTCCTGTACTGAGTTTAAGTTTGCCTCCTTCATCGCGTAGAAATGCGGCACGTTCCTCATCTGAGCCATAAATCATGGAAGCATCGATAAAAGCAGTAATATGATTCTCCTGCTCTCTGGGAGTGTCTATGCCTGTGGTTTCATCAAAACCAGAACGGGTAAACATAATAGACATTGTACCTGTAAAGGCGGGGTCAAAATCAGGATCACCTTCGGGCACTATAATGGGGAACGCTTCATCCACGCCCTCCCCCGTGAGGTCAATATCATGATCGATAAATTGTCCCCATAACCAAAACATATCGCTGGCCATCATTGTATTGGGGAATTCGGTGTTTTGCTCGCTGACCAAGTTACTCACCACCCGAGCACTGGGCCGAGTATCCCCTGCGGGGATGTTGAGACCATCCGCGTAATCACTTTCCACCATGCGTATAAACTGGGTTTGGGCTTGGCCATACTCTGGGTTGGACAGATTGTTTCCAGAGCCATCGATAGTTCTATACTCATGGCCATAATACTTTTTGTATACTTCGCTCTGTATTTCATTATAAATGCTCTGATCTTGGAAGAAATCATGAGAAGGATATTTTAAATCTTGAGTGTCATCGTTTTGCTCAGGCTTTTTGGCATCAAAATGATGCTCTTTGATGTGGGTTATTGGTTTGTTTGTATGATGAGCCTGATGCGCATATTCACCTCTGGTATGCATATATGCTTGTAGGCCGCCATTATCTTCTTCTGGTGAAGATGTTTTTGCTGTAACAGCTGTTTCCATGGTTCTGCGATTGTCTTGTGTTTGTGCAGAAACAGAAGGTGGGGGATTATTCTGGTGTTCTAAGGACGGATGTTCAGGCTGGATATTCTCTGACTTTGGTGCAGGCTCTGTGTCATTATACTCAGGTTTTTGATGAGGGGTTGATGGTTGAACATGTTCTTGGTTCATTACAACGAGTTCTTGAGTGAAAAACTGCTTAATTTTCATACAACTGCCTTTGCTGCACCAAAATGCTTGTATAGGCACTTTAGTATTAACTATTACTGTGTATTGTCAAACTAACATTATAGGAAGCAAAAAATAATTGATCTAAAGTCGGTGACTGTATAGATAGCGAGTCTCATTTATTATTTAAAAAAAACGTTTGAGAACAACACAAATTCATAGCCATAGCTTGCCACAGAATTATTTGCTTACAACATCAAATCAAGTGCCGCAAAATGTTTTGTAGCATGCATCTTCACTCGCTCCTGAGTCTTGATATTTTTTAGTTTGAGATACTTCTTGATATGGGTTCCGAAGCACTGCAAGAAATTCATTTGCAGCTGTAGCTGTTTTTGTTGTTAAACAACTTTGAATAACAGATTCAACATGATGGTTTCTAGGTATAACAGTGGGATTATTTTTTCTCATCAGCGCAATAATTTCTTTTTGCGTAAATTTTTGTCTATTTACTCGGTTATACCACAACTCATACCACTCACCTAGTTCTACTTTCAATGAACTGGCAACAGCCTTTGAAGTCAACGCACAGCTTAAATTGTAAAAAGATATTGTGTAATCCATTTTTTTCTTTTTTAGCAATTCGAGGAATAAAACAATCAAGCTCTCATCTTCATAATCCATGCTGAATAAGCCTAGTTTTTGCCCCATCATTTTCATATAAACTTTTTTGAATCGCTCAGGAAAGTCCACAATAAATGGTTCTATGATACTAACGGCTCTTGCTTCATTAGTATCTATAAGAGATAATAAACTCTCAGCCAAACGTGCCATATTCCACTGTACAATATATGATTGGTTACCAAAAGAGTATCGGCCATGCAGATCAATGGAGCTAAAGACGGTATCTGGATCATAAGCGCCCATCATTGCACAGGGACCATAATCAATTGTCTCTCCCGAGATGGCTGTATTATCCGTATTCATGACACCGTGAATAAAACCAATTCGCATCCACTCTACTATCAAATGAATTTGCCGAGCAATAACCTTATCTAAAAAAAGCACATATTTATTCGCTGTTTCTTTGTGCAACTCTGGGTAATGACGTTCAATTGCATAATCAGCAAGTATCATTAAGGATTTTTGATCACTGCGAGCTGCGAAATACTCAAAGGTGCCAACACGCAGGTGGCTAGATGCAACCCTTGTTACGATTGCCCCAGGTAAAGGTATCTCTCGAATCACACTCTCGCCTGTTGTAACCACAGCTAAACAGCGTGTAGTAGGCACACCTAATGCATGCAAAGCTTCACTCATAATAAACTCACGAACGGCTGGTCCAAGCGCACATCTTCCATCTCCTCCTCGTGAAAATGATGTTGGGCCAGAACCTTTCAACTGAATATCCATACGCTTACCGTATCGATCTACTGTTTCGCCAATCAAATGTGCACGGCCATCTCCCAACTGAGGCACAAAATTTCCAAATTGATGTCCAGCATAGGCCATTGCAATGGAAATTGAACCAGGAATCAAATTATTGCCTGAAAGGATTTGTGACAAAATATTTGAGTCTTCACTCAAATCTAAAAATTTTAACTGCTCAGCTAAAGTGCTATTCCACAAAAACATTTTTGGTTCTCGAACAGGGATAGGGTTGATTTTCTCATAAAACCCCCCATCCAACATTGCGTAACTATTTGAAATTTTCATATATTTAATTCACATACTTTAATATAGAACGTTAAATTTTAATTAAAAGAATACTAACCCCAGTCACCAAACAAAAAATAGCGACTGTCTTTAGTGGCAATATCAACGCTTTTTGACGTGCTCATCATGAAACGCCTCAAACTCTTTTTCAAAACGGCACGCTTTAATTCCGCACTAAATATTTTCGAGTCCTCTTGATAAAAGGTCAGCTTCTTTTTTCAGTCTACGCATTAAATACGATTGCCCAATAAAAGGGGGGATCCAGAATTTAAGTTCAAATTCAGCATGATATTTTAAAGTTGTTATGCCTGCACGTTCCTCAACTTTCCAAGTCATTATGCCATATTTAAAGTCACTTTTATTAGGAATAGTACGAGCGGTAATCGTACTATCTGTAATCATGATTTTCTGGACGTTAATTATCTTTTTGCAAAAAAATAGCACGCAACTATTTAAGTTTGTTTCCACTAAATCATAATTACTATGGACTGCTAACAACCTGGCATTAGAAATAGAAGGTATAATATTGTGCAAGTTTTCATAATCGGTTAAAGAATGTATGACCTTTTCAGGAGATGAGTTAATATGTACAATGTAGTCAACGTAATAGCGTTTGTGTTTGAATTCTACAGTTGAACTCGTTGTCGGTTTAAATGTTTCACTCCAAGTTGGATAAACTGGAAAACACATGATCGCCAGGATAAGTGCCAGTTTTAGATTCAAAGACATTTTTATGTATTTAGCTGTGACTTGACTCATTTAAATGTTTCTTATACATACGCCTTGATCTCTTTCATTGCTATATGCCTCTTTATACTCAGTTACAGAGAACCATTTGTATACAGATGGTATCACCAGCAAAGTTAAAATTGTTGAGGTAAAAATACCGCCAATAACCACCGTCGCCAGAGGTCTTTGTACTTCACTGCCCGTGCTAGTTGACCATAAAAGAGGTAATAATCCTAGCACAGTCGTAAACGCGGTCATTAGGACTGGGCGTAGCCTCATACAAGCCCCATTGATGCTCGCTATATCTATTTCTTGACCTTCCATTACCAGTTTGTTTAGGTAGGTTACCAACACCATACCGTTACCCAACGCAATGCCAAATAAGGCAATAAATCCAACTGAAGATGGCACAGATAAATTTTGACCAGAAATCAATAAAGCGATTATACCACCAACCATTGCTAGTGGGATATTAAGAAAGATCAGAGATGCACTTTTCAAAGAGTTAAAACTACTAAATAAAATAAGAAATACTAAAGACAATGTAATAGGGATGACAACCATTAGTCTTTTATTGGCTTGTTGTTGCAACTCAAACTGGCCGCCCCAAGTCACAAAATAGCCCAAAGGGAGTTTTATATTATCTGCAATGCTCTTTTGACCTTCACGTACAAATGAGCCCATATCTCTATTACGCACATTAGCTTGAATCGTGATAAATCTTTGGCTGTTTTCTCGAGAAATTTGCCTAGGGCCAACAACCTCTTCTATTTTAGCTAAATTAGACAATGGGATTAATGCGCCAGTTGGGGAGGCTATGATGATATTTTTAATGTCTTTTACTGTCGATCTTGAATTTTCAGCGTAACGAACATTAATGTTAAATCTTTTGGTACCTTCAAAAACCTGACCGGCATTTTGTCCACCAATAGCGATATTAATCACTTTTTGTACATCTTTAATATTTAGTTTATACCTTGATATGGCATCTCTATCGATAGTGATTTTTAATTGCGGGGAGCCATTAATTTGATCGGCCTGCACATCAGATGCACCGCGAATATTTTTTATAACACTTTCTATCTGGTCACCAACTTCTTTTAGCACATTCAAGTCATCTCCAAATAACTTAATAGCCAGCTGTGCTCTAGTGCCGGTTAATAACTCATCTACGGCTGCGGCAATAGGTTGAGTAAAATTAAACTTTACCCCTGGAAACCCTCCAAAATATTCACTCATCGCAGCACTTAATTGACTCATATTTTTCCCATGTGTCCATTCTGCTTTAGGCTTCAGAGAGACAAATATTTCAGCGCTGTTAACAGGATCGGCATGAGCGCCGACTTCACCTCTCCCAATTCTGGATACAACTGTAGTCACCTCATCAAAATTAACCAGCATCTTTTTTTCAAATCGCGTGATGGTTTTTTTAGCCTCTTCTAATGAAATAGACGGTGGCATTGTCGCACGAACTAGCATGTCACCTTCGTTTAGTCTTGGCACAAATTCTGATCCCAAGAATGGAAAAGCAGCCAAGCCAATAAGAAACATACCTAGCACCAAGCCAACTGCTGCCATTCTGTGAAATACAAAATAGGACACGAGATTTTTGTAACGAGGAATACAGTATTTGTCCACCCATCCCACTTTGTTTTCGGCAACAGATGAATTTTCTTTCATGAGCAGTTTGGCTAATACAGGCGCAACAATGACGGCATAAAGCAATGAGCCAATCATTCCGAAGGTAATCGTAATCGCCAGTGGCTTAAAGGTTTTGCCTTCAACACCTTGCAGTGTAAATAATGGTATAAACACTATAATGATCGTCAAAATAGAAAATATAATCGGGCTAACGACTTCGCTACTAGCTTGAATAACGGTTTGAACAAAACTTCGTTTGCCCACATTGTTTTTTAATAATCTATCAATGTTTTCAACAATCACAATACTGCCGTCCACCAACATACCAATCGCTATAGCCAGACCACCTAATGACATTAGATTTGCTGACATCCCAGTTATATTCATAAGGATAAAGGCTAAGGCAATAGAAAAAGGAATAGATAATGCGGCGATAATACTGGGCTTAAATCCACCCATAAATACGAAAATAATAATAATGACGAGGGTGACGCCTTGAATGAGCGCCTGATTGATTGTGTCAATGCTTTTTCCAATTAATGTCGCTTGATCATAGTAGGGCACAATTTCCAAGCCTTCCGGCAAGTTATTATTAATACTTTCAATTTTTGCTTTCACTTTGGTTATCACTTCGGATGTGTTGGTACCGATTAGTTTTAAGACCATCCCGACAACCACTTCACCTTCGCCATTGTGAGTCGTCAGTCCCCGGCGAATTTCACCACCAATAGCAACACTAGAAATATTTTTCAAATAGATTGGTGTGCCATCATGAACATCAATGACAATATTTTCTAAATCAGAGACTTTTTGTGCCAAACCAAAAGAATGGATAATAAACTCTTCCCCGTTTTTAACAATAAACTGTGCGCCAACATTCGAATTATTTTCATCAACACTTTTAAGCACATCGCTGAGGGACACATTGTATTTTAATAATTTTTCTGGATGAACATTAATCTGGTATTGCTTAACCAAGCCGCCGATTGACAAAACTTCTGTTACACCCGGTATGTTTTGCAAATTAAATTTAACAATCCAATCTTGTACGGTTCTGATTTGAATTTTATCATATTGTTTACGACTATCTTTGACATAATAAAATAATATTTGTCCTAGTCCTGTTGTAATGGGCCCCATTTGAGGCACACCAAAGCCATCAGGAATTCCTTTGCTGGCTAACTGTAGTCTTTCCGCAACTACTTGACGGGCAAAATAAATATCCGCGCCATCTTCAAAATATATATTAATAACGGACAATCCAAAGTTGGATACAGAGCGTACTTGCTTTAGTCTGGGCAAACCATTCATCGCGACCTCAATAGGATAGGTCACATATTTTTCAATGTCTTCTGGTGATAAACCTTCAGTTTCGGTAAATACTTGCACCAGTGTAGGCGTCACGTCGGGGAAAGTGTCAATGTTGAGCTTAAAAAAACTAAAGACACCGCTTATCATAATGATAGCAGCAAAAACAAGTACCAAAAGTTGGCTTGAAATACAAAACTTAATTAATCTTTCCATTGAGCTGCCTACTTAGTGATTATGACCGCTTTCTAGGTCTGATTTTGATGCTTGTGCCTTTAGAATAAAAGCGCCTTGACTAACGATTTTATCCCCAACATTCAAACCCGAGAGAACCTCAAAGTAATCATCTCCCCTTTCACCCAACACAATTTCTTGTGGGAAAAATATGCCTTTGTGAGCAACGTCCTCTAAAAAAACAACTTGTTTGCCTTTGATGTTTTGAACCGCAGCTTTGGGGATTAGTATATCAACGTTTTTGCTTTTTTTAACAACTGTCCCTTGAATGAACTCACCTGGCCGCCAAGCATTATCTTTATTTGAGGCAATAATACGTGCCAAACCTGTACGTGTGGTTTCGTTTACGATTGGCGAGGCATATGATACATGGTATTTTCTATTGCCAGAGCGATGTCTAGGGGAAACCGTAACTTCTGTGCCTTTTTTGACAAAAGGAAAATCATCTTGAAAAATACTAAAATCTATCCAAACGTCATCTAAATTAGCAATAGTCATAGTGGATGTATCATCTTTTATAAACTCCCCTATAGAAATATGGCGCTCTAAGACAACACCATCAACGGGTGATCTGACCTCATATTTCATGAACTCGCTAATTTTATCTTTATCCATCTTAGCGACGTCTGCTTCAGAAAGTCCGTAGATTAAAAGTTTCTGCTTAGTATTTTGAGCATTAATTCTGGCTTCCACATATTTGACTTTTGAATCTAAATATTCTTTAGTGTAAGTGATGCCTTGTTTTTTTAAATTTTCTATAAGCTCATATATTTCTTTACTGGCTTGTAAAACCTCTAAATAAGACAAATATTGTGCCTTAACATCGGCCAAATCCATGCTTTCTAGGGTTGCCAGTAAATCCCCTTTTTTTACTTTCTCACCAATGTTTTTATGTACTTTTTTCACGACACCTGAAATCCTAGGTACAACGTGTGTGGTTGAATTTTGATTCAACGTTACTTCACCCGGAATGGTAATGGATTCATTTAGTTGGCCACTGCCGACTTTCATAACTTTAACTTCAAATAAGCCTAAATCTTCTTTTTTAATAGTGACAGCGCCATGGTGACTGTGTAAATTAGGATTATTTTGTTTCCCGTTATCACCATGTTCGCTTTTTTCTGCGTGAGCCTTGTGACCACTATGAGCATCTTGTACTTGCTTTGGAGCAATACTAGACAATGTCGTTGTACTAAATATCAAAGCAATCAGAAAACCTATTATCCGAGTGACATTATTTTCCATCTTAGCTTTATCCAGTATTTAAAATGATAGTTATAGGGCAGACTATGTTGTTTGTTACAAAGAGTACTATAGCTTAAAGCCGCTGTAGACAGCAGCTGGTTCTGTCGCAAACTCAAGCGATTTGGCAATCACTGGGTTGCAAGCTGAGCTGTGATTTCAACCTCTACCAACCCTTTATTTATCACACCAATTTTTTTTGCTGCCCCATAAGAAAGATCGATGATACGCTCGCCTGCATATGGGCCTCGGTCGGTAATTTTAACGGTGACGACTTTATTATTTTCCAAATTTCTAACTTTGACATATGTATTGAAGGGTAATGTTTTGTGCGCAGCGGTTAAGGCATTCATATCAAACTTCTTCCCACTTGCCGTAAGTTTTCCATGATATTTTTTACCATACCAAGACGAAATCCCTCTTTCCTTATATAATTCGGTAGAAATAGAGTTTTTTGCGCCAACATAACCCACTATGCCAACTAATAAAATGGCTACTGATATAATACCTAATGAGCGTTTTTTAATATGCACTCTAAATTAACTCCTCTTCCACAAGACCACTTCAAGATAAGTCAGAAATTTTTCTTGCTTAAATTTTATTTAAAATATGCTGATACCCAGCTCTTCAGTAGATTAAGCCAATAAGCATATCACTATCATCTTCGGTAAGTTGATTAATTTTTACGCGTTCTACTTTCCCCGCATGAGTCAGCTTACCCTCCGACCAATGGCGAGAAATTCAAAGTTTTGCTATCGCGATTGATGCGAAACACCTATAATGCAGAGAATTCTCCAAGCACATCAGTAGAAACTCAAACCGGAAATACGCCTAGAGGCACTTGTGGGTTTAGTAAAGGTTCTTTACTTTAAGCGCACCTATGTCTACTTGATAACTACTATTGGTGGATATATTTAATTTGATAAATAAGCCGGTTAAGCGGCCACAACAAACAGCGAGCTTCCAACCTGGAAGTTCCCAGATGGTTTAAAATTATAATGAAAAAAACACTTTGGCTACGATCCGAAACTAAGCTACATGAGCGCCGAACCCCTCTCGTTCCAGAACATGCCGCAGAACTTGTTAGAAGCAAGCACAAGGTAGTTGTTGAGCGCTGTGAAAATAGAATTTTCTGTGACGATGAATATGAAAACGCAGGGTGCGAAATGGTTGATGCGGGCACTTGGCCAGATGCGCCAAAAGGCGCATATATTCTTGGTATCAAAGAGCTTCCTGTATCAGACAAACCTTTAATACACAAACATATATATTTTGCACATGCTTATAAAGAGCAAGAAGGCGCTGCGCAGTTATTAGCGCGTTTTAAAACTGGAAAAGGTTTACTATATGATCTAGAGTTTTTAACAAATGACAAAGGAAATCGTGTTACAACATTTAGTTATTGGGCTGGTGTTGCGGGTTGTGCAATAACTTTATTAATTTGGTTGCAAAAATGCAAAAACAGCAATGCTAAAATTAAGATACCTGAATTCTATCCTAATGAATCTGAAGTGATAGAAATTATCAAGCAACAACTAAATAATAAAAATAGCCCCTCTAGCCTGGTTATTGGTGCGCGAGGCCGGTGTGGTAGAGGTGTCATAGCTTTTTTAAAAAAAGTTGGCCTTAATGCAACGCTTTTTTATAGAAAAGATACAAAAGACAGACAAGAGTATCCCGAAATTTTCGAGCACAATCTATTGTTTAATTGTATCTATCTAACAACACAGATAGTACCATTTATTACTAAGGAACAATTAGAGAGCAAAAGAAAATTATCCGTTATCGCTGATATTAGTTGTGACCCTAACGGTCCTCATAACCCCCTACCCATTTATAAAAAAATAACATCATTCAAAACACCCACTCGTAGGATATGCGCTGAACCACAAAGCTTGGATATAATGGCTATTGACCACTTGCCAAGTTTTTTACCTAGGGAAAGTAGTTGTGACTTTTCAGGTCAGTTGCTGCCCTATTTACACCAACTGCTTAAAAATGAACCACAATCAGCAACTTGGGCGAATGCCGCCACTATTTTTGCTAATTATGTCAAACAGACTTGAGCAGAAACCTCCAGACTGCTTGAACGTCGAATGGGGTCGGTGCGACTACTATTAACACACTTGTTATTCTGCATTTATTATTAATTGATAAATGCAGATAACATGACAAACAAAATAAATCAGGCACTTTCTCTTAACCATGCAAATCAACCTCGCTGTTGCTGCGTGAAAAAAGCAATCCTTATAACATCATTTAGTTCAAGCGCTCTAACTGTTCTAAAGCCAGAAAACGACGCCGCTTTTAGATGGAATATTCAGGTATAATATCTAAAGAAGACAATTTTATTTGAATTCTGACTAACAATGCGCGTTAAAATTCAAGGATGAATAAAATATATGAGCAATGCCTCTGAGCTATTTATAAAAGCACTTGAAAACGAAGGCGTTGAGACTATCTACGCTGTGCCTGGTGAGGAAAATCTTGATTTCCTAGAGGCGCTACGCCAATCTAGCATCAAACTAGTCTTAACACGCCATGAGCAAGGTGCGGGATTCATGGCGGCTACGTATGGTCGCTTAACTGGAAAAACAGGTGTTTGTTTAGCAACACTAGGCCCAGGTGCCACAAATCTTTTGACTGCTGCCGCCTATGCACAGCTGGGCGCATTTCCTATGCTTATGATCACAGGTCAAAAGCCAATAAAACAAAGTAAGCAAGGGCAATTTCAAATAATAGATGTTGTTAGTATGATGCGCCCGATTACAAAATATGCCAAGCAAATCGTCAATGCCAATATGATTCCTAGTATGGTCAGAGAAGCATTTCGCCAAGCAGAAGAAGAGCGACCTGGGGCAGTCCATTTGGAATTACCAGAAGATATTGCCGCAGAACCTGTAGAAAAACAAAATGCAAATAAAATATTTTCCGTCAGTCAACGTTGCAGAGAAATTGCCAATCAAAGGAATATTGATGATGCGGTTAAACTTATTCAGCAAGCCAAACATCCATTTGTGCTCATAGGCGCTGGTGCTAATCGTACCAGTATCTGGAAAGTTCTTTCAAACTTCATTGATGATACAGGCATCCCATTTTTTAATACCCAAATGGGCAAAGGGGTTGTCAGTGAAATGCATCCACTATTCATAGGAACTGCCGCACTATCGGATCATGATTATTTACACTGTGCTATAGATTATGCTGACTTGATCATTAATATTGGACATGATGTTGTGGAAAAACCACCATTTTTCATGCAACATGGTGGAACAAAAGTCATTCACATTAATTTTAAATCTGCCTCAGTGGATAACGTCTATTTCCCGCAGCTGGAAGTGGTTGGAGACATCTCGGATTCATTAACGCGTATAGCCGCTCAAACCCAAAAAACAATATCTCATGACTTTGCGTATTTTTTCAAAATACAAAAACATATTCAAAAGCATATTCATTTAGGTGAAAATGATGATACCTTCCCGGTTAAACCACAGCGCTTGGTTTGGGATGTCCGCAAAGCCATGCCAGATAATGGCATTATAGCCCTAGATAATGGGCTTTATAAAATTTGGTTTGCTCGCAGCTACCCTGCAATGTTACAAAACACAGTATTGCTCGATAATGCTTTGGCCACAATGGGCGCAGGTTTACCCTCCGCAATGGCTGCTGCTAAATTGTACCCTGACCGCCAAGTTATGGCGATTTGTGGCGACGGTGGATTTATGATGAACAGCCAAGAAATAGAGACCGCTGTACGATTAAAATTAAACCTCGTTATTTTAGTCTTAAACGATAATGCTTATGGCATGATTCGCTGGAAGCAATACGGTATGGATTTACCTGATTTCGGTCTGGAATTTGGTAACCCAGATTTTGTAAAATACGCAGACAGCTTTGGCATCAAGGGCCATCGTGTTAGCGTAACCAAAAACTTACTGCCCATTATTCAGCGCTGTTTTACAGAGGGCGGCATTCACCTCATTGAATTACCAATAGATTACTCAGAAAGTAAAAAAATATTAATTGATGAACTCAAAGAAAAGGTCTGCTTAATATGACAAGCGCTATACAAGAATCTGAAAACACTCACTTAGATGTGACATCCCCTTTTGATGGCTCAATAATAGAAAGCATACCTTTGGCAACAGCGCAGGATGCAGAGCAAATGCTCAAAATAGCACAAGAAACATTTAAAAATCGTGATATTTGGCTTGAACCATATGAGAGAATTGAAATATTACACAAACTCGCTGGTTTGGTTAAAGATCAAGCAGAAGAATTTGCACAGCTTATCGCCTCAGAGGGCGGCAAACCTCTGATGGATGCCCATATTGAGGTCGCTAGAGCCATTGATGGTATATATTTGGCCGCCAAAGAATTATCTCAAATCACGCAGGGTGAAGAAATCCCTATGGGGTATACAAAAACGTCTATAGGACGAAAAGCCTATACCTCCTATGAACCCATTGGTGTTGTTATTGCTATCAGCGCTTTTAACCATCCTTTGAATTTAATCGTTCACCAAGTCGTACCAGCCATTGCGGTTGGCTGCCCTATTATTATCAAACCGGCATCTGCTACCCCACTAAATTGTATTAAATTTATTAATCTTGTACACCAAGCTGGTTTAGAATCGCAATGGTGTCAAATCTGCGTTTGTAACAGCCATGTTGCCGAAAAGCTGGCAACAGATAGTCGAATTGCCTTTTTATCATTTATTGGCTCAGGGCATGTGGGTTGGCATTTAAAAGCCAAATTAGCACCAGGCGTGCGCTGTGCTTTAGAGCATGGAGGGGTTGCCCCCGTTATTATTGATAATGATATTAATATTGATAAAATCATACCTCCTTTACTAAAAGGTGGCTTTTACCATGCAGGACAAGTTTGTGTATCCATACAACGCATATATGCGCCAAATAGTATCGCTAAAAAATTAGCCAAGAAATTAGCCGCAGCAGCCTCTAAACTCATAGTAGGCGATGCCAGAAAACCAGATACAGAAGTCGGACCATTAATATGGCCAAAAGAAGTTGATCGCGTTGCAGAATGGGTCAAAGAGGCTGTTGATGACGGCGCAAAATTACTCTGTGGCGGTCAGAAAATAAGCGATACTTTTTATGCACCAACAGTTTTATTAAACCCGCCTGAAAACGCAAAAGTATCCACTCAAGAAATATTTGGGCCAGTAGTATGTGTGTACTCATACACAGATCGCTTGGAAGCCATTGAACGTGCCAATCAGCTTGATTTTTCTTTTCAGGCGGCTATCTTCACTAATAATATTGATGTTGCATTCGATACCATTAAAAGATTAGATGCATCCACTGTTATGGTGAATGATCATACGGCTTTTAGAGTCGATTGGATGCCATTTGCTGGCAAAAAACATTCGGGTTATGGCGTTGGCGGGATTCGATATACTATGCATGATATGTTGCAATCTAAAATGGCTGTTTTTAATGAATTTTGATATTTGTCGATTTGCCCCATGACAACTGATCACGGGGCACTTGACTTTATCTCAATCCAACTTTATATCTCTTTGGCTTATCGCTGATGTTACTTTCTTGTTCTTCTTCTCCACTATCCCTACTATCTTTTAATGGCGTAAAACTCACTTGAGGAAAATCCAAAATATTTTTTTGCTCCAGGTACTCAAGACAACCAATTAACTTATAATTACCAGGAGAATGCTCAAGCCCTTTAGCATAAAGGTCGGAGGCTACATTGATTTCACCTTGTTGTTCATAGGCTCTACCTAAACAAATATAAGCCGATATGAATCTGGGCGCTTTTTCAATAATTGGCGTTAAGATTTCTTCCACCTGCTGTAGAAGCGCTTCCTTATTGTTTCCTGCTATTTGTGCTTGCTGACAAAAAACCCGTGCTCTGCCATACTGCCGCTTATTTTCTAGATATTCAAGATTTCTAGCTTTCTTGGTTTTTGGCGCTTTATTGAATATCTCTAGAGCGTCTTCAAACCTGCTTGCTATTAAATGTTCAAACCCAGAGTCATACATATCATTCATAGTTGTCCCACTTACTACTGAAAAGGGTATTCTACACAAGCGAAGTCTGGACTGCCATTTTATTTTTAGCGGATTTAGCTATTAGCCTGAGTAATTTTAATGCATAAAAACTATCCGCCAACTTATCATTGGCGGACTTACTATCAAAATCTAAAATATTATGAACCAATCTTAAATTTTCTGAGATTTTCTGTCATTTCTGCTACAGCAGGATCAACACTTTCGGATGGGTCTGTTAGTTGCTTATTTGCTGCAATTCGGCCTAGTTGATAATGCGGCGTTAGCACCTTGGCTGCTGAGGCTTTTCGCTCAGGAAAACTAATTAATGCTTCATCAGCTAGTCTGTGACCCTTAAATTCCGTTTGCCATTGCTGACTTCCCGATATACTTTTTCTTGCAGCTGAAAAATAACTCTGTCGACTTTTGGAAATTGGTATAACACCTAAATTAAATTGCATTTCAATTCTTATTGGATCGGGTAGTTCACAATGCTGTTTCCTCAGCGTCTCACGTTCTTTTGCAAAGGCATTTGCAACAGCTCTGGCTACCGCCTTATCTTGCTTTTGCTCCATGCTGGGTTCATGGCCTGGCACTTGTCTTTTTCTTTCTTCTCTATATTCTTTACTTTCTCCCATTTTGAATGGGGTTAGCTGTTCTCGTTCATCCATTTCCTTATAGCTTAGAGCCTGTGGGATAATATCTAGCCATTTTTTTACTCTAGGCATGATGCCTTTCACATTGGTTTCCAAACGACTATATCGGGTCGCTTCAATTTTAGCCCATAGATCTTCTGCTAGCGTATAATCATACTTACCTAATTCATTGTGAGGCTTAGAATACTGAACATCATGAGTCAAATCTGCAAATTTAGAGCGGGCACAATGATGTACAAAGGCTCTGAATGAGCTTGTGTTGAGTGGGATTGGATATTGTGCTTCTGATGCTTCAGAGCTGCTTGCTGATTCAGCACCAGAAGCAACCATTAGACCAGTATCCAATTGTTGCTTCCAATCTACAATAATCGCACGAACATTTTCTGGAGTCACATCTTGTTTGTCTAAAGCGTGCCTAACAAGTTGTATATAATGCTGATTTTTCTCCAAACTTGCTAAAAAAGAATCGTTTAATGTTTGATATGCTGATATTTGATGTCCTTGAAGTTTTGCAACATCGTGAATATCTTTTTCAGTAATGTCTTTTCCAGCAGTATACATTTCATCCTTCTCCAAGACTGCTTTTTCTGCCACTGAAAGTCTTTCACGAAGAAACTGTACTCTTGTTAGTTCGTTATCTTTGGGAGAGCGAGCCAATACATTATCTGCCATCTGTTTTTGAAAGTTGCGATATAACTCAGGTAAAGTCATGGCGGATGGAGCCGCACTAAATTCTTGCCATTCTTCTGCTGAATTAACCGCGTCTCCTTTATCATTTACATCTTCTTCTTTATCTTCTTTGTTTGTACTTCCTTCCAACATAGTATTCTCCTTAGTATTTTATTTATTATTGTGACGAGAGTTCCAAGTTTAAAATAATTTCCCCAGAGCAACGTGTGCTGCTTTACGCCCATTTTCGGCCATACCATAGCCTAGATAAATAGGCCCCAATATCGTATCAAATCCCAAAAATACACTACCAGAGGCAATAAACGAATGCTTAAATAAAGCGGTATGATTCAGCCACGCATTGCCCGCTTCCGCAGAAAACCCCACATAGAGGGGAAAAGGATAATTAGGAATCAATTTGATATTTTTGACTCTATAATAATAAATAGCATCAAATACGCTAGTGTCTACACCAAGCAATTGGTCTTGAGTGTATCCAGATAGCCGAAATAACCCGCCCATCTGAAACGCACGATTAAATGTCGGCGTTCCCTCCAGGGTAGCATTATATTCACCCAGCACGAGCAATGTGTGTTTACCAAATGTTTTAGCAACGGCAGCTCTAGACTGAATCTGATTAAACTTTTGATCTGCCCCTAAATGTTTGTTATGCATTGTGTAGGTGATAGCACCTATTGTGCCATTATTTGGAAAATAGCTGTTATCAAAAACATCCCATTCTAATCTGGCGCTCCCAAAGCCATCATTAAAATTTGAACTAGTAAAAATAGGAATGCCCAGGTTTAATTCAACTTGACCTGCCGCCCGACTATAACCAATAGACGCCCGACCCCATTCACCAAAGTTACGACCTAATGCTATATCCCCTTGTGTTTTATGTGTTTGATATTCTGAAAAGCTGACATCAACCATGGGCAAAGATACTTCGAACCTTTGTCTTTCATATGAGACTCTTGGTTCAATAAACCACTTTAAATCTGTGGTAATCGGTTGATACAAGCTCATACGAACGCTATTCAATCTACCAATTGATCCAAATAACCTATATTCTCCTGCTAAAGGATTTAATAAAGTACGAGTGATACCTAATCCAAAGTTAAAAAAACTTCCGCCATCAAAATCAGAACCTAGTAATAAGGCGCTTTGTATATAAGTTGGCCCCCATCGTTTTTCTAAAGGTTTAACATATAATTCATCATTCTCTATACCATAATTGATTTTTTCAAAAAAGGATAAGCCATATAGTTTGCTGATATATTGATCAATTTCACAGGTTGAATAGACCCCTGGTTCTTTGGGTAAATATTCATAAATAGTGTCTGTACAAAGCGAAGAGTCATTGTAAACGCGACTACGTTTTATATATATGCTGTTAGCGGGCGAATTTTTTGCAGGTTGCCCATATGACAACTGTGTTAGTTTAACTGAGTCATGACGAGCTGCAATTTGCCCAGGTTTAATGGTATCTGAAATTCTATGAAAATCAACGGTAGAGATATCACCTAGCTCGGGACGAATTAAAATATCGTCATCAGACAAAAGCGCTAGACTCTTGTCAACATTTTCTAAAACATAAATATTGCTTAACTGATCCAGTACATCCGCAAAACTTTTAATTTGTTCCTTGGTATACAGAGGAGCCCCAACATCTACAACGATCAGAATATCTGCCCCCATTTCTTTTGCCACTTCAATAGGTACATTATTGACGACGCCACCATCGATTAGAACTTTACCATTGATTTCCACGGGTGGAAATATACCAGGCACCGCCATACTGCCATACATGGCTTCAGCTAAATCGCCCTGCCGCAATACAACTTTATTTCCAGTTATTAAGTCTGTTGACACTGCTGCAAAAGGTATTGACAAAGAGTCAAAGTTTTTAAGTGGCTCTTTGCCTATGGTCAATTGCTTAAAAGATTGATATAACTTATGCCCCTGAACAACGCCTTTGGGGAGCTGCACTTCCCCGTTACCATAGCCAAGCACCTCTTTCACTAAGAATATATCATCATCTCGCTTTCTTCTATAATATAAATTGGTTCTGTCTATTTTGCTTCTTAAGATACTTTCCCAGTTGATTTCGGTCAGCAGTTTTTCAATTTCATCTGCTGAATACCCGGAAGCATATAGCCCGCCAACAACCGCACCCATGCTCGTACCTACGACTAAATCAATCGGTATATTGAGTTCATCGATGACTTTCAATACGCCGATATGTGCGCCGCCTTTTGCGCCTCCTCCACTTAAAACCAATCCGATTTTAGGCCTATCTTGATACAAAGCTTGCGCTTGAACCATCGAGACTTCAAATAAAAAAACAGCACAAAAGCACAGAGACGCAAAAAACTTCATACAGGATTCAACTTTTATATTTATTATTGTTTTCTAAATAGGATCTAAAACATAACGGTTATAATGTTCTCTAAATAAAATGACAAGTACCGATGCCACAGGCAAAGCTAAGATGATACCCACGAGACCAAATAGCTGCCCTCCCGCCAGTAAGGCAAAAATAACCGCAACAGGGTGTAAGCCAAGCTTATCACCAATCAGTATAGGGGTTAACACCATGCCTTCTAATAATTGTCCGACGCCAAAAACACAAACAACTTGTACAATTAACATCCAATCGTGTGATTGAAACATAGCAAAGATGCATGACATACCTAACCCAATAAAACCGCCTAAATAAGGTACAATACTCAAAGCTCCAGCCCCCATGCCAAGCAATAAAGAATATTTTACGCCAACCAAACTGAGCCCTAATGAATATATCGTCATTAATGCGGCAACCACTATTAGCTGTCCTTTGAAAAACAAACCTAATGTATCGTTGCACTTATATGTGATGTCTAATATTTTATTTTTATATTTAGGTGGTAACAGTGATTTGAGTCCGTCTACGCATAATGACCAATCACGCATAAGATAGAACGCAACCACAAAAATTAAACCAATATTGATTCCCCAGCTGATAATGCCCAAACCAGAATGTAGCAGTGCTTTCCAAAATTTTACAAAAATATTAGAAGCGGTATCAATGTTTTCTAAACCTTTTTCTTTGAATAATGCCATCGCTTGTGAACTATTTTCTAAATTAAAGTAGGCGTATAGTTTAGGTACAACGTCATCTTGCAACCACTCTGCAAGCCTCGGAAGTTGTTGAATGAGATCGGAAACTTGATTTTGTAATAATGGTATAACCATTAATACCACCAAACTTAAAAAAAGTATAATAATTAAAAATACAATCGCAACGGCAACGGTCCTGGGGATCTTAAGCTTAGGAATAGAACTAATCTTGTTGACCAAAGGGTTGCCTAAATAGGCAAAAAGCATAGCAATTAAAAATGGGGTAATAACAGGCGATAAAATGGCAAAAACATAACCCAATATGAGCGTTGCTAATATTATCCCAATGAAAATAAATCCCTTTTTGATATCGTCCATATGCTTAATGCCTTTACTTAATCGTAGTTTTATAAATAACAAACTTTTAACGAAGCTAATCTAGCCCAGATTACTCAGGATACCATCAAACAGAAGATTTATGGACAATGAAAGGATCGGCATATATAGACTTATAAGATAGTCCACTGATAAAAAGTTTCTTTTTTAGAGAATAGACTAATTGAGGTGCTCCGCAAATATAGGCTTACAAATCTGGGTTAACACTTATTTAAACACTCTCTAAATTGCTGCACAGCAAGGTATTCAATAGTGTAAGCTGTTTTCAGTTTCAGTATGCCTTAGTATTCAAACGCAGAGATGAATGTGTTATCAGTCCCCTGGATATCCATAATACGTTGATTCCATGTTTGCTCCCATTCATCTGGTGGATTTTTCTGGTTCCAGCGATGGAATAATTTATTCTGCTGTTTATTGAGCTTAAAATCATATGTTTTTTGCATATATAGATAAGCGCGTGCAATCATGCCTTTTAATCGCGTTTTAGGCTCAACCTTCTTCAATGCTTCGCTAATTTTAATCTCACAGCCATTATAATTGGACAAGTTATCTGGCATTTCCGCAAAACGAAAGTATTGTCTTGCCTTATTCACCTCGCCAATAACAGGCACTAAATTATGTAGATCCGTATACATCATCCGAAATTCATCATCTACTTTCTCACAGCAATTTCGCCCACTATAGGGTTTGCCCTTTTTTGATTGGCAAATTGCTTGTTTCCAACACGGCCTTTGGTGCCCAAACCACGATACCGGAACAAGATGCTCCCACTCAATACGATTGGCTCTTTTCATATCCTGAGGCTGATAACCACATGAACTATGTGACACCGTCAATTGGGCATCATAAGTACAATCACAGTAAAACGATATACGGTGATCTTGCCAAATTATTTTCGCCTGCTTTTTAACCGCTCGAAATGTTCGATTATCTTGTTGAGAAAATGCAAAAATCTGAGCATTCAGAAACGATACAACAACCATTAGTATAAAAACGTATTTTTTTCTATTCATCATGATCATCAAACCTATCTTAACTTAACTCACTAAATTCTTTTGGAAATGCTATACTGCTCGTTTTGGATATTAGATTATGCATAAAGCCGATTGCCACTGTCATACGACTTACTCAGATGGTGCGCACTCAGCAGATGCACTTATTGAAATGGCTATAAAATACGAGCTAACAGGATTGTCGATTACCGACCATGATACCATACAGGCTTATTTAGATGGCATTCACTTAAAATACACCCAGCGGCTTCAAATGATTTCTGGTGTGGAATTATCTACACAATACGAAAGAACGCCTGTGCATGTCTTAGGATATAGCTTTGATATTCACAACCCAGAACTACAAACTCTATGTACATCACAACAAGAAAACAAGCTGAATAGAAACTTATTAATATTAGATAAACTGCGAAATCTAGATATGGATATCTCTTACGATGATTTGCAAAACCGATTCTCACCTCAACAAAATATTGGGCGCCCTCATATTGCACAGTATTTATATGAGAAAAAAATGGTCAGCTCAACCTCTGACGCATTTAAGAAATACTTAGGCAATAGTAGCCGCTGCTTTGTAAAGGGCGACTTTATATCCACCCAAGATGCCATTAAAGTAATACAGCAAGCGGGCGGATATGCCGTTTTGGCCCACCCTCATGTGATGAAAAAACCAAAAGTGATACGAGCGTTGCTAACCTTGCCATTTGATGGCATTGAAGCCTATTATGGCAATTTACCTAAAGATAAGCATTCGCCTTGGATCCGAGCCGCTGAAAAAAACAATTGGTTTACAACCGGCGGCTCTGATTATCATGGTATTGAAGGCGAATACAAACATTTAGGTGCCAGCATTACCCCTGAGCGTGTTTTTGAAAAACTCTATCAAAGGTTTCAAAATAATAACTAACGCTTATTGCCCATAGGCAGAATAGAGAGGGAGCAGAAAACAGAAATGGAAAAGTTCAAAAGAAACAGCAATCTTGATTTATTTAAAACCATTAGTATTTTCTCAGTCATTATTATTCATTCTAATTTGTTTGCGAACCAATCTACCAATGAGCCTACAATTGTAACGGCCGTTATTAATCAAGTCTGCCGATTTGCAGTGCCTTATTTTTTCATCGTCTCAGGATATTTCTGGGAAAACAAACTCAGTCAAAAAAACTATTCACTGACAGATTTTTTACTCAAACTGAAACCGCTTAGTTTGGCTTTTTTACTTTGGAGCGGTATTTATTTAGTGCTGACCTTTAACCTGCAACAATTGTTCCAGTATGGGTACCTTAAAGTCACTTACTGGAAATGCTATGCAGCATTACAATCCCCTGTCAAAACATTATTTTCAGGCACTCAATCACAACTATGGTTCTTGCCAGCCCTGATATGCAGTCAAATTTTTGTCTTTGCCCTTTACCAATATAGAAAATTTTTAATTTTGCCCGTAAGTTTTGCTTTGTTTATTCTCGGTGTGTTGGGTGGTGCCTACCAAGATACTTATATTGGTATTCATTTACCATTTGACACCAGAAATGGTATTTGTTTTGCCAGTATATTTTTGGTGATGGGTATATTATTAAAACAATTTCAATTTCAAATTTCTACAGCAAAAGCTTTGCTCTTGTTCACAATTGGTTTAATTGGACAACTTGCAGAAGTGGGCTATTTATGGGGTGATTTTGACGTGCACCCTACCGATGTGGATTTTGTTTTCTCAACATTGCCTTTTGGACTGGGGGTCATGTTTTTAGCATTATCCCCTATAACTTTCCCATTACAGTATTTAGGGAAAATAGGTCAGCATACTTTGGGTATATATCTGATCCATATGATATTTATAGATTTAATGCGACCATTATCACAAATTATGCATCCATGGCTTTATGCACTCCTGATACCGTTGACTATTTATATAGGTTCTCTTTTGTTGATTGTTCAACTCAAAAAATATAAAAATATTTTGCTCTATGGCTGAAGACTCAAAGCCGTATCAACCAATTCTCAAATTACAGCAAAGAAATTACTGCACCCTGGAGCGTTTGGATCTTGTTTTTAATTTCATCTGAAATGGGTTGTGTTTGACCGGTTCGATAATCTACCATCACGATAATGCCTTTTCCGGTAGCCGCAATTTTATCTTGTTTGACACTATGAACCATATATTCCATCGTAAATGATTTGTTGCCAATATGACTGATATGAGTTGCCGCTAATACTGTATCTGGGAACTGAATTGGCAAACGATAATCTGCTTCTATATGCGCTAATATCGGACCAACAGACTCATTCGAGACAAACGCTTTAAGTTGTAAGTTTAAAAAATATTCAATGCGTGCACTTTCAAACCAACGAATATATTGTACATTATTCACATGGCCAAAAGCATCCATATCCCCCCATTGTACTGGTATTTCTATTTTAACAGACCAGTTGGACATATTAGTAAACCCTATACTTTTTAAATTTTAACTATTATACCTACTTCAACACTGGAGCGCGAATACATGAGACACATAGATAGTCATTTCTATGTGTCATCTAAGTGCCCGCATAATTAGTCCCTGACGCAAAATTAAAACCCAAGCAAATCATGCACTTTCTTAACCTCACCCGGCGTTCCCCAATAGTGCAGCTACCCTGACTTTGAACTTTTCACCCACTTATATTGTCCAAGGATTAGTCAAGAACATAAAACTTCTAATAGTGGGATAGCGCATGTCTTCATTTACAATCAAGCAAGAAAATCATATCACTAGAGCACTGGTTGATTGTGTGGCAACTATGAGTAGACTTAAAACAGATGGTCCTAACCCTAAGCTGGATGTTTTAATGGCGATCACAAGTAAACTCAATAGCCAATCTTCTAGCGAATTGTATTCAGGTCTGTCTGTATTAACAGAGTTTATTAACAATGAATTTGAAGAGCCCTCAGAGCTAAAAGAGACATTATCTGCTATTTTAGAGGGCACAAAGGATAAAATATTTTCACAATCGCCATCTAGTGAATGGAAACAGCATATTGATCATTACAACGCTGTGCCCAAAAATCAATCTGGATTAAGCCAAAAAGAAGCGATAGAACAACTTTTGCCATCAGAAGAAAGTAGAGCTAAATTATATGAAGGTACGGTTCCTACACAAGATCAAGATATTAGTGCTCGAACAGAGTTTTTAGAATATTTAGAAAAAGTGCTAAAAGCTTTACCACAATCAGTAACAGATCCCAAAGAACCCATCGATCTAGATGCTCTTCTGGGAAGTGCGGGTACAAAATTGTATAAAGCGGCCGTTGCGGAAGAAAGTAATTCTCGCTCATTTCGAGAGGCTGTATTCTTAAGCTCAACTCAACACTTTAAAGGACAAAAGTGGCAGGCAGATAAAAAATTAGTTCTATGGGTTGGCGGGCCATCCGCATCCGGAAAAACCTATGGCGCGAGCAGCGCGGTTAAAGCTATGTCAGAACATATGCCCACAGAATTACAAAGAGTGTCTGACTCTTTAATGTCCCAATTAATAGAAATCGGCCTAGATTCACCAGAACACCAGAAAATTATAAATAATATTAAACGAGCAAGCTCTACAGATGAGCTGGCAAATTATATCGATGAATTGGAGAATAAAATTCGTTTGGAAATTGAAGATATAGATACAAAAATATCTTTACTACAAGCCATCCACGATGTAAAAGATGATTTGAAAAGTTCGTTGAGCGCAGGTAACAATGTCGTTTCTGTGGATGGTGGTGTTGAGCGAGAAGTCTCACAAATGAGGCAAATAGTTTTACAAGCGGCTTTAACCCGAGGCTATAAAGGTATTGGCGATTTGCATAATAGCACAAAATTAGGAACCAAAAGCTACATTAAAGCGGCAGCCTTAGAACAGAAAGGGTTAAACTTAGTCATACCTGAAACATTTGCTGAAAGTATGAATCCATTAAAAGCTTTCTCTCCTGAAGGACGATATAAAAAAACAGAAATGGAACGATATAGAGATATGGATAATGTTATTCAAGCATTCAGTGAGGTCAAAGGTGAACCTGATCAAGATGAGCGTTTTCAACACTCGGTTAAGCATATGGGTACATCTCGAGCTTGGTTTTCTGAAGACGGTGACTTTGCTGACATAGATGTGAGAATGAACAATATAGACATTGGATGTGAATCAAAAATATATCAGTCTATATTTTTTCACCTGGGTAAATCAGCCTCTAACACTGCGCATGAAAATTTCAAAAAGGTTGAACCAGAAGGATTTTACCTAGAGATTACAAATGATCTGATATTTTTACAAAAATCTGTTGATGGCAACTGGCAAGAATGTGGATTTGATGATGAGCCAGAATTTAAACTGTCAAATCGCGACTATATAAAATGGCAAAGCCTAAAATCAGAAGATCCCAATACACCTGAGCTACCTGAATGGTTTGAACAACAAAAAATTGCAGGTGAACTAGCCCCGGCTCTCATTAGTATCAAGCCAAATGATATGATAAGAATAGGCACGCCCAGTGGCAAAATACCTCACATTAACATGTCCAGGCGTGATTTTGAGCAGTATAAACAATATAGACAACAAACCCCAGAAAACAACAAAAGTTTATTGCAATGGTGCGTAACGTCTCACCATGAAGGCAGCCTGATCACACCAATAAATTTATTATTTGATGAGGCGCAATATAGAAAATTGCTGAGAGTCCAATCTGCTCCAGCCAAATTGGAAACCCCAAAAAAAGAATCTGAGCTTGAAGGTTTGCCATTACCAGACAGATCTGCCCCAGAGTCTCATCACTCGTTACAGAGAAGGCCCTTGGTAAGCGCTTTTCATAAGGTACAAACTGTTCGGGAAATTTCAGTTCACTCCGAACCTACATACGAAAAAACACAAACTGAGAGAACAGAAAGCAAACCTAAAAACAGATCCTAACATACTAGATGCTAGCTAGAATCTTGTTTTTTATTCAGTAAAGAGAGAGGAACGGAATCTTTAATGTGCAGATCCGTTTGAGGGAATGATATGACAATATTATTTTCTTTAAATACCCGATCGATTTCCGAATTCAAATCTGTTAGTACAAAAAACTTATCGTTTACATTTATGGAAACAGTCCAAAGCTCAAAATCAAGAGCGCTGTCCCCAAAGTTCATAAAAAATACAGCAGGGGCTTCATGGCCCGTATTGATGGTATTTGGATTATCCAATGCAACTTGCAGCATGAGCTTTTTAACCAATGCTACATCAGAGCCATACTCGACGCCTACTTTCACAATCACCAACCATTTTTTATTGTTATACATAAAATTGGTGACTTGATTGCTAATCAACTCTGCATTGGGAACAATGACATCCGTTTTCTCTATAGTATTGACTCGTGTCGAACGTAATCCGATTTTGGCAACAAATCCTTCTTTGCCACCCACAATGATTCTATCGCCCTTTTTGATAGGGCGTTCCAGTAACAAGATCAGACCTGATACAAAATTATTAACAATACCTTGTAGCCCAAAACCAATACCCACAGATAATGCACCAGCGACTAATGCTAACCCACCTAAGTTGATCCCGGCAACCACCAAAGCAAATAGCATGATAGCGGTATAAAAAACGTAGCTCAAAATCATAATATGTGCTTCTTGCGCTGTTCGACTACCTTCTATTTTACTATTCATCACTTGTCTAACGGCCCGAATAGATAGCATACCAATCGCCAAAACAAATAAGCTCAATATAATTCTAAATGGCATGATTTTACTGTCTGCAACAATAAAACCATCAAAAAACCCCATGTTAATTTGATAGGACCACCATTCTGAGAGGCTCCAAATGTCATTTAGGATTAACACAATGCTCGACCAAAATAATAAAAACCCAAACAATCTTAGCAATGTGACTTCAATAGGCGTTTCACCTTCAGTAATTTGTAAAAATTTCTGTAGATCATTCTCCCACTTGTATTTGCGCGATGTAAAGCTATCCAACGCATTCGAGAAAATACTATATAAAAACCAACTGGCAAATGTCAACAAGATAGAATAGGCTGTACTGAGCAGCAAATATGAAGCAAACTCTTGATAGCCAATCCATTGGCTAATGATAATAACAAAAAGCACCAAAGCAATCAGACTGGAAAACACGGCCCGCAATATTTTTTGTTTGTTTAAAAATTTAGGCGCACTATTAATCACCCATAGAATAGAAAAAATATTACACGCTAAAAAGGTAATAACCACGCCAGAAAGCAAGTCATAAAAATTTTGCTCTGCATTAACATCGTACAATATCATATATGCTAAAGCGCACATCAGACAAACGCTAAAAAACAGATTAATTCTAAAATTAAGTTTTAAGGCGACCGATTTAGAGATGTCACAATAGGGTATGGCTGGACTGGGGGGCAAAAAACAAAAATTAATCAATCCTTTGCTCAGATAATAGATAATCATTACGCCAAACAAAGAAGATATTATTGTAGAAGCTTCATGATAAAAATCAAACAACCAGGTGCTAACAAATAAAAAGGTTAACATACAAAGCTGAATACTATAGCGCTTAAAAACCAAAATAAGATTAAGCGTCACATTATCAAAATGGCTATCCACTTTGATTCTTTTTGTGAGCATATTTAAATTTTTCCAACTCAAAGCCCCTAGCAGCACCCCAGCCAAGGTCACAAATAGTAGGAAATTAAACTCGTTGGTTTGATAGGTCGGCAGACCTAAATTTTTTGATATTTTTTTTGTATCAATCTGCTCAAGCCATGTTTCAACATAATTAGGGATATTGGGAAGGTCTGAGACTAATGGTGGTTTCTTCCCAAATATCCTGGTTTTTTTTATTTTTTGAGCGGTTGCATTGAATGCAACAATTGCCTCATCTGCTTTTAAAATAAAGACTTTACATTCAGAAACCAAATTAACGGCTTTGATACGGTTGCGAATTAAAACCTGTTGACTGGGCGTTAGTGTCACACTTTTATTGGGATCAACTTTTGGAATAATGGCCGTGATTTTTTCGATAGCGGATAAATTGTTTTCCACACATTTCAGAGCCTTTTGTTTCATGTGGGAAATTTCTTCTGCTGCCCTTTCAAGATCTTGTGCGACAACATCTTGTATGGATAGTTTTATAATTTTATTGTTAAGCTCAATAGTTGCCGCTTCAATATCAAACATATTTTTATTGGTAACGATTGTTCTATCTTTAATGTCACTGTATATTGCCTCAGCGCGTGTGCGCGAGCCATCTCCCACACTTGCTTCTTGAGCTTGCAATATAGGAAGGAAAAATAAGCATATACTTACTAACCCAAGCCATTTATATATTTTAATAAATTTTGCACTCATATTAGTCTTAAGCAAGTCGTAGATATAAATATTATAAGTATAATGCATCAATACAAAAGCATGGTATTATTATCTTGTAATTTTGACTGAATTTAATGCCAGGAGAATGTGGATGAGTGAAAAAGCACTAGAACAAATATTAAAAGATCCTAACTACATGGTGCTCAAAAAATTGCCGGAAACGCTAGAAAGTCGTTCCTCCTCAGGCCCAGAGAGGTTCTCAGCGATTGTTATAGATCTCGAAACAATGGGATTGGATGCTAAAAAAGACAAGATTATTGAAATTGGGCTATTAAAATTCTCTTTTAGCAGTCTGGATGGCATTATTGAAGTAACAGACACTTATAACAGCCTGAGCGATCCTGGTATGCCTATCCCAGAGTTAGTTACAAAAATAACAGGCATTACAAACGAAGACGTAAAAGATCACAAAATCGATTGGACTCTTGTTGCGGAACAAATAAAAAACTGTAACTTAGTCATTTGCCACAATAGTGGCTTTGATAGGAATTTCCTGGAGTTACAAACGCCAGTTGAAATACAAGCACTATTCAAAAAAATTCCCTTTGCTTGTACTTTAAAAGATATTGATTGGAACGAGCGCGGCTTTGAGAGTGGAAAATTGGATTATTTAAATTGGAAACTGGGTTTTTTCTATGATGGACATCGTGCATTAACAGATTGTTGGGCCGCTTTTAATTTATTATTGCAAGAAGATGGTGCCTTTGATGAATTGAAAAATAACGTCAAAAAATCGGAAACATTATTATGTGCGGTATCAGCCCCTTTTGAGAAAAAAGATTTACTCAAAGAACGTAAATATCGGTGGTCAGATGGTGCCGGTCGTTTACCAAAATGTTGGTGGATTACAGTCTCAAATGATCATATTGAAGAAGAAACCAGCTTCTTAGAAGAAACTATCTATGGCAGACCTGGTGCGGCTAAAAAATTGCCTCAGTCTAAAATAACGGCTCATACAAGATATTCTTTTCGGGCAGAAGTGATTGATTAATTTGTAGTGGTCGCGACATTATGTGACAGTTACCCTGAGAAACACCGCCCTCTGACTCAGGCGACAACATCCCTGAGCCAGAAGCAGAGCTTGCGAGAGTGTGCCATCCTTCATTTATACAACCTCTTTAAAAGCATCTAGTAATCTGTTGATTCTAATTTCACAAACTTAGACTCAAAGCCCATATGGTCATCGATTATCAATGCCCATGAAATCAATACCCCAGTTGCCATACTAAATCCCCACCATATTGGATCGCTCTTTACAATGCCTAAACAAATTCCAACAATCGCAGATGCCGCCATCACTTCATAAGTGCTGGTACCACCTGACACCAATCTTGTCTCTTCTGGGCTTAAAAAATTCATATAAACCTCTTTTCCGATATACAAACATTTATTTGGTAGCATTTTGCAGTTAAAAAATATAAATTACAAACTTTTGTTATTTACCCAACAGCACACTCTAAAGCTTTGCAGCTAACTCTGCAGCCTGCTTTATGGCACGCGCGGCATCCAATTCTAGTGCTAAATCAGCCCCACCTATTAAATAGGTTTCTATTTGATTGTCTATTAAAGGTTGATATAAATCTTTTAATGACTCTTGCCCGGCACACAAGATAATATTATCGACTTCCAAGCATCGCTGTTTCTCTTTTTGCGTGATCCAAAGTCCCTGGTCATTGATATAATCATATTCAACGCCTGATAGCATTTCGACTTGATTGCGCTTTAAATGTGCCCTGTGGATCCAGCCTGTGGTCTTGCCCAAATTCTTTCCCAACTTGGTGTCTTTTCGTTGGCATAAATATATTTTTTTATTGGGCCGTTCTTTTGCTGGATTTTGCAATCCGCCTCTGTTTTGATAATGTATATCAATGCCCCATTCTTTATAAAATGGATGATTCACGTCATGATGAGACACATCTAAACTTAATAAATATTCTGCCACATCAAATCCAATGCCACCCGCTCCAATGATGGCAATATTATGCCCTAAAGGCTTGGTTTGACTAATTGCCTCAATATAGGTTAAAACTTTAGAATGCTCAATGCCCTTTATATTGGGTATACGGGGCTTAATACCCGTTGCCAGGATAACCATATCATAAGAGGATTTTAATAAATCATGAATTTTCACTTCATGATTTAATTTTAGCGTAACATTTGCTTTTATCAGTCTGTTTTCAAAATACTGAATGCTGTCATCAAATTCGCTTTTTCCGGGAATACGTTTTGCTAAATTAAATTGCCCTCCCACTTGGTTCGCTTTGTCGTACAACGTAATACTATGCCCTTTTTCTGCAGCAAAAGCCGCAAAAGCCAACCCTCCAGGTCCAGCGCCAACAACGGCTATATTTTTAGGGGTATCACTTGTGCTAAAAACTAATTCTGTTTCTCTACAGGCGATAGGGTTCACCAAGCATGAGGCTAATTTTTTCTGAAAAACATGATCCAAACAGGATTGATTACAGGCAATACAAATATTAATCTCTTCTGGTTTTTGAGCTTTTGCTTTATTCGCGAACTCGGGATCCGCTAAAAAGGGTCTGGCCATAGAAATCAGATCGGATTGCCCCGATGATAATATCTCTTCTGCTTTTGCTGGTGTATTGATTCTATTGGTCGCAACAAGAGGTATCTTAACGTGGGGTTTTAATCTTTCTGTGACCCAAGCAAACCCACCTCTTGGAACGGCTTGAGCGATTGTCGGAATACGAGCCTCATGCCAACCAATGCCTGTATTGATAATATTCACGTTATGCGCCTCTAACGCTTTAGCTAAAAGCACCACTTCATCCCAGCTACTGCCGTGCTCAATTAAATCCAGCATGGATAAACGAAATACGATGATAAAGTCATTGCCAACTTTTTCTCGTATCGCTTTGACTATTTCGATAGGAAACTGCATACGCCTATCAAATGCACCACCCCATTTATCTGTTCTTTTGTTTGTATGGGAAGCTAAAAACTGATTGATCAAATAGCCTTCTGAGCCCATAACCTCTATGCCATCGTAACCTGCTTTTTGCCCCAAGGCTGCACACAGCGAGAAATCTTTGATTGTTTTTAATACGCCTCGCTTAGACAAAGCCCATGGTTTAAACAGACTAATTGGCGATTTAATTCTCGATGGCGCAACACATAAAGGATGATAACCATATCGACCCGCATGCAAGATTTGTAATATAATTTTTCCATTCTCTTGGTGTACAGCATTGGTAATGATTTTGTGGTGTTCACATTGTTTTTCTTTGCTTAATGTCAAAGCAAAAGGTGCCAACCAACCTGCCATATTAGGTGACACACCGCCCGTTACCATTAATCCAACACCTCCCTTCGCACGAGCAGCATAAAAGGCAGCTAAGCGTTCAAAGCCATTCTTTTCCTCTTCTAGCCCAGTATGCATAGATCCCATAATCATACGGTTCTTCAGCTGGGTAAATCCAAGATCAAGCGGTTGAAATAAATTGGGGTATATCATGAACATCCTTTTTAGTTGTAACTTTAACCAGTAGGTATTATTTGTAAAAACTATTACACTTACCAATAGTGTTATCAAACTTACATGCAGCATCTATGAAATCTTCTAAAGCACTATTCTTAACTTTGGGTATAGGTCTACCTTTTTTATTAGTTGGTATTCTTTGGATTGCTGTCCAGTTAAAACAGAATCAAATAGCCGCCCCAAAATATAATTTTATTTATGTTATAAAAAATTATGGCCCCATAAAAATAACAGTAAAAAATAATGCACTTTATTTAATGGGTGCTCAAATTAGCTCACAAAAACTGATTTCACCAAAAATATTTTTTTACAATGTAACACATCATACAGCAACTGAAATTAACTATCAAAAACCAAAACTTGATTTAAAGAACAATCAAACAGAACACAGCATGAAGATTTTTAGTTTTAAACATTATAATATCAGCAAGAGCATAACATCACCTGACGGGTATCGTTATGAATATGGCGCATCTCATCAACCGCTCTTATTATTTAACAGACATGATTATAAAATTCGACTTATCAAAGACGCTAAAAAAATTGAACTCGTTACGCCCAGAGAACATAGGCCTATTAAAATATTAGGTTGGTTGATCCCGGAGAACCATAATGACTGAACACACGATAAAGAACAAAAATGATGCTCTGAAAATGGTTATCGCACTATCAAACCGTTTCGATATTACGCTTGATGAAATTTCAAACAATGTAACCGAAAAACAAGTTCAGCCCAATGAGGAAAGCACTCAATCCCCATTAATTATCAAACTGTTTTCTTATTTAGGTGCCGTGTTTATTTTAGGCGGTATAGCCGCTTTTGTTTCATTATACTGGGAAAATTTAAATTCCATATTAAGAGTGTCTCTTTTGCTAATACCGGGTTTTTCACTTTATTTAGCGGCATCATTACTATCTGAGCATGATTTAATCAAAAGATTTACGGCGCCCCTTTATATTTTGGGATATATATTAGAACTCAGTGGCTTATATGTGTTCTTATATGAATATTTTGCGCATCCAGGCAGATGGGACAAGGCCACTTTATTTGTGTTTGGCATCCTGCTTTTACAACAAGGCTTTACATTTTTGACACACAGAAATCCTGTCGTCTTATTTTGCTCCGTTGCCTCTAGTGTTGGCGTATTGCTAGCCTTATTTAACATGGCTCATGTGGATGAAAGTTTTTCAATCACAATAATCGGCACGCTATTGTTACTTTGCGCCTATTTTATGAGCAAAACTAATTTTCAAGGTGCTGGCGCTGGATTTTGGTACTTTATTGGTGGGCTTATGTGCTTGGGAGGGGTATTTTCTGCTTTGGACCAAAGTCAACTTGATATCCTTATTTTAGTACCGACTTGTTTTTTAATATATTTAAGCACTTTTGTCAAAAGCAAAGCGTTGCTATTTGTTAGTATTATTTCTTTGTTTTTGTTCTTAGGGTATTTTACCACCGAATATTTTTCTGACTCTTTGGGTTGGCCATTATTATTAATAATATTAGGTATTATCTTATTTGCGTTAAGCTTAGCAGGTGTTAAGCTCGGCAAACGTTTTTCTTAAAACCATAATTAAGATAACTGCCAGATAATTCTATGCCTGGCAGTTATTGTAAATATTAAGACTGCTTCCCTTCGGATTTTAACATATAACCAATAAAATCTTTTGTGGTAATAATACCAAGTAACTGTTGCGACTCATCAACAACCGGTAGCGCATTAAATTTGCTATACAATAACAACTCAGCAGCGGCCATAACAGAAGTATCAGGTGTCACGGTAACGACTTGAGTTTGCATAATGGTATCTATAGAAATATTTTGATCTAAAGATTTATCAAGCTTTTTATCTTGTCCCACGCTCCTTGCACCAAAGCTATATTTTAAAACATCGACTGTGCTTAAAATACCCAATAATTTCTGCCCGTCCACAACGGGTATGTGATGTATATCATTATCGTCTAATAATTTACGCAGCTCAGAAAAAACGGCGTAACGCTGAATGGTGATTAATTCAGCAGACATTATGCTTGTAACAGTAGGTTCCGTATTCATATTCGTCGTTCCATTTTGCAATTTTAATCAGTTTCTTATTTCTTATTTCTTATGCACAACTAGGCACTAATCTGGGCGTATGCCCCTCTTCAGGCCTTTGCCTCATTGTAGGCGTATAGTGCTCAACAAGTGTTGGCGTTAAGCCTAAAATTTTACAATCTTGCACTAATTTTGGCTCTAAATCAGGTGATTTCCCCATGCTTTCCTGCTGAACAAGACGATTGATCTGATCAGGCTCACCATAACCATGCGCAAGGCTTCCATAGCGACAGTTGGGATTCAATCCACCACTCATCTGAATAATAATATTCTTGAGCCAAGCACCTGTATTGCTGCCGCCACTTAATCTCATTTGCAATAACTGCTCAATTGTTAAGCCTAAACCCGGATGATTTTCTAAAAATCGCGCTAGAGTATTTAATTTATATGAGCTTAAAGTAAATTGCGCTATATTTTCATCTCGATTGGCTTGCTTTGGGTTTGGGTTTGGGTTTGGGTGCAGCATTTGATAGGTTAACCCACTATGCACCTCACCAAATGGTTGATTAAATGATATGAGTTTTCTGGGGTGAAAATCACTTGGCTTTAACCTTGTTTTGGTTTGATTGTGTCTTAGCTCCGCCACTCTCTCATGCCAAAATGGCGTCGCACTAGCGCAGTGGTGTGTTCCCAAATATTTAGAAACCAAAGCTCTATCTTGCTTTTCGATAGGTAACGGTTGGAGCTTGAGTTTAGGTGGTTGTTGTGAACCCATGTGCATGCCTCCTTTTCTGAACTGCCTTATTATACTCCCTTTAAAGCAAGGTAATCAAACAAACTTATCGAAATTCAGCTGACAAACTATTGATTTGCCTTTATGGCTTAACCTGCACCTGAAAATAAAAGCAGATATTACGTTATAAACAAGCGCATCCAAATAAATTTAAGGGATGTTTGAGATATGTCGAAATGATATATTAGTATGGGTAAATAAATTTAAGGGTCTTGCATCATGTCTAGCTCTACAACTCTCATTGCAGTATGGGTCGTTATTATTGCTGTTGTGTTCTATTTTGTCGCGATCTACAACAAGCTGGTTAGATTGCGTAATCGCTTTAAAAACGCCTTCTCTCAAATCGATGTTCAACTACAACGTCGCTATGATTTAATACCTAATTTGGTGAATACTGCAAAAAAATACATGGCACATGAACAAGATACACTCAAAATGGTAATAGAGGCTAGAAACCAAGCATCCTCCGCGGAATCTTCCGTAGCGAAAAACCCGAGCGATCCAGATGCCATGAAGGGTCTTATTGCCGCAGAAGCAACACTGACCGGTTCTATGGGAAAATTATTTGCATTAGTCGAAAATTATCCCGATCTAAAAGCCAACCAAACCATGCAACAATTAATGGAAGAACTTACGTCAACAGAGAATAAAGTAAGCTTTGCCAGACAATCATTTAATGATGCCGTGATGAGCTATAATACAGGCAAGGAACAATTTCCCAATAATATTCTTGCTAATATGTTTAATTTTCAAGATGCCATTCATTTTGAAGTGGAAGATAAAGAAGCCAAAAAAGCAGTTAAAGTATCTTTTGATTAATCATACATTCCTAAGAGAATCACATGGACTTTTTTGCGAACCAAGATATTGCCAGGCGTAAAACTAAAGTATTAATTTTATATTTTTTCCTGGCGATCGCTCTGATCACAATTGCTATTAATGCCATCATATATGTAGGCGTTCATTATTTGGTCTCATACGATCCGGCGTATACCAATCTGAAAAATATCCCTTATTGGATGTATACCACACCTGCTATTATGTTTGTCATTATTATTGGCTCTTTGATTAAATTGCTCACCTTAAGAGGTGGCGGACTGTCTGTTGCACATATGGTGAATGCAAGACCTATTCGCCTTTCCAGCAATGATTTTAAAGAACAGCAGTTTATCAATGTTGTAGAAGAAATGTCTATTGCCTCAGGGGTTCCTATGCCAAAATTATTTATTTTGGACTCAGAATTAGGCATCAATGCTTTTGTTGCCGGTATCAAACCGGATGATACGGTTTTGGTTGTCACCAAAGGTGCTCTAGATGCTTTTAATCGTGCAGAATTACAAGCGGTCATCGGCCATGAATTTAGTCATATTTTTAATAGTGACATGCGTATTAACTTAAGGCTCATTGGCATTTTGGCTGGCATCCTGGCAATTGGACAAGTAGGTTACTTCATTATGCGCTCACAAACAGGCTATCGCCGTCGAAGCAGTAAGGGGGGGGGATTCATTGCCTTATTAGGCGTTGGGGTTTTAATTATTGGCTACATTGGTCTGTTTTTTGGTCGAATAATCAAAGCGGCTGTTTCTAGGCAACGAGAGCTCTTAGCAGATGCCAGTTCGGTACAATATACGCGCTATCCACAAGGCTTAGTATCCGCTTTTAAAAAAATGCAACAGCACAAAGCAGGATCTAGCCTCAATACAGACAAAGTGGAAGATATTAGTCATTTGTGCTTCGGCCAAGCCTTAAATTTTACCCTTTTTCAGAATATGTTTGCCACACACCCTGCTTTAGACAAAAGAATTCAAGCTATCGATCCAAAAGACCAATATGAGATTTTGGCGGATGATAGCACATCAGAGCAAAGTAAAGCGCCCTCACAAGATGAGAAAACTGATGCAAAAGACATGTTTGAGAACTTTATTGCGCCAATCGCTATTATGACTGCCGCCTCTGGTGCTGGTGCCAGCGCCAAACAAGCGAGCACTAGAATTAAAACAACGAAACAATCAATCACACAGAGCATTGGGAATCCATCCGATGCGCATTTACAGTATGCAGCACACCTGATTAGAATGATTCCACCCGCTTTAATGCATATTATCCACGATCCAGATGAAGTTGAGTTAGTGTATTATATACTTATTTTGACTCGGTTTTCTGATGATAGTTCTCTTTATGAAAAACTGGCTAAGAATTTAAACGAAGAAAAACTTAATAAAGTCAAAAACATTACAGATATTTTAAAGCCTTTGCCTTTTGACTCGCTCATGCCAATATTTGATCTTAGCTTACCGGCCTATATGGAAAATTCTCCAGATCAGAAACAAAAAATTTATAACAATTTTGAACGTATTGTTCAACACCTCGCCCCATCTCCTTTTCGTTTTGCATTACTAACGATTTTGGGTAAAAAGCTATCAGGCACAAAGAAAATATCTGATAAACCCAAATATCATTCTGTAGAACCATTATTAGATGATATTGCGCAACTGTTTGCATTTATATTATTTTTCAGTGACAATGCTGAAGATCAGGCCAAGCACTTTAGCGCGGCGCTTTTTACGTTGACACCACAAGAACGTCCAGTGCCAGAAGTATCAGAGTTTAAACCAATACAATTTAGATGTACGCTAGAGCGATTAAATGGCTTAACGCCCGTGTTAAAATCAAAACTCATATCCGCTTGTGTCGATTTGATTTTGCTGGATAATAAAATAGAAATGGAAGAAGCAGAATTGCTTAGGGTTATATCAGAGTGCCTTGATAGTCCTATGCCACCCATATTACAACAACAAGAAAAATAAAGTTAAAATTAAAACTACCATGAATAATACCCAAAATTTCGATGTGCTCATCATAGGAGGTGGGTACTCTGGCGTTATCACCGCAATTAATTTATTAAGAACATCCCAAAACCCAATCACAATTGGACTGGCAAACTATAAGGCACCTCTAAGCAAAGGGATCGCTTATAGCACAGAGGAACCTTATCATTTATTGAATGTTCCAGCAGGTAAAATGAGTGCCTTCCCAGATAAGCCTAATGATTTTGTTGAATGGCTATGCCAACATCCCAAATATCATGCTATCGAAAATTTACCATCCTTGTATATACCCAGAATGGTATATGGCGAATATATCCAATATTTGTTGAAAGCTCATATCGAAAGCAGTGATTCTATATTGCAGATTTTACAAGACGAAGCGATTGCTCTGAAAACTAAAAACAACATTTATACAATCACTTTAAAAAACACAAAACAATATTTGCAGTCTCCAAAAATTGTTTTGGCACTAGGCAATGCTTTGCCCTTTAATTTATTGCAAAAATATAATATCACTGAACAAACCAAAAGTTATATTACAAACCCTTGGGATTTTGAACGTATCAAAAAAATCCCTAATGACAAAGATATTATTATCATTGGCTCTGGCTTAACCACTGTGGACTTATTATTAACCCTAAAGCAAAATAAGCATGAAGGTAAAATCAATATTTTATCTCGTCATGGTTTTTTGCCTAAAGCACACAAACAATTTAAGCCACTTCCTGTTCAGCATAATATAGACAATTTTTCTACCGTCTTAAAAGCGCTGACATACTTTAAGTCCCAGCTTAAAGAAAACACAAACTGGCGGGCTCTAATAGACTCTATACGACCAATAACCCAGACCATTTGGCAAAACTGGCCACACAAAGAAAAAGAACGCTTTATCAAACACCTTAGAGCCTACTGGGATATCCATAGGCATCGAATAGCACCTGAAATCATGCAAATCATAAAAGCCAGCATTGCATCTAACCAAACAACGGTGTCCGCTGGATGTATCACCAATGTTACATATCTTAAAAATCTAAGTAATACTTTTGAGTTAAGTTTTATAAATAAATATTCCAAACAAACTCAAAAATTAAACTCAGACTATATCATTAATGCCACCGGGCCTAATTATATTTCCTATCTAGACCATCCATTGATTCAATCCATCATAGAACAAGATTTAACCTGCTGGGATAAGTTTAAACTCGGCTTTCATGTAAATGTTGATAGCTTGTTAGTTAACGCTCAAGGCGACACCAGTTCCAATTTATATGCTATTGGCCCCCTTACCAAAAGCATGTTTTGGGAGATTATTGCGGTACCAGATATTCGTGGACAAGCAAGTAATGTCGTTAAAAATATATTAGCAATATAACCAGTTTACTACAGCAGGGCATTTTGATAGCATAACAAGTTAGCCAAATATAAATACTTTTGGGAATCAATAGTTTATATGCAAAGATTTGTTAACTTTTTTAGTGCCTTTTTATTGCCAGGGTTTGTATTTCAGAATGTCATTATGGCTGGTGGCTATGGCACCGGCAGAGAGTTGGCTGAATATTTTTTAACGCTAGGCCCCAAAAGCGCAATACTCGCATTATTGGTGACAGGGTTAATATGGTCTCTGCTTTGTGCTCTAACATTTGAGTTTGCGCGATGCTTTCAAGCTTTTGATTATCACTCTTTTTTTAAAGCACTACTGGGACGATTTTGGTGGATGTTTGAAATAATCTATTGGGCTGTCGTTTTGCTTGTACTCGCCATTATCGGCGCAGCCAGTGGGAGTATTTTTGAGTTAACATTAGGATGGCCATACGAGACAGGCGTTCTTGCTTTAATGGGCATGATTGCACTAGTTGTATATTTTCATAGTCGAGCCATCGCATTAATGCTTTCCTATTGGTCATTTTTCTTATTACTGATTTATATCGCCTTTTTTATCATTTGTTACTCACTCTTCGCCAATCAAATTACCTCAACGATCACACACTCTGTCATTCAAACTGGCTGGCTCCATAAAGGAATGCAGTACGGGCTTTATAACTTATGTTTTATGCCTGCCGTGTTTTTCTCCCTCACAGCATTAAAAACTCGTACCCAAGCTGTTGGTGCGGGATTATTTGCTGGTTTGATTGCGATTGTTCCGGCTTTTTTCTTTATTTTGGCAATGTGCTCCGACTACCCTGCCGTCGTCACAGCGACTGTACCGGCAGCTGTTTTAATTAAAAATATTGGTTCACCTTTATTTGGCGGATTCTTTTACATTGGTTTGTTTGGCACCTTGGTTGGAACTGGGGTGGGTATGATTCATGCCATTAATCAGCGGGTCAGCAAAGCATATGAAGCAAAACAAAAAATCATGCCCGGCTATGTCCGGTCTGCCATTGCCTTGGCTTTTTTTCTCGTTGCCTTTTGTATCTCTAAATTTGGACTGGTCACACTGATTGATAAAGGTTATGGTATGCTGACCTGGATTATGGTCGGTTTTTATGTTTTGCCTCTCATTTTAGTCGGCATTTACAAAATAGCCAAAACGCCACCCAAAATCCATTTGGAAACCAGCCTAAGATAATGACTCACTTAATCAACCTAAAGCTAAAGGGGAGACGATAAGCCTCTCCGCCTTTGGCAAATATTGACCCTCTAATCATAAGTGCTAAGTTGAACAGAATCAAAATAGAAAGCAAGAAAAAACAAGACACATAAAACAACCAAAATATGGCCCCCATGGCATGAAGTCCCACACCCAAACCAATCAGCAATAAATTAAAAAGCGTCATCCCTATTTGGAAATTTAGAATATTTTTGGCATGTGTATCGATGAATTCAGAATCCCCCTTTTTCTGCAACCAAAGTAAATAAGGGGCTAATATATTCAAAAAAGGAATAAATAAGCCACTCAAACACGATAGGTATAACAAACTCGCCCATTTATTGTCTTCTTCTTTGTTTTTTTCACTCATTAGACTGTCCCATCCCTATATTTGATCGAAAATATTTCTAAGCATTCATTATTAGCATATCTTTTTCTGGAATATTGTTTAGAACCATAACCATACGCTGTATTTGATAGTGTAACTGATCAACCCGGCCTAAAGAAACCTCACAATTTAACACCTTTGACTTTTGTGCGGTTCGCATATATTCCATATATACTTGGTTTTTTTGGGTGATATCTAAGGAATCCGGTAACCTGTGTATTGAACGAGGAGGTGCGTAAGACAGTACTCGCTGGACCCAGGCAGCCTCTAAAGCTTGCATATAATTATCTTGCAATACCACAATCGCGGATTTTTGTGTGGCATTATATTTATGCTGAAGCAGTCGCCCTAATCCTTTGGAATGCCGATGCAAATTATCTGGACATATGATTTTTTGAAATAAAGCATTAATTGTACTTAATCGTTCATCAGGATCTTGAATCTGACCCAATCTCGTATTTAATATCTTATGTTGAAATTTATTAAAAATAAGTTCATCAACCGGCACTTCCACGACTTGAACCGTATTTGAAATGTCGACTGTTTTTGTAATGTTTTTCTCAGAACGCTTCAAATAACTTATATTTTCATCTCGATTTAATATTTGACTTAACTCATAAAATAATCCATACGTTACATCATGCTCAGGCGGCACATTTTGTTCATATACATCAGGCTTATACGGCTCTTTAACTTCCGCCGGCAAAGAGTTCAACTCTTTTTCCAATAGCTCTATCCATTGTTTTTCCGACCCCTTTTCTTTACGTGTAAACTGAGATTTTGGTATGGGTGAAAGTATTTTATCTTCTTGAGCATAAAGAAGAAGGTTTTGTCCATCCGTTTTAGAGCATGCTTTCATATCTTCTTGATATGCATCAAAATATATTTCTTGTATTTTTGTTAAAGCATCTACTTGCTCTGGCGAAATTTTCACACCCAATAAACGTCGAATCAGCGGGCATTTAGGGTATTTATATGTATTCGTTAAAACCTCATCGAATAATTGTGCCAATACTTCTCGCCTAGCACGAGGATAGCGGATCCATGTTATACCACTCATGGGATCATTGACTAATTTATCAACATCATTGGGTAAATACCGCCCAAAAAACTTAATTCTCGCAGCCAACGCCAACTGATATGTTCGGGTCACCGCTTCGGCGCTGCCTAGATATTTTTTAAGTGTAGCGGTACCCACTTCTGGCCTTTTGTTAAATACAGGTGAGTGTGTAATAGCTTCTCTTGCTTGTAAAATGAGATTTAACACTCTCGTGCCTGAGTTTTGGTCAAAGCTTGGCACAAATTGATTGGCAATAGAGTCTAAATGCTTATCTATTAGTTCAATGATTCCTTCATAATCTTTCTTGAGTTCAACAAGTGGCAAGATAATTCGTTCGGATTTTTCTAAGGGTAAAAAAGTGTAAGCGGCCAAACTGACTGCGCCTATCGTTTCTTTTTCTAAAAAATGAATTGCCTTTACAATTGAGCCACCTTCTATTAACTTCGCCTTTACCAGTTTCGTCGCCTTGGCAACATGCTTTTCTAATGTTTCAGTATAACGCTCCGTTAATATTGTGTAACATTTTCGCTCATCATCACAAAGTTTATGCTGATTGATTTGCTCAAAAAATTCTTTAATCCGTGACTCATCTATATGATGCTCAGCATCATCTTCGTCTGGATTTATTTCCAAATACTCAGTATAGTGAATAACGAACGAACGATATGCCGTTAATATTTCTTTTTGTACCACTGAAAAATATTTTTCAGACTCTTTTTTTGACACTTGTTTTATTGCTTCAACAACAAACTGTTTTTGTTGAAGCCAAAATTCATGCCAATCCGGATCCCCTAATATATCTGCATCTAATTGATCAAATAGAGTATATAGCCTATGAATGGTTTCAAGTCTAATCGGAGGCGCCCATGCGCGATGTTGGTAATGTTGTTTTGCAGTGCTAATAAACCTTTGTGCGTTCACGCCCAAACATTCGACTGGTAGTTGGATAGTATCATTCAACAAAAATATTTTAAGCCTTTTATTGCGCTTATTAGAACGTGTTAAAATATTATGCTTACTTTCTACAAAACAAATCAATTTTAACCAATCAACCACTGTGTTTGGCTTACTATTTTTATTGAGTATCAATTCAAGCACATTCGCTTTATTTGTCTTGTTGCTATTCAGCTCGATTTTTAATTCAGGCATATTCTTATTTTTATGTTCTTCTAAGTATGTTACCCATTCATCTATAGAAAATGTTTGCCAATTAAGTGGCGATTCACTCATTATTATAGCCTCTAAGCCTTTTTTATTGTCAATTTAGACAACAAAAGACGAAGGATAGTTCACTTTTCCAATATTGAAATGTAAATACACCTGTTCTTATTCTGACACGCAGAAAAAAGCCTGCATATAGGAATGGGTATGTTTCACAATGTTCAATTGTTGTGAATAAACCAACTTTTTCTGTCCAACAAGTTGTTTGATAAGTAATATCAATACCATATCCAAGCATTTCTTTATCCACCCAACGTTAGAAATGACAGTTACACTTATTTTCTCGCATGTGAAAGGCACCTCATATCTTGTTTGGGGTGCCCAGGTGACAATATGGTAGTTTTCTTGGGCCAGAAGGACAAAGAATCTGATACAAATTCAATTAAATAGACCTATGTCAGAAACTCGGCTTTACTGCAGGTAGTTAATATGCTACTCTGTAAAATATTTTTATGTTGATAAATAAATTGAGTCGATAGAGGTACTAGAATGATTGGCAAGTTTCCACCCGTAACTGCTTTAAAGATAATACAAACTTGCATGGAGCAGATCGACATCCAACACGAAGGTGTGTTTAGATGTGATGGAAGTAAGATAAGAAAAGATTTTTTCTTTTACAATGTTGAATACTATTTAACCGATAGTGGCAGGGAATCTGAGCCTGATTATGAGCTTGATAAATTTGAGATTCAGGGACTCATATCTGACGTTATTACTAGGGATTGCACACCAGAAGTACGAAGTGTCCTTTTATCAGATATTGTAAGAGATTGTATTAAATACATTGTGATCCCACCCGCTACAATAAATCTCGCCCGTCAATTCACTAAAAATTATATTTCAGATAGTGACAAAAATAATGAAATTAAATGGCAAGATTTTTTCAATCTACTTTTAGATCCTGAATTTGATCCCCAGCTAAGAGCAGTAGTATTAAACTTATTAAAAACTTCGAAATCTTATATCACTGAGATAACCAGATGCCGAAAAGAAAGAGAAGCAGAAAATAAGGAAGAACAAAAGAGTCAAGAAAAGGAAAAAGAGAAGGAGAAGGAGAAGGAAGATATTCAAGCTGCAAGTTTTTTAATTTCAGGGAGTTTTAGCAGACTATTACAAGTAGACCCAGATCCTAGAATATTTTCTGCTGCTGGTTTTCAATTAAGAAAAATGCTGGGTGAATTTTTCAAAAGCAACGAAGTTGGAAGCTACCTGACAAAATTAGAGGTTTTAGTTGAACCGATACAGCAGCCTTCAGAAAACGATGAAAATGAAATGGCAGATCGGCTCCACTCTATGTGTTTCCAGCAATCTGAACAAGATGAGCAAAAGTCTCTAGCCAATGAATATATATATTCTTCCGCAGAAATACCCGTTGAAACTGCACGAATTGTAATAGAGCAGTGTCTCAACAAACTAGACTGCTCAAAAGTAAATATTCATAGCCTAGCAGGAGATGAAATCTGTGAAGGTTTTATTTTAAAGCAGTTGATTGAGCATATTGAACGCAATAGGAAAAACTCTCCTGATAATAAATTAGAACAAATTAACTTTGCTGGGTGGCTTGATGATTTTGTTTTATTCAAAGGTAAAGATAGTACCTCTTCTGCACATAACGCTTTATTGAACATTTTAAAAAATACATTTTATTTAGCGTCAGCTCCAGAAAAAACGATTAGGAAATATGAATCATATATAGGCGCTAAATTAGTATCAAATACTAAACCTGACTATGAAGTGCTTGCTAAAAAGTTTATTGCGCGAATTAAACCGACTAAACATGAAAATAAGCATGATACTAATGAATATAAACGCCTAATTTTAGATATAGTATTCATTGGGGAAAAATTATTACAAGAAAACAAAGCGCTTTCCACAGAAACCGTGTCAACTTATGTTGCTGGTATATTACAACATTTGTTATCTAAAAATTCTAGTCAGATAGGCCAAGACACAATACGCATTCAGATCGAGTCAATAGCCAAAGATTTAAATGATTTATATCAAAAAATGACTATAAAATGTGTTGAGAACCCGAGGGATAATTTTGTTAAGCTTTGTAATATTCAGGGTGAAAAAACAACAAGAAAGTCATTATACAAGCATTTTTCCCCTCCAATGAGTTCATCCTCTAGCTCATCATCCTCTAGCTCACCATCCTCTAGCTCATCATTCTCTAGTTCACCATCCTCTAGCTCATCATCCTCTAGCTCACCATCCTCTAGCTCATCATCCTCTAGCTCACCATCCTCTAGCTCATCATTCTCTAGTTCAGTACCTTCTAGCTCACCTGGTAGAGACTTTTATTCTATGTTTACCAAAAGCAGAACACCACCAGGTCGTAGTAGCCAATCCGTTCTTTCAAACCCAGTTAGAACCACGCCACCTCCTTTTACGTTGCCTCAATCAGTAGGTGCTAAGGAGGATCGATCACCCGTTACTAAACAAGTTTCATTTGATGCCCCCCTATCTCCTTATAAAGCTCGTGAAGAAGTGCCAAACACACCCAGATTTAGACCAATACCAAGTCCAACATGGGGAAACTCAGCACCAGACAGCGAACTTACATTTCCTGGTAATGATACAACACCTCGTACATTGGTGTCTTTAAATTTTGGAGAAGAAGGACTAACTACTCAACGAGTTGAACTTTCAAACTCACCAGAGAGTGAATTACTACCCCATTACACAATAGATCAGAACAAACCTAAAAAGAATGGGCGGAAATCCTCTGTCCCCCAACTAAATAGATACCCTAGTAGCAGCTCACCCAACATACAGCTTGATAGTTCAGGGGGATCTACGTTGCCTTCAGGCACCGTGACTAGATTAGATATGAGTAATATCCAACCGCTTTATTCACGACATTCCAACAATCCATCAAACAAAGGTGAATATAAACGTAGGCCTTCAGATCTGTTACCAAAACATCCACAGAAACCTGAACCAATGCATCCCCTAAAAACTTTAGCTATTCAGAGTTCTGGTCCTGCTAAGTATCGTGATGGTGAAGAAAGAACAAGGCATAAGGAACAAGAAGATTTACCGGAGTCAATTAAGTCTAAGAAGGGCGCGGAGAATTTTTCCAAAACTCCAAGAAAGTAAACGAGTACCCTGTTTATGGGTGCAGCCTTGATTTTGCACGTAACATTAGACACAGCGATAAATGATTGTATATTTAATTTCAACGCCTCGTTCAAGCATTATTTTTTCAGTTCGAGATAGCTTAATTGATAATGTAAACTCCAATGAACATTAAGAAGAATGTTTCTTTTCCAGACTTACGCCATTTGAAAGGGTTATTGAGTTGAGCATACCTAAAAATAGTTATATTTTGTGGCATCCCTAGAATCATTTCAATCCAACACTGCCGAAAAAAAAGCCTGCATATAGCAGGCTTCTATTCTCACATAACAGCGAATTAGTATATATATACAACGCTGCGTGGTTCTGTGATTTCAAAATGACTAATGATAGGGTATGTTTCACAATGTTCAATTGTTGCGAATAAACCAACTTTTTCTGTCCAACAAATTGTTTGATAAGTAATATCAATACCATATCCAACCATTTCTTCATCAGCCCAAAGAATTGGGTAATATAAATCTGTACCACCAGAAACGTTGTTCACTTCTTCAGTCATTAGTTGACGCATAATAATTTCCTCGACTATCGTTTAAAAGGTAAAACTTTTTTCTCAAAAGTTGGGAGAATAATAGCGTAGACAAAAATATATCGCTACCTCTTAACCTACCGTTTGTCGACTTAAAAAAACCATTTATCGACTAAAAGTAACACGCCGGAAATTCATTTAACCAACTATGGGGCTAACCTTATCTGATTCCACTGCTTATTAGCGAATTTATAGCTAATACGATCATGTAACCTATTTGGGTGTCCTTGAAAAAACTCAAAATAACTTGGTTTTATCGTGTAACCTCCCCAATTGTCAGGGCATGCAATTTCTGTTGGCAATTGTTTTTCAAAATTCTCATAGGCTGTTTCCAAAACATGCCGGTCTTTAATTTCGTGACTTTGGTGGGATATAACTGCACTAATTTGACTCTCTAGCGGTCTGGTCTTGAAGTACTTTTCAGACACATCATGGGGCACTTTGTGACATGTGCCTAATATCCGAACCTGCCTAGATAGCGCCGCCCAATAAAAATTAAGTGCAACATTTTGATTAGAGGCAATCTGATCGCCTTTTTGGCTAGAATAATTGGTATAAAAAACAAGATTATTGTTTTTTATCTCTTTTAACAAAACAATACGAGAATCAGGGCAGCCGCGCTCTGAGACGGTAGAAAGCACAAAGCACTGAGCATCCAGAATATCTTGCTTGATAGCTTCTTCTAACCACAATTCAAACATAGTGTGCGGCGATTTAGCTAATAGCTTCTCATCTAAAACAATACCACCATAATCTCTACGTAAGTCATTTAATTCTATATCGGTCATATCCCAAGCTCTCTCTTTTTTATTTATATTTATTTCTATGTATATATGCACTCATTTAGTTAGGTTGCACATGAAAAACATAAGACGTATAATATTTTTTTCAATTTCAATCATTCATATAATTATGCCAGATGCTCACAACCCATTATGGTCTGCAACCGCCTTAGGATGCCTTGCTCTTGTTTTATGGGGCTTTGGTGCGGTATTGGTTGCATCACTAAGCGACATGCCAAGGTTTGAACTTGTCACCATCGTTTTTGCTTCCAGCTGCTATTTATCACTATGCCGTATAACAGCGAATAAAACATGGTATAAGATTAAAAAAGTCCCAGTTAAAATATGGGGCATTGGGATTTTAGGTATTTATTTTGCAAACCTTTCTTTTGTTTGTGCCATGCAATATGCGCCTCCAGAAAAAGTTGACCTTATCAATTATCTATGGCCAATCATAGTAACCATTATCTCCCCAATTTTATTCAAAAATAATTTAAAAAAACATCATTTCCTTGGCGTTGCTATCGCTTTTATAGGTATTTTTATATTATTGACAAATGGCAAAGGGCTGGAAGGCTTTGAGCCACAATATTTTCTCGGATATTTTTTAGCCGCACTCAATGCAGTTTTTTGGAGCGTGTATATTTTATTTAGTAAAAAAAACCCACATATCCCCAATGAAATGATTGGTATCTATTGCGGTATTGGTGCGGTTTGCTCTCTTATTCTACATTGTAAATTTGAGACTTTCGTGCTGCCATCAGACCAGCAATTAATAACAATGATAACCATTGGGCTTGCCGGGCAAGGATTAGCCTATATCCTTTGGGATCGTGCGATAAAATTTGGCCATTATTATTTATTGTGCACGCTCTCATATTTTGCCCCGATTCTATCGATATTATTATTAGTAAAATTTCATTATACTCAAACAAGCGATCAACTATGGCTAGCAGTAGCATTAGTTAGCTTTGGTGCTTTTTTAACAGAACCAAAATTACTTACTTTATTTAAAATTAAATTAATAAAATCAAAATAATATATTTATGGACAAATACGCCAAACACATCACGCCCAGAGCTATAAAATTTCCCCCACCTAAGCATGGGCAAAAATTTTGGCATAGCAACGCCCCAGCACCAACTTATACGTTTAATACCTTGGCTTTATATTTACCCTTGTTGGAAAAAATGGTTGTATTAAGCTTAAAGCAGAGCGTATCAAAATTGAAAAATACTAATTTAAAACAAGAAGTGCAAAGCTTAATCGCACAAGAGGCGTATCATGGTAGCGAATATGCTAGAATGCTGCCGTCCCTTATTTACCAGCATTATCCAAACATACAAAAAAAGTATAAATTTAGAGTATTTGGTAGCTTTGCTTTGTTAATCAATAAAATACTGCCAAACTTCCATTATGCGCTCTCTGCTGCTGGTGAACATTTTACCGCCATCTCAGCCGATTTATTTCTACGCCAGCCTAAGTATTTTAAAGATGTGGCACCTGAGTATTCCGCAATTTGGCGCTGGCATGCCATAGAAGAAATTGAGCATAAAACCGTCGCTTTTGATGTATATCAATATTTTAGTAGCAGCTATATACAAAGAATTTCAGCCATGCTGATTATGACTATTGTATTTTGTACTTTTATGTTTAAGCCCATATGGCAAATGATGTGCCATGATCAAAACCACAAAAAACTAAATTTTTATCGATCTTTATTCAAATACCATTGGGGAAAAGGCGGTCTATGGCGTGGGTTATTAAAACCCTATTTCTACTATTATCATCCACGCTTCCACCCTAACAAAATCAACAATCATAATTTGATTGCAGATTGGAAATTACAATTATCAAAACACTCAAGCAATCATCAAGACCAATTAAATATTTTAAAATATCTCAAACCTGAATCAAGTTAAAAGGTACCGCCGCAAAGCAACCTGTCAACCGTGTGGTTCGCCGAACGGTTACACTCACATAAGATTCTGCTGTTTGTACAATATCAAGGACATGTTGACTACGTTGGAGAGCCCAACATTCCCGGGGGCATTTAAGCTACTTCTTTTAAATTCATAACACCATCAATTCTCAAGCCGGGATACTAGCGCTCAAAATAATCGTGAACTTCCGGCGAATAATTATTGACTGGAAATTAGCACATGAACATTCTTTTAAAACCATATGGAATTGTAGTGATTTTGTTAGCGGTGTGTTTGCTCCTAAAATATAACCCGAATAGCAGCTTAACACAATCCCAAACCCTCACAACAATGTTCCATATAGGTAGGGTTCTAGATCTACATTATTATTAAAAGCTGGTACGTACAAACTCTCTGGGACTGCAAATTGACTGTTTTCTATATGATAAGGTTGAACACTGTCCAATTGCAATATATCATCTTCTAGTGTATTAGGGAGGATGTCTTTGAGCTGTAAATTCTCTTGGAAATTGTTATGCTCTGGGAACTTAGGAAACATTTGTTGAAACTCTTTTTCTCCAACAAATGGATTACCATCAGGGAGGTTGTGCATATATGAGTTAGGATATTCTATCTGAGGATTTAGTAGTTTGACCTGATATGAGCCATCATTATGTTGATGGAAGTAGTATCCGTTTCCTTCAATAGCAAGTACTGAGGTTATATCTGATGATGGGTTTACAAAAAAACCATCGTATCGCCTAACGAAATCATCTCCGTTAATAGTAAGTGTAGTCGACAGTTCAAAGGTACAAGAGCCATCAAGATCAAACTTATAATCACCTTGTCCGCTGATATGAGAAGCAAACCCGGGGTGACCCAGTAGGCCAATTTGTTCAAAACCTTGTAGGTGGTTAGTATCTCCCCCCATAACAGTAAATATACCATTGTTTATTTGCTTATATTGAAAATCAAGAATTTCTTGGGAGTAATCTTTAGTATAATCAAGATGAAGGTTTACCAAAGAAATTTTTTGACTAGAGTCGATATGGATAAAATTCAGATTATACCCTGTGAATTTATCATCATGGGAATCTAATAATATATTTTCAGAACCTTCAATTTTAAGGGTGTTGGCATTCCACAGAGTTAGAAGATGTTTTGAATTATCTTCTTGCTGAGTTACTGAGAAATCCCAACCAAGCTCAACCAGTGAATTTTTAAATTGAGCAACTTCTTGAGACAAATTATCATCAGAAAAAAATTTAGCCTCTTGTAAGAATATAAAATCCAACTCACCATTTTTTATAGTATCTAGCAGCACTTCCATTTGTACTGTTTTTCTTTTGGTATATGCATCAAAAGACTCCTCGATATTAAATGGATTGTTAGAGTATCCATGAGAAGAGTTTTCAATTGAGTGTCCAAAATTTAAGGTATTCCACGTCATACCGCTTACGCTACAATGAGAAAATCCTTCCTGATCGTTTAAAATGGCAGTAATACTTTGTTGAGTATGATCAGATGTGTAGCTGCCAAGAACCTGCATCAAATCATTGCTTTTTGGGGAAACTACTTGGGCAGAATCAAAAGGTTGATAAGGTTGTGCGTCAATCCCCACATGTTGATACGTTAGCTCTAACAGACTATCTTTCCCCAATTGTGATGTTGGATTTGTCAACTTTAATCTCATTAAGTACTCTCAAAAATTGTGAAATACAAAAACAGTCATCTAGACCAACTAAATATTTTAAAATGTCTCAATCCCGAATCTAGTTAAACTCTCTTCCCCTTTTTTTGAACCTCAGGAAAGTCATAATCATAAGGACTACGATTGGAAGGCTGGATGGCTAATTTAGCCGGTTGTGAAGAAACCATAAAAACCGGAGGTGCTGGTTGATAAACAGCTAGCTTATCTTGGGCCAGAACTGACATCTCATATTTTTTCGACTGAAAATACAAAAACTGTATCCCATAATCATCAATCATCAGAGCAAGTCTGCGGGCAAGTTTTGATTTTTCAGCATCAAAGATAGAGTATTCATCACAAAATAAGCTTGCAGCTAATACCGCACAATTTTGAGATGTCTCTTTTTTATAACTCAATAGTTCTTGATGATAAGGCAAGAGCAATAATGCCAATGCATTATATCTGGTTTTGCTATTATTACCATGAGATATGAAAAAATCAATTTGAGAAAACTGATCTGCCATAAACTGATATAAATAATCATCCGTATTCATGCGGTTAAAAATAACGCTACCCAGACCTGCCACAATGTGATGCGCTATTTTCAGTTCTAGCAAAAGAGCAAAACTTTGATTGGCATTCCCCCGCAAAAACAAATCTCCTAGTCTTGCGCGTACAACACCAAAAGGTACTTTTTGAGGGATCAGCTCGGCACAATGCCGCATTGCACTGACGGTTTCTTTGGTTAATGGCTTGCGTGTGTGATTTGTATAATAGACCGTACGTAATATCCGGCTAGGATCTTCTTCAAAAGCGGCTCTAATATCGCCAGTTCGTAACAGATGAGGTGATTGGAATAAAGGGTAGATTTCATCTGTGGCAGCAAACACTCGACCTTCTTTGGTTGCAAAAAGTGCATTCGCAGCTAGGTAGCGGGATTTCGAAAATTTCACCAAATCAAAATCAGATATAACGCTCATATCCATAAATGGCCCAAAAGTGTAACAATTAGGCATAAGCGTTACTGTAAAATCTCTTAACGTCATTAAAGTTTCTATAGGACAATCCGTTACTAAATCATAGTCATTAACACGAAGATTTAGAAGACTGTCTCTGGGGAAACCACCATATAAAACAACATGATAACCCACACTTTCGATTTCAGACATTAACTGTTTTATATCTGCAGGTATAAATATATTCTCAAATGGAGATTGGTCGCCACGTAAATTAACCCATTCTTTTGCCTTGTCTATTTTAATAGCCGCTCTTGGTAGCAGCTCATCATTTTGCTCATCTACAACAGCAAACTTTTCATCTTCTTTTATTGGAACCGCAATCAACAACGAATCTAATGACTCAATAAGACGACTCACCTCATCCTCAACTTGAGGTTCAATCTCTTGCTGTTCAGCTTTTAGCTTTTCTTGCGCAATCTCAGCTTCTCTTCTTTTTTCCTCTAGTATTTCTTGTTCAATCTCTTGTTGTTCAGCTTTTAGTTTTTCTTGCTTAAGTTCTTGCTTTATTTTTTTTTGTTCGCGCAGCCTAGCACGTTTCTCTCTTTTCTTCTGCGCAGTTTTCTCTCGTTTTTGCCGTTCTCTTTCTCGTTTTGTACGTTCTTGATTTGCTCTTTGCTGTTCTCTTAACTTTTCTTGTTCTTGGAGAAGTCGCTGCTCTTTTTCTTTCTCTAGTACCTCTGCTTTCTTTCTCTCCTGCAAAGCCAGTTTCTTTCGTTCTTTCGCTTTCTTAGCTTGCTCTAATGCACGTTTTTCCTTTTTTTGCGCCGCTATTTTCTTTGCTGCTTTTTGCTCTTTCTCTTCTTGAATTAGCGAAGCCCTTGCTTTCTCTGCATCTTGAACTGCCTGCTCAGCTTCTAATTTTATTTGTTCTTCTTTTTCCAGTGAAATTGCTTCGTTTAGACTATCTTTCAATTGTATACCAATCTGCATCAAATAATTCGCACACACTTTTCCGGATAAATTTTTCTTATCTTTAAGACCACCAAACCACTGTTGCCAAAGCAGCCAGTGACGATATGCCGTCATTAAAGTATCTTTATCTTTGCAATCATTAATCAAAACATCGTATAGCTTTAGGCTTGCAGAAAACTTTTCTGAATAGGTCTCTAAATCATCTACAGGCTTATTTGAACTCAATAAATTTAAAACATCATCAAAGCTAACTAATGGAGAAGGGCCTTTATCTTTTATGACTGCTTGATAGCAAGCAAACTGAACTTTGTGTTCAAGTACAATATCTTCGCACTCAGAGATGATTTTTTCACATTCATTATAATTTCGAAGCAATTCTATTACGGCTCTCTCTTCTGAGTATGTTGTTCGACCCAATAATGTTTTTATATTTTTAATTGCCCAATCAGCTTTAGTCCGTGCATTTTCTGCTGTGTCTTTAGCGTCCTCATCATCGCCTAAAATAGCGCGCAACTGCGCTTTAAAAACACTGCAGTGGATAAAGCTTAAATGCAGTTGGTATAAATTCAGTGAAACCTTAGCAATATGCTCTTTATCATTGCACCATGTTTCCAATTCATTGCTTGCACATAGTTCTAACACCTCACTATTTTTGAAACTTGCAAATGCCAACTCCAAAAGCAAAAACATTTCACACTCTAATGCTTCTATTATTTTTAAACTGTGCTCTATATCTCTAATACAAGCTATGTAATTTGAACCCATGGGTTCTTTTGCACCTAATAATAAATTAAAGCGCTCTCTCATAGACTCCATACTATGCATAATTAAAACAATATCGATAGACAAGGCAACGTCACTGTACCGGGTATCACCAATACGAATATATTGCTTTAAAAAACCAGACCCCACTATTTTTCTCGATCTTGCAATTATATTTTGATACAACATATTTTGAGGGGATTCCCTCACAACCAGCGGGGTAATATAGCGATTATAGTGTGTCGAAAGATTTCGAGACAATTGCATTATAAACTTAGGATCATCGTTAAGCTCATGCTCATAAAGCGACGCGAAATTCAGATTCAAATATTCACGTTTATTTTTTATTTCATCATCATCCAAAATAGCATGGAACGCACGAACAGCTTGATCTATTTTGCTTGCATCCAACATCACTTTATCTTGCTCACTTGAACTCTCCATTAGACGTCTTAAATATGCGCTGGTGTCTTCATCAGACATTCCCTTAATCGCTGCGCTTATAATACTAATTGGTGGCAATTCACCTTCAACCGAATTTTTTTCAGATTCGGCGGGTGATTTAAAAGCTTTTGCTAACATAATTCGAGTACATACAACATAGATAGTTTTTAATAATGAATTCTAACATAGAGTGGTATCTAAGCTAAAATAATTTCCAGGCGAAAAAAAGGGGACATAACGTCCCCCCTCTTTCAGATACAAAATAGTTTATTTTGCTTTTTCCTTTTCGCCCTCGCCGCCCGCAGCAACAAAAAGCTTATACAGTTTAAATACAGCAAATATCCAAACAAAGACGATAGCAACCATAATGCACGCAGAATATGGTGCAATAACCATTACAGGGCCAATGAACAAGAACATCATTTGCTGTAATAATGCGCCGCCCGCTTTACCTAAGCGCCCGCCTACAACATCTACAGCAGCCTTACCTTTCACTTTAGACTCTTCGTCTAGAGGAATGTAGCTCATCTCTTTGGTTGGATCGAAAAGTGCGTACTTTGTACTTTTACTTAAGATATTCTGTATCGCACCCAAGATAACCGCAAAACCTAATGCGCTCATGCCAAGCATAGAAACCAATGGTTCAACTGTGTTATCGAAGATAATGGTATAAAAGAATAGTGAGCCCGTGATACCAATAATAATAGGGGTTGCTAAAGCACCTACTTTCCAACCCAAGGTACGAATCAATGAACTACCGATTAAAATAGTTACAAATGTCGCAATGCCTGCATAGGTAACAAAAGTACCCCAGAAGGCTTGTTGAGCAGCTGGATCACTGAAGTTAGCATGCACTTGATTTTTCCATGCAACTTCGACCAAGTTGATAGATATTCCGTAAGAAATAACCAAAACGGCAACCCACAACAAATATGGTGAAGTGGCAATGAATTTTATGCTCTCTTTCATGCTCATTTTGAGCTTTTTCTTAGTTTTCTTAATGTCGCTAGAATCCACTAAGCGTTCATCCGTTAACACTTTCTTATCCATATAGTAATACAATGCTAACAGTAAAAATCCACAGACGACGACTATGCTCATCATATAATTAAGCGTTATACCATATGCTACTGTTCTGTCCGTAATGCCTGCTCCCAGCCCCGCACAGTATTTTGACACAACACCAGATGACGCGGTTGCTAGGTTGGCTAGTAAATAAAAATGTGCATAGAAACGCTTTGCTTCTGCAATTTTCACAATACTATTGGCAAACTGCCAAAATAGTAATGTGGCAATCATAGAGCCCCAAAGCTCAGCCAATGCATAAAACAAAGAAAATGACCAATACTTATATATATTGATAATATTGCTAAAACCATCTGGAAGTTGCTGACTGAGCCACTCTGCGCTGGTTGTCGGATGTATTAGCGCTTGATTAGGGTAAAGCACAAATGCAAATAGAGCAAAAAAAGCTAAGAAAAACAGAACTGTCGAATAAAAAACAGTTTGCCTAGAAAATTTACTACTTAATTTGGAGTATATGAAGAAAGAAGCGACAGCCATAGGTAGCACAATCCAAACTTTTAGGAATGTGATAATTTCTGAACCGCCAGTTGCGGATGTCACCAAAACGTCTTTCGTATTTCGCATGATCGTGTAATCGAACAAAATCAAGGATATCATAATGGTCATGGGTAAAAATTTCTTGTGCTCTATACCATATATAGGCCAAAGAAAATGTCTAATTTTTTGTAGTTTGGTTTTAGGCTCTAAATGTTCCATAAGACGGTGGCTTACTCTAAAATAATTTTATAACTTATCACTAAATATCGACAACACCAGAAACTTCATTAGGCAAGATTAAAAATAATAGTGACAAAATTATTTTCTCGCTGTCCTTTTCATCAGCTGATGAGCTTTACGTCCTATAAAATGTTATTGATAACCATTCATCCCTTAAATATCTCCATCGTATAGGCATATACACTAAATCCTTCCTTTCGCTCTTGAAAACAAAAGCTTAGTCGGAAACTAATGGCACCTATCTGATTTTTCTGGAAGTTATGAATCATACATGACAAAATGCACAAATACAAAAATTAGAGACGAATGGAGGGACGAAAAATGCAAACCGTGTATTTCCCATCAAAATATATTATTGAGTGCATCAAAGAAGGCGATTTTTCAAAATTTAAAGAGGTCGTCAACAAGTACCAATATACGCATGTTGACTTTTCATTTAAGCGTATCAATAGCGCAATAGCCAAACTTATTGGTCAAGCCATTCAAAATACGGCCATAGAGTCCGTTAGCCTAGCGTTTAATTATTTAGGTTCTGAGGGGGCTCGTGAATTTTTGGACACAATTAACGACACAAAAGTAACGCAAATTAACTTCACCAGAAACTTTATATGTGCCCAAGGTGCAATCGAACTGCTAAAGCGTGCGACTCGCTCAAATATAAAACATATAAACCTGGCTAAGAACAAAATTGGCCCCACAGGCAAAGGGCGAGAGCTCAAAGCTATCGCCCGTCCGTCATTTACGCTTAATCTGTCACATAATAATTTATGGCAATAATACTTTCTCTATACTAAAGCATAGAGAAAATAGTGTTACAAACAACGCTAATACAGGCAAACCCAGCAATATTGATTACCGATTTTGCTGGTCCGTTTGGTAGAGTATGAGAGATTAATGCATGTACGGCCATCCCAGCCAGCGTAGACCACTGACGCTGATCTAACTTTAATTGATCCCATGAGGGGGTTTGTTCTTCAGCCAAAGTGTTATTTTGCTGATTGGCACCATTTACCAAACTAATTTCTTGCCATGTTAAATCTTTCATACCTGCCTCACTTAAATATAATTAGAGTTAGTCTCATTGGGTAAGTCAGAATACTAACGATATTATGCCTGAGTGTCAAGCTTATTCATCCGTCTGTCAGTTACCCGAATAAAGCTAAGTTTACAAATTTAACATGAAAAATTTAACCTGAAAAATTTAATATGGACGTCCTATGAGTAGAGTGCTATTTAGTGTGGCTTCACGGGTTTGCTCTTTTCAGAATCAACACGTACAGAGGCTGTGCCCAACTGCAAAACCATTTGGCCAGATAACATCTCATCTACTTTTGTGCTGGCCTGTTTCACTGCTATTTTTGCGTCTTCAGTCATATCTTGCACATTTGTTAGAGTCCGCTGTACTTCCGGTAACATCTCAGCTGAAATAGTATCCAAGGTAGATTCAAGTTTACCGGCCAGCTCATTTGCTTTTTGAATCGTTTCGCCTGCTTTTGTAATTAAATCCTGATTCACTTGCATTACAGTGTCATTACAACTATCTACTAAATTTTTAAGTGCTATACAAAGCTCTACTACTTTAAATAATGCAAATGTACCCATGCCCGCTGTCATCATCAAACCTACCCCGGATAATGCCGACCAACCAAAAGAATAGCAATACCCCGCAACCAGCCCTGCTATGCCTATCGACACAGCACCTTCAACATTATTTTGTGTTAAATAATTTGGCATAATACACGCTCCATATTGGTATAATTTTTATGAGCCATAAAGTCCATAATAGATTTGATATCCAAGCCATACGCCCGCACCGGTTGCCAAACCTGCAATACCCGCTGTTGCCATATTTCTGATGAGTGAAGAACCAATCATGGATGCACCATAAGTGGTAAATAATCCATTTGCAATAATGGGTAATGCCACACTGCCCGACATCATAAAGGCATTAGACATTTCAACATCATTTAAAGCGTGACCACCCGATACGGTTTTCATTTCTTGCAAAGATAATGCTTTCATGTTGTACTCTCCATTTTATAGATATTATTAATATTAGTGATTAAGATATTTTTTAGCGACCTTATTGGTTTTATCTAAATCTTTATTGGTATCATCGACCAAATCTTCGACTTGATCTAACACGCCATTTTGCCTACGCACCTCTTTATTTGTTTCCCTAGCGAGACGGTTCAAGTCAGCCAAAACATCTTCTACGGTCGTTAATGTTTCATGTGTGTCGTCAACAATGCCTTGTGTTTTATTATCAAACAAAATCGTCATCGTGGGGCTTTGCGCTTCAATATCACCCCCCCCCTTACGACCACGTTTATTCTTTTTTTTGCGCTTTGCGTCTTTGTCTCTTTGGGTTTGTATCTCATGTTTAACCGTATCATCGATTTCTTCTTTTTGTGCTTTTAAACATTTAGGTGTAAAAAAGTTTTTAAGGGCAGAAAGTATACTGTTAATGCCTTTGACTGTTGCTTTACTCTTTTTAACGGTTAGATGTGTATCAGCCACCGTTCCAGCAATCCTATCAATTTGCTCACCCTGCTCGTGCACTTTATCATTTGCACTATCAGCAATATCATGCGTATCCGTGGTAATGTCGAGGATGCGGTGAGCGGTATTATTTGTTTCTTTGACCGTCTTGTGGATTTCTTTTTTGTTTTTTTTGGGGTTTTTTCTAGTATCGATGATAATGTCTGGCAATATTACTGGTATTTCTTTTACATTTTTATTTTTCCGGGTTCTAGCCATGCTTGCCTCCTTGCTACATTCCTTGTTCTTTTATAACATTTTGCCTTTAAACTGAATACTGATTTTATGCATAGCTATAGTATATTGCCCAAAGTGTCGAAATATTGACACATAGTATTTTTTGGATAATTGTGATGAAGTTTTATTCAGTGGCGTTTTGCCTGATTTTGAAATTAACGATAATATACAGCCCACTTGTACAAGCATTTGATAAAGGGATCTATATTACCCAGTCCACCTTAGCGAACACAAAGTACCTAACCCAGCTCATTAACCAGTCTAAGGCAGTTGGTATTAATACCTTTGTGGTTGATCTCAAAAAGGTTAATAAAAGCTATGCCAAAAATATTAAACTTATCAAATCTCACGGCATCAAATATGTTGCTCGAATTGTGGTGTTTTCTAAAGGGGGTAGTATTAATCAGGTTCGCTCATTAAACTACTGGAAGAAAAAATATAAATTAGTCGACGCCGCGATTAAATTCGGCGCGGATGAAATTCAGTTAGACTATATACGATACTCAACAAAGCAGCGTCCCTCTAGTCAAAACTCTGTTGACATTCACAATGTCATCAAATGGTTCAAAAGCCAAAATTCAACACCTTTGCAAATAGATGTATTTGGAGAAGCCAGCTTTAGACCTTCAACCCGCATAGGACAAGATGTTAGATTGTTTGCCCCTTCAGTGGATACAGTATGCCCTATGGTATACCCTAGTCACTATAAACCCTATAGCTATCACTCTAACCGCCCTTATGAAACCATTAATAAATCTCTAAAAGCTATGCGCTTGCAATTTAATAACAATCCACCTTTTAAAATCAAACCTTATATAGAAGCCACTAATTTCAGATATAAAATGTCACGCGACAAAAAAGTTGCCTATATTCTAGAACAAATTAGAGCGGTAGAAGACAATCATTCTGACGGCTGGTATGTTTGGAGCGCCAACAATAAATATAGCGCCCTTTTTAGAGCGCTGGAATTGAAAAATGCCGGAAAAACTATGGAAGCCAATTTCAACTTCGCACCAAAATCAAAAAGCAAAGCGCGCAAACACAAGAAAAAACAACATCATAAAATGAAAATTAACATGGACAAATGGAAGGCTTTCAAGAAATCCCAAAAGTCCCATTAACCTCAACACTATTCACTCTGCCTGTTGTTACCAATAACAGGCAGAGTCTCATCATTCAAGCTCAATCATTTTTTTAATTTCATCATAACTCAGAATTTCGTTCTCAATTAATCCTTCGGCAATAATTTTCAGCTTCTCTTTATTTTTGGTTAGGATGGATTTTGCTACATTATAATTTCTTTGTAGTATTTTTTCGGCTCGCTCTACACTGTTGCCAATGCCACTACCAAACACCTCATGAACAATCAAACTTTGCTTATCATCCATGGCATATTTTTGCACCATATCTTTCACAATTTGGTTTGCACCAAGCAAATCATTCGAGGCACCTGTTGTCACATTATCCGCACCAAAGGTTAATTGTTCGGCAACCAAACCACCCATTTTAACGGCTATCATCGCTTCAAGCTCTTTTTTGGTAGAAGAAAAAGTCTCCTCTTTTTGCTCAAAATAGGTTACCCCTAAGCTATGGCCTCGCAAACCAACTGTCGCCTTGTGTAAATTATGAGGATAATCTGGATGCAACAATCCAACCAAAGCATGGCCAGCTTCATGATATGCGGTTAATTCTATTTCTTTTTTTGAAAAATCACCAGTACCTAAATCAACCCCTAGCACTATTTTGTCTTTCGCGTACTCTATAGACTCACCATCCACATGTGATTTATTTTGATTGGATGCATAAATAGCCGCCTCATTAATTAAATTCTCTAAATCAGCCCCTGAAAAATTAGGGGTAGTGCGTGCTATTTTACCCACATTGATTTCTGGGTCATATTTTACCTTTGAGAGCTTTTGCTTAATAATTTCAATCCGCTCTTTTATACTGGGCAATCTAAAATATACTTTGCGATCAAATCGACCTGGCCTTAATATGGCCTCATCCATCAGCTCCATTTTATTGGTTGCGGCAACAAAAATAATGCCTTCATTAATGTCTTCTTGAATATTGTCCATTTCAGATAATAATTGATTAATCGTTTGCGAACGACCCGTCATATCTGAACCACCACGCTTTTGCGCTAACACATCAATTTCATCAATAAAAACAATACACGGACTAAACTTTCTGGCTGTTTTGAATAATTCCCTGACTCTGGAAGCACCCACGCCAACATATTTCTCATCAAAATCAGAACCAGACACGGTTAAAAATGTCACCCCCGCCTCACCCGCCATCGCCCGGGCCATTAATGTCTTACCCGTACCAGGTGGGCCATAGATTAAAATACCTTTGGGTATTTTGGCACCGATTTCTTTATATTTGTTTGGCTCTTTCAAGTAATCAATAATGTCTTTCACTTCTTGTTTGGATTGATTCATGCCGGCAATGTCTGCGAAACTTGTTTTGATTTCATAGGGTGACAAGATTTTGATTTGTAAATTTGGACTAGGGTCTCTTTCGAAAAGAGATATTTTTTTAATGGCATACTCAATAGATTCCACATCCACTTCCAGCTTTTTATTTTTACCTGCAAAAATAGCGGATTCATTCAACATAGCATCCAACTCAGCACCAGAAAAACCTGATGTTTTTTGCGCAATATCCGCTATATCAATATCGTTGCTGTGTTTTAACTTTTTAATTAAATACGCAACAATTTCTTTTCTATCATCTAATGATGGTAATCGGACATATACCTGCCTATCGAAACGACCTGGTCGCAATAATGCGCCATCTAATGATTCTAATCGATTAGTCGCGCCAATCAAAAATATACCCTTATTTATCTCATCATCTATAGGACTTAATTCTTGTAATAATTGATTAATGGTTTGCAGCTGACTAGAAGACATTCCATCACTTTTTCTAGACGCCGCTAAGGCATCCAGCTCGTCTATAAATATAATGCAGGGTTTGTTGTCTCTTGCTAATTTAAACAGCTCTCTGACCCTGGCGGCGCCTACACCAACATATTGATCTTCAAATGCAGCACCTGAAGTCGCTATAAAGTTAACCTTGGCTTCTCCTGCAAGCGCCTTGGCTAATAAGGTTTTACCCGTGCCAGGTGGGCCATATAGCAAAATCCCTTTGGGGGCTCTTGCCCCTAATTTAGCATATCGCTCAGGTTCATTAATAAATGTCAATAAATCCCTTAACTCTTCTTTGGCTTCTTTTTGACCTGCAACATCTTTTAATCCAATTTTTATTTTATTGGATGGAATAAAATTAAACTGAGATACATTGCTAGCACCTTCTTTCTCACCATCATTATTCGCATAAAAATAGCCTAATGTGTGTAAAAGTTCTTCGGCATCTGGATTGCCTTGTTCTGCCGCTAGTAGCAGCCAACTCACCGCTTGAAAGTTATCTTTGGGCAGCAATTGGCCATTGTAAAATGCGCGTCCAATTTTATACTGTTCATTCGAGCGGGTAAATCTAGCGCTATCTTCTGCACTTATATTTAAATTAGTCACAAAGTAATGTGCTGCCATCAAGCCTATAGAAAATATCAGCACCATACTTAGATTTAAAAGCGAAAATATAGATTTATTTTTTTTAAAAAATTTTAGATATAAAAACTGTGACAGTAATATTAATACAAATATTAATACCATACCAAAAAGTGAGTATGCTAGTTCCATGTGGCGCCCTATCTGTTTTTATAATATAGTAAAACAAAAAAAAGACTGCAGTTTAAAACAGTCTTCATTGTTTATTTAACCTATACTAATAATAGTCAAATTATCAAAACGCACACGGCTCCTATACCAACCTAGGTAATAAGCTCATTATATTGAACTGAAATACCAAGATCGTCAAAAGCAGATTGTAACTCAGACATTGGCATACCAGGCACGATATCAGGTACTGTGAAATCAGTCACCCTCAACGTTGTATCATTATTTAAAGAAATAAGTAGATCATCTCCATCTTGCGACCAAGCATAAGCCGCATCATTTAGGTCAAAGCCAGGCATATCAACATCAACAACATCATTGAATATTAATATATCGCCAGCACCTAAGGGGATATCTTCATGCCCACCATCTAAAAGACTTACTTCAAAAATATCTGGTTTTTCAGGTGATATTCCGTCTTGATTTTCCCAGAAATTATAATGAGACTCATTTTCTAAGCTTAAGTTAAAGTCTAAAGTTAAAGATTGAGTTAAGTCGTATGTAGAATTAAGAGGTTGCTCTGGCAAGAATTGTTCATCAACCGTCATAATAATTTCGTCACTATCATCAATCACATTATATGAGAAACTACCATTTTCATTAATATTGATTTCGATACTGAATGATATATCTACCATCGTGCTAGTCCAAAACTCTCCATTCACTGAATAACCATCGGTGGTATCTAACTCGCCAATATATGGAATATCAGGTGGAATGAAAAAGTTATCAAGATTAAAGCTACCAACAGCATCGATTAAGATATCTTCAAATATATTTAAATCAATATTAGGACAGCAAGCCCCGTACTCTGCTTGTGCGTAGCTGTAAGTAGATTCTTCGGCACTTTCAACTATTGGTTCATTCATATCAGGTGCTGGCACCCACGTTTCATTGGCATAAGAAGTTGTGCAAAGTAATAGAGACGCTATAAAGCTAGTATTATGAGAAACACTGAATCCTCTTGAATAAGTATTATCTTGGTTGGTTAAAGAGGCAGAAGCGGAAGTTTCAGCTGCACCGACCACAACCAGACCCAATTGACTATAAGACTCGTTTGTAACATTACCAGATTCATACTCTGAACTCTGTACACTTCCATTAACTGGACAAATATTACAAATACCATCTATCAAATCAGTTATAACACCATCTACGATACTAATATCAGGACTTAATGCTGTTATGTTTTCAGGGATCCCGTAATCAGCCAAATCAAAGTAGCTTGTGCCATTACCTGACCACATATCAGGTGCATCACCCTCAACATTGATATAGCCGCTTTCTGTATGCTCTGCACTCATAGATAAGGTTAAGGTGAAATCAGAGTTATCACTGAACTCAGAAGATAAACTAGAGCCAAATAAATCATGAACTTCACTATTATAGTCACTACCATTTGATTCTGAATCAACTCTAATACCTAAATCTAAATAATCAGAAGAAGAATTGTAATAGTTCAAATCACCATATTCATCGTTTGTCCAGTCACCTAAGCTAAGTTGATGGGCATCGCTAGCATCTGCAACAAAGCTTACAATCGTATCTGCTATTTTCGTTAAATCTATAGCATCAAAGCAACAAGCATTATCAACAGGCTCATCGTCTACATAAGCCGCATCAAACATTATTGGCGGAGGTATTTCAGCCCCTAAATTACTATATTCAATTTCTTCACAAACCAAACATAATGCTAAAGCAATATCAGACTCTGAATTTAAGCTAAATTCAGTATCGTACCCATTGATGTTATTTTGAATGTTTTCAAACGTTAAACTACTAGCATCACAGTCTGTGAAGCTAAATGTGTTAAAGACCTGATCAAAGTTTTCATATTCCTCATCAAAATAAGACTCATCCCAAACGGTTTCATAATCCCAGTTTTCATCATAATCGCCGTCACCACTATATGTATCCACACAACCACAATCATATAAATAATCTGATAATAAGTATTCTGCAAACTCACAGTCGATGGTATATTCGCTTAAATCTCCAAGATATATACCTGCCATATCCCAATTACAACCAATATCAAAGTCACAGCAACTTTCATATCCTTCGTCTCTATATCCCAACATATCTGGACCATTAAAATCAGGGACTTCTTGGTCATCATATTGAATGGAGGTAAACTCACTGCTGTATTTATTAGCGCAAAGCTCAATTGTAATGGCGTCATTATTCGACCATTCTGAATTTGATATCCAGCTAGTATCAGGGGATTCTTCTTCGCCTTGTAGGGTTTCACTTGTATTGATATTAGATTCACTACCCTTTTCGATAGCTAAGGCAAGATTAAATTCTTTGCTTGACACATTATAGAAATCAAACGTATTGCCTTCTTCATAGCCTCTCACCAAATCCTGCGAACTGGTAGGGCAATCTACGCAAAAGTTATCAAGCAATCCTGATAACAACTCTCCAGCAAGCGTATAAGCCACACAATCATCAGCACACAAGTCTTCTATATTATTGTCACTGTAATCTAGTACAATCTCACTCACCCAGTCACAATTAATACAGCAGCTATTATCAACATCATTATCAAGGGCGCGAAGTTCGAACGTTGCGATTTCTGGTTCTGGGTATGGCTCCATAACCGTACCATATGTGGCTTCTGTTATACTGTCACAATCCACATCAACAGCCAATCTGAGATTAAAGAATGAGTTGCTGGATTGTGAATTATCAATATCAACATTTTGCCCACCTTCGTTCATCATGCTGCCTTCAATGCCGCTTGACTCACTGATTGAATCATTGATTACTAAAGCAAGTTGCACACCCTCACTACGTGTTTCTTTATAATGCTCATTCCCATTTTGATTAAACATAAAATCACTTTCTGGACGGTAATCCTCGCAATTAAAACATTCGTTATCGAATATGTTCCTTTCATCTCTTTCTTCTGAGTTTCCAAAATTACTAAAGTTATCGTACCACCACTCAGATTCAAATACACAGCACTCTTCATCGCCATTATACGAACCATTATCATTGTCATATTCGTATTGATGCTCGCCCGTATAATTGTGGATGGTATGTTCTGAATCGGCAGAAAGATTTAATTCTAACGAGTATTCCTCATTATGATTAGACCATTCAGATGTATTTTGCTCGTCATTGTTAATTTGAGCATTGCTATTCTCATAAAATGTATTTTCAAGCAATAATGTAAAAGTAAAATCATTAGTTCTAGAAGCATAGTGATCAAAATCATCGTCACCATATTGATAACCTGCTGCATAATCATTTTGGTCGACTTTTATACATACTGCAACATTATCCATACTCCCACTTTCCATATTCTGGCTTATATTATATGCATCTGGGATGATCGCTTCAGACGCCTCTTTTGTTTCGGGTACATTTAATGAGGATCCACTAAATTTATTGGCACTGCCATCAGACTCAATCTCTAAAACAAAGTGACTGCTGTTATTGTTGCTTAGTTCATAATTCCCCATAACTTCTGAATTTAAGCTCACCAGATTAGTTGTTGTATCATTAAAGGCGCAACAAAATGCATCAAGACCAGCCTCAAGTATGTTCTCCCCTATTCCACCAACAATATTGGACAGCGCCTCATTACTTTCAAAGTCTTGTGTGCCAACACCATCAAACAAATCTATAATCCAATTACAGTCAATACAGTATTGCTCTGAAAAATCAAAGCCGCTATACAGCGCATAAACTTCCGCACCCTCATTCACACTCAGGTTAACATATTCACGTTCATAATGGTCATTAACAGCCAACAGATTAAACTCTAAACTACTATTAGTAGAATCATAGATTGATGTGTTTTGACCGTAAAATTCATTATAGAAACTTTCGCTGCTACTAAATTGATCGGACATTTGAAAATATAAATCTATTTCAAGAGCAGAGTTTGTTTCTGCTGTTCTATTGAAATGAATACTATCGCCTATGTCCCACTCACTATCTTCCCAATCGACTGGTGTCATCATGCTATCATTTGGATTAACATCCATTGATTCATACTCATCTCGCTGGCTGGCAATTTTCAGTTCAATATCTAGATCCTGACTTCCGCTTTCATTGAGGTTTTTAGAGAACTGTCCGCCTTGGACAAAATCTATATCGCCGGATTGATATTCTTTGCTAGAAACATTAAAATTATTGTTCATCTCAATATCAAGTTTTACAATATTCGCATTATGGCTTCGATGCTCAAAATCAACTAACGCCTCTGGTTGTTTATCATTGAATGAAGAGGCAAATATATTATTAGAATCAAAAGTATCACAAGCACAATCCAGCGCATTCTCTATCACCAAACCTGCGATCATTAACCCGAACTGATTGAAGTTAACGTTTTGAGTTAAATTTTCCTTGTTCAAAACATATGATAGACTGTCATTCAAGTCGCAAACAAAATTACAATCCTCGTCTTGCTCAATCTCACCTACAAGTTTGCCCCCTTTGCCACCCTTACCCTCCTGGTTCTCTATGCTCCAATATGCTTCCTCTTCGCTGCAAACAAATAAATCAATATCCATTCCAAAACTATTATTTTCATTGTTTGATTTGTTGTAGCGACCATCCTCATTAACGATGCTGAAATAATCATGACTTGAATCAAAGCCTGAAACATCCAAACTCATCCTAAACTGTTGATAAGTATCACGACCAGATTCCGTTCTGGAGAAATATCCCATATCCTCATAGTCATCCATCCCTTCATAGTCATCCATGGGCTCATATTCATTCATTTCGCTGCGTAAATATTCATGTTCACTAATTTCAAATGACATATCCAGCTCTATATTTAATCCGGAAGAGCTATAGGCGTTTTCTGTTATTCGCTCAATGAGTTCAGAGCTGTAACTGCTATCTTCATATTCCTTTGTTATCATTTCATTGCTGTATCCTGACGTATTCTCGCCGATATTAATATCCAATGCTAACTGGCTAGTGTCAAACCTTGCTCTTTCATAGTCCCCACCATTATTCGCCACAATGTTATATCCACTATTGGCAAAAGCATCGCAAGCACAGTCGAGTGCATCGCCCAATACCATAAAGGCAATTTCCACCCCTATTTCTCTTGGCTCTTCTACTTCAAGGATATTATATTCGGCTAAATTTTCTGCAAAATCAGACACCCAAGAACAATCGAAACAACAAACACCAGGGTCACCATAGCCAACATTATTTTCATTATTGTAATCTCTAGATTCATAACGACGATCGGAATTATTGTCATAATATTCTTCTGACTCGCACTCAACACATAAAGTCAGGTCGAAATATGTATGGCTATTACTGCTTGTATTGGTAGACTCTATAATAGAGTACGCCATACTGCTGTCAGTATATTCCTCCATCATACCTTCGCTCATCATGTCATCATTGTCATAATAAGTTTCAGTTGTGCTATTTGAATTGGAATATGTTGAATTATTAAAATTAATATCTAACTTCACTGAATCTTGACTACTTAATGTAAAATCATGCGGTCTATAAAAACCGTCTGTCTCATTGTAGCACTCGATATTTACTTTTGGCACTTCACAACAATCAAATAAATTATTCTCATAGATAAGATCAAAGCCTGTTTCATTATCAAATGAACATTCTATACTATCAAAGTTACACTCAATACAGCTATCATCTTCATAGCTATTTTTATCGCCACCTTCATAATCATAACCATAACTATAACTATATTCGTCCATGCCATTATCGTTCATTTCTCTAATTTGCATCTCAGAATCAATTTCTAATACGATAGTTAATTCCGTATTATTGCTTTGAGAACCATATGAATAGCTTGAGTAATCGTCAGAATAGTCGCTAGAATCATATCCACTGCCCGTAGAGCTTCTAATGTAAATACTGGTATCAAATTCACTGCCTTCTGTATGCGCCATGCTATACATATCATATGGTGAGGTTTGGCCATATGACCCATACTCATAAGTTTCACATTCAATGCAAATTGCAATTTCCAAATCAGAATAATCGTAATACGAATTATAAGAACTAAAGCCAGCTGAATCCCCATCCCCATCAACACTAAGACTGCTTCCGTAATTATTCCCAGAGCTTAGAGACAATGCCAGTTTCAAACTGTTGCTGGAATCATTTTCATAAGAACCCTGCCCCATAGACGGATTATTCAAATATCCCCCTTGATAGCCACCATCCACACAACAACAACCCTCCATAATGTTGCCCAACATCAAGCCACCCAGTTCAAAGCCTATTTCCATGGGCTGGCCATAATTATCAACGCCGTAATCACTTAGCTCATAAAAGAAATCACTAATCCAGTTGCAATCAAAACAACTCTCTGCACTTTCCTGTGGCATATCCTCGTACATATTATCCATATAATCAGAATTATAATCTTCCTCATCATGTGGCATCATATCTAGCCAATCATCATCTCCATATGGTTGGTAGGATTCATATTCATTATTTTCAAAGGTGACATTAAATGCCAAAGCCAAATCAGTCCAGCTAGAGCCATATTCAGAGAAATAAAATCCGTCTCGCGATTCAGCGTAAAATTCAGATTCATTATAACTGACAGCAAATGTAAGCCCTTGCTGAGTATCTGTATGATTGAATATTTCATAACCACCATATTCGCCGTACCCGCTCATTAAGTTATAAGATGTGTCACTATTGCCATTATCCTCACAACAGCACGCTGCCAACAAACCTTCTAATAAATAACCGATGTCATCAAAAGCAATACAAGGTGGTTGTCTATACATTGAATCAAATTCATTAGAAACAGTCAGTTCACTAGGAAGACTATCATCAGAAGAACTATTAAAGTTTTCTAACCACTCACCAATCCAGCCACAATCAATATCGCAGTTATTGACAAATGGGTCATCATAGTCCTCGTCATACAGACTATCTAGAGTAATACCTGGTCTATCATAGTCATCGTAATAATCTTCATAGCCATACTCGGTTTGCTCACAGTTTAAGCATAATGCTAAATCTAAATTAGAGTGAGTATAATATTCTATAAACTCACCCCCCTCAGTCTCATTATCCCCAACCAAATAACCTTCTGCACAACAAATATTAAAGGCCAAACTCAGATTTGTATTGGTAGAATCATAGTAATCATAATCTCCACCATCATACATATTGCCATACATATCGCCGTAGCACGCTTCTTCAAATACATCGTCAAAAAAATCTTCAAAATTAAACTCATACTCATTAAAACAGCATATATTTTCTCTACCATATGGCTCATCCCCGCCATAATCGCCTTCGTATCCACCATACCCATAATTCGGACTAGACGTAATGGACATATAAAAAGAAACACCGACAGCAGAAAATGCCTCACCAGCCAAACCATCAACCACAATATCTTCTACACAAACAATACAGACATCTACTGCCAAAGAAGTACTAATACCATATGCACCGTACTCCCCATTCTCTTCATTAGAATCTGAAGGAATATTAAATTCAAAATTTACTTCTTCTAGTACGGCATTAATAATTTCAATACCCAAATCCAGGCAACAAGGTCCATCCCCCTGGGTGAAACTGCCAAAGGTGCCACCAGCCAATTCAGAAATATCCAGGCTAATGGTAATACAATTATCACTCTGTTCTGATTCTTGGGTTCTTTGTATAGAAGGTTCACTGTCACCACGCTCCTCTTCAAAACAACAAATATGGTCTGAACCATATTCTCCATCACCTTTACTACCATGCCCCCATTCTGAGCCATACATTACATCACGTACACTATCACAACATCCATAATCACCATATCCAGCATTACAACCATAGCCCCCTTCATATTCCCCATAGTAGAGCGGTGTACAGCAAAATGTAATGGTAATTTGAATTTCACAAACAGCTTCTTCAGGAGATAACTCCACAACAAGATTCAAAGGTGGCGGAATATATAATGGGATTACGTGTACACCAGGTGCCGTAAAATCCAAATCAGTTGGGTCATCCAAGATGGGATTATTTTTAGGCGAGTGAGATAATTGAACAAAACCAAACCCACCGCCATCACCTAATGAACCATCACCTGCTGCTGTCGCGTCTAATGCTGCCAGATCATCTGCTGTCTCAGCAGTTTCATCCGCCTCTTCCTCTGTTTCCTCTTCAACAACATCCTCTTCTTCGACAACGTCCTCTTCTTCTACAGGCTCTGTCGGGTTATTGGGCTCTGTTCCCATATTTGAACTACCTTCAAACACTGTATACTGTGAAACTGCATCTGTGTATGTTGTGTATACATTAGAAATTAGGTTTTCTAAACCTTGCAAAATGAACTTTTTCATTTCTGTTACTACCATAGTTAATGTGAATATTCATGTTTTAAAAACACTTGTTATCACATATCAGTGAATCATTTATGGCTCATCATACGTATTGTACTTAGGTCCTATAACTTTAAGCATTAACTAGATTGGTGATAGGTTGCTGGTTAGCTCGCACTTGCAACAGATTCTTTCTAGGCGTAGAATTTAATTATATTTTTCAACAAGTAATCAACATATAGAAGCCATGGGTTCATTATGACTATCCTCAAAATTCTCCAATATCCAGACTCTAAGCTAAAAAGACAAGCCGTTCCTGTTGAGGATTTTGGAGCAGAAATTCAAAAAATTATCGATGATATGTTTGAGACCCATTACAATGCAGACAATTGTGCCGCACTTGCAGCTACACAACTAGATTTGAACACAGCTTGGCGCATCACCGTTATTGATTATTCCGAAAAAAAAAATCAGCCACAGTGCTTGATTAATCCAAAAATCATAAAGTATTCAGGCGAACAATTTGAGGAGGAAGGTTGTATGTCAGTTTATCCTAAATTTGCGCGCGAAAAAGTAAAGCGAGCAATGTCTGTAACCGTGCAGGCACAAGATAGGTATGGCAAACATATTGAAATAGAGGCTAAAGGCTTCTATGCCAAATGCTTACAGCATGAGATAGACCACTTGGACGGCCTAACCTTTGTCGATAGGTTATCCAAGATCAAAAAAGATCGCATTCTAAAAAAAATCACCAGAGCCAAACGCGAATTAAAAAACAATAGGCCGTGATATTCCGCGCTATTACCGACTGAATGACTGACATTTTTCTCAGTTCCTGAGCGTTCCTTCTCAAATATTCCTGCATTGCTTAGCCTCCTTGTTAGTTTCTCTACTAGTATATGAAAAAACTAACTGACTGTTTTTGCAGGACATTTCTAACTGGGTCAACCGGACATTTCTAAATTGCTGCTACAAAAGCAAAAAATAACTTTGAACTTTTTTCGTGATAAACGCCTCTAAAACCTATAAAACCTAATTAACACCAAAATCATTAATTGGAGCTTAAGTCTATGACAGGTTCTACAACAACTGGCGTTTATGTACGAACTTGGGGTAGCCATGATTCCACCGAACCCGATACAGGTATGTCGCATTTTATTGATGCAAGTATTTACGGTAAAAATGTAGGCCACGCATCGGTTGAAATAGTTCTTCCAGATACCCCAGAAAATAGACAAATGGTTGAAAAGCACCTGAATAATACTACAATTCCATTTGAACGAAAAAAAATTGAAACGAAAAAAGTCGAATTTGACAAAGAAACAAACAAACCAACATTAACCAATGAGAATGCCTTCGAAGAAAATATAATATCGATCTATTTCAGTTGGTGGCCCAGCGAGAACGAATCAGGATATGAGCTGATGACTTTGCAACAAGATTTAACTCTTGAACATAGTGGTGTACATATGGAATATGCTAAGGAATGGCAAGACTATCTACAACCTCAAGCCCGTGCGACTTCTGGCATACGCTCTCAAATAATTACGCTGCCACCCAGGCAAACCCTCCACACATCAGGTGCAGCAGATTCAGAATGTGATGCTCTTTTGGCACATCATCAGTTTAGCAATATCCAGGAAGATCTCACTGCCATAAACTTGCTTTTGAATAAATTTTCAAAAAGAAAAGATCAAAGCCTATTAATAAGTTCACTATCAAAAACTGAAAATTTATTAATGCAACGGTTTTTTACCCCAATTCGTTTATCAGAAAACCTAGCAGACAACGGAAATCTAGACATAAATACAATAATAAAATCTGCTGAAATAATACAAGCAACAATATTGGGTTCTCATCAGAAATATTTTCTTGAATTAATGGAAAATATGATCGCACTCACTGAGGTACGAGATCACGACGAATATAAGCTAACCGCCGATGAAAAAACACTACTATCTAGAATTGATGACCTTGAGGACTTAAACGAAATTTTTCAAGAAATAGAGTCATATGATGATTTGAGACAATACCAAATCAGCCAAACAAATAAAATTATTCAAACTATTCCTTTATTAAGCGAACATTACAACGACGAAGGTCTGACACAAAATAATTTTTTACAAATGAAGGATGTCATAAAGCGTGAAACCGATCTCAGTAATGAGGAATCAATGGTCTCTAGAGCCAAAAGCACTATTATAAAACAAAAAATGCATAAGTTGCATAATGCTATTGACACAATAAGCATATATAAAAAATTAGCTCTTCAAATAACCACCTACTTAACAGAAAAAGAAAAAGATACCAACCCAATCGACATAGCAAAATCACGAGCAGAACTACTACAAACGCTTTCATCCATTGAATACTTGGATAATATGTATAATACACCAAAGGGCAATCTATCTGATAAACTTATTGAAGCCTTACAGTTAAAAGTTCAAGAAAGACTTCAGCCAACAGGTACGTTAACAAATCAAGTCAACACAAGTATGGAGCAATATGGTAGCGAGATGTATCAAATATTATCAAAGCAAAACTTAGACCCACTTCTTGAAAAATTTGCGACTATCGGTTTACCTCCCTCCCATACAACAAGATTACCTATACAAAATGAAGCGCTTGATGGACTGGAACCAGAACAGATGCTTATTCAAATGGCGACATATTTTCAAAATAATAAGAAATTTAACTTGACCAATAATAATTGTTCCGTTACCAGCGGTGAAGTACTTGCTGCTGGTACAGGCGGTAAAAAGGCATGGGTATTCGAGCAAAAAGCACTAATGAATAGTGTAGCAACACCACAGATGGTTTATAATAACTCAAGGTTATACTCGCAACAAGTGGAGCCAGAGCCTAATGTTGACAATACCTGGAAGAAGTACTTTATGAATTGGGCGGTAGATTCAGCTGCTGTAGTAAGCGATCCAGAAGCATCATATGCGTCAAGGGGATATAACCTTAGCTCCGCTATTACAGGCGCTACTTTAGCCGGAATATTTGTAATGCCCACCTTGCTTTCAACCAACCCGACCCCAGCCCAACCGAACAATCAAAGAAAAGCCCCTCTTGTTTTCTCGGCGTACGGGAACGCCCCCTCTTCAGGGCACGATACTATACAAGCCGCAATACCAGAGCTCACACAACGTTGGCTGAAAGATAACGACTATCCCAAACTAAAAAAAATTAGAGACTCGTATGTTGCTGCAGAAAAGTCCTGCACTAAACTTGATATAGAGCTAATGAGTATTATTGAATATGCAAGCGATATTCGTGATGATATTAATGGTGAATATCCCGCAAGTAGAGAAAATGGACTGGCATTATGTCAAACTCAGCTTGATGCTATCCTTGAAAAAGTGACGGACGAACAAAAGAAACCAGCACCACTTATTTCTGCGTTAAAAGATCAGATAGATAATTCAGAACGATTATCTGCGTTGGTAGAACCCGCTCAAAAGCGTATAGAAAGTCTATCGGAATCTATAACCCAGCATGCCAAAACAGTTCAGGAATCCATATATGATGCTCATCAAGAAGAAGGTTTGCAGCATAAAAAAACTCCCTTTTCACCAAAATAAAAAGCAACCTTTCCTAGACATCTACATAATATTACAGAAACCTTTCTGCGCAGTAGCTTTATGCGTAATTGGATTTATGCCACCTGGAATTGTAGCCGTTACTCTGATTGTCCTCCCATGGCTTGGACAAAACTCAGCGTTGCTTGATTCACTGATTAAGGCGGATTCAATAGCTTTTTGATCGTTAGAAATAATATTACCAGCAACATTATTTAGTGTTTCCAATACTTCAGCTCTAAAATAATTAGTGCTAATATCAATACTGTTTATGACTTTCAAAAATTCATCTGGAATAAGCAAGTCATCAAGAGAATTATTTGATAAATTAATATTACGAATATCAGTTATATTATCTTGAATAAATAATCTGACATTGTGGGGTACTCTAGTCAAACCTAAGCTCGCCAACACCAAATTTCCACCAATAATCTTTAGTGAAGATTTTGCAAGCTCAGCATTAATGCTCTCAATAAGCTCTTCTCGCTTATCGAATACCGCCGTCGACATGTCATCACAGAAGAGCGCTTCACTTTGCATTGACAATTTTCCATCAGACCTTTTATCACGCCATGGATTAACTAGCAACAGTTTGATTTCCTGGGCTTGATGGCAAAAGTATTCACGTGTATATTCAATATTTGGCATAATTTATTTCCCCACTGAAATATTATTTTAGGTTTGTTATGGGTATTATACTATATAGTTTAATATTTTATATGAATCTGGTCGGCTAAATACCCCCTCTAATCTGTTAGACAAAGTAAATTAAAACTCCGGCTCACTGGGATTAAAACTGTGAACAAACTTCCAGTTTTCGCCGCCTTGTTTTTGCAAAATAACAACGGTTGCAGGTTCGAAGAAAATATCTGCTACCCCTTTTGTGCTAGATTCTAATAACTGATGTAAATAAATTTGTATATTAGGCAAATGTCCCACAAATAATGTGTTTTGCTCATAATATATAAGTTCATCTAAAAAACTATTTGCATCTGCACTTGGATCTAACGTTTGCAGGTATTGTAAGCTATCTATATTATCGTAATGTCCTGCAATGATCTTGGCAGTTTGCTCAGAGCGTGTTTTCTGGCTGTGACAGATGGTATTCAATTCAATTGATTGGCCATCCAAAAAATCACAAACGCTGCTTACTTGCTTAATACCCACTTCACTCAATGGTCTGCTTGCATCTATTACATCAGGCACGGCATCGCCGTGACGCATTAATAATATATACATTTATGTTCTCCCGAATAAAAACCAAAACCGCATTACACCGCTCCACTATCATATGCTATTTGCGATATAATATTAAATTAAAAATAAAGCACACATCTGATAATGGTATAAACTTGAAAGACTTCATAAAGCCTATATTTCTAAGCAAAGATTCCTCTGATTTTAGTGAGCTTAATAACCGTTTATTTAATACACCAGGTTACAATATAAAAGACGGCAATAATATGATCAAGGCATCAAACGATGCTGAGGCTATTAAATCTTTTCTAATAGGCTATCAAAATTCAAAGCTTACTTATCAATCATACTTAAAAGAATTAGAAAGAATTATTCTCTGGTGTTCTCATATCCAAAAAGTGACTATTTCTGATTTAAGTTTTGACGATCTCATTGAGTATCAAAATTTTTTAGCCGATCCGAAGCCCATATCTAGATGGTGTGGTAACAAGCGCTCAAAAACGCTTAAAAACGGTGAAATCAACCCTCAATGGCGCCCTTTTGGTGCCCCCTTATCTGCATCAACACGCAAAAAAACCATGAGTATTTTAGATTGCTTTTTTAATTACTTGGTACAAACCCAATATCTAAAAGGCAACCCGTTGTCTGTCAACAAGCGCCGAAAACAACGAGGCTTTACTCAAAGCATGGAACGATGGCTAGAAAAAGAAGAAATTAACACGACATTATCCGCTTTAGATGACCAATTAAAACTAGAACCTTTAAAAAAAGAACAACTGATACGAGCCAAATATATTATCCTAACTTTGTTTTATACTGGCTTACGCTTAGCAGAGTTAAGTGATCATTTGATGGGACACTTTACGCTTATCGAGAACCAATGGTACTTAAAAGTCATCGGCAAAGGCTCTAAGCCCAGAAACATTGTGGTGGTGGATGATTATCTAGACATTATCAGTCAATTTCGTCAGTCTATAGACTGCCCAACGCCTTTACCGGGCTTTGAAGAACAAACACCACTAATTCCTGCGCTAGACCAAAAAACGCCCATACAAAAAAGACGTATAGATCAAGTAGTCAAATGGGCTTTTGAATTGGGTGCTATAAAATATGAGCGTATGGCAACTAAAGAGCAAGAAGAAAGCCATAAATACTTACACCGCGCTTCTAGGCTGCGTAAAGCATCTGCTCACTGGCTGAGGCATTCATATGGTACTTACCTGGTAAAATCGGGTTGTCCGATTGAGAAAGTAAAATCTTTGATGGGGCATGCAGATATTTCTACCACTATGATTTATGTTCATATTGCTAAAAATGATCTGCATGATAGTGCGCAAGGCTTAACCTTGCGCGAGACGTAAACAAAAACAAAAGTGCTTATACTTTTGCTTTCATTCCATTCACTTCTTCTAATTCAACATTTTGCTGAGCATTATCAGGACAACAAGAACTAGAACTAGCAGCACTAAGCTTAGCCGCAGGTATCAATGTCGGTACCTTGTTGTCTAATACGTTGGCCACATCATCATTTGCAGCATCATTACGTTCTGCTAGGTCATTTTCAAGCTGATCCATAACGACTTTACTGATTTGCCCATCATTACGAGGCTCGTCGCTTTTATCTGTATTCTCTTGCGCTTCTGTAGAAGATTTTCTGTTCATCAATTTTCTAGCAAGCAAACCCAGACCGATACTACCTGCTAATACAGCCGCCGTCATACCAAAATAAATACCTGCAGCAGACTTGGCAACAAAAGAACCAGCGCTCACTGCGGCAGCCATACCCATTGGGGTTAATAATACCGCACCGGTTAATACAACAGCACTCGCAATGACTAAGTTTTTGCGAGTAAATAATGCGCTCAATCTTGATGATTTTTTATCTTCTGCTTCAGGTGCTTCTGAAGCATTAACAGGCGCATCAGCTGCCGCATTGTTATTGTTGTTGTCATTGTTATCAAGACCTTCTTCTTCGTCCAAACCTAGCGCATCATCAGCTATAGACGCGTCTACAGAATAAGAAGCTACATGATCTTTTAATAAATCAGCACCCGCCATTTTAATATCAATATGGCCAATATTTAAAAATTCAAAGTCTAAATGCCTTATGGATGCATGAAGAAAAGTTAAGTCTGCAATGTAAACTCCAGAACCTTCTACCTTTTCACCCAAATGAGTATTGCGCTTTAAAGAGCAAGTATCAGCATCATCAGAATATTCAACCTTAAGAACAGGGAAGCCTTTGTTATCGGCTTTTTGGTCATACGGCTCATTTGCATATGCTCTCGCTTCTTTTAGGGTGGCAAACACAAATATATCAGGACGCTCACCTGAAAAATCTTCTCTATGCCTTAAATGGCTATGCATATTTGCAACGATATCTTCTTTCGTAATCGCAGTCTCAGGATCAAACGCCATATCTTTATCTAAAACAACATAACCTTTACGCATACTACTTTGCTCCATTTTTATAACTTTAGTTACCCGCTCAACTGGGTGATGATTTTCTCAATAAGACTAGCATAACTATACATCTGTCACAACAGAATTTTTATCCCTAAGCTTTACTAAGGTTTTTGAATTTGTTAAAAAAAATCCCCAACAATCGCAATGACTATTGGGGATTTTTTATGTATCTAAACTAACAGACACTAAAAGCTTGAAAAATACTTAAGCTTTTAAAGCTGCTTTTTTCTCAGCAATTTCGCGAACATCAGCAGATTGCTCAGACTGAGGTCTTTTGCTTCTAGTATTATAGCTATGAAGAATACTCTTTGATTCTGGCATAGGAATAATATTATCGTTAGACATTTCGGAATTAACAGATTTTCCAGCTGTTTTTTCTTCAGTTTTAGAACCAAAACGATTTTTAATAGCATTGATTAAAGCAGAAGCAACTCTTACTGCAGCTTCAGCAACAACCATAGTACCAGCCGTTATCGCAGCAGCCAAAGCAACTTGAGCAGCAGAGCCAGCAACAGGTAATATGCCAGAAAATGCTAATGCAGCAGCACCCACAGTGACTAATAAAGCAAGCTTAAGACCAAGCTTTAATTCTGGTGCATATTTGCTTTTAGCTGCATTAGATAATCTAGAAGGTGCGTTTTTAACTGCATTGAATGCTCTAGAAACTACACTTTTAACTGCGTTGAATAATCTAGACGCTGTGTTTTTAACTGCATTAAATGCTCTAGAAACTACACTTTTAACTGCGTTGAATAATCTAGAAGCTGTGTTTTTAACTGCATTAAATGCTCTAGAATCTACGCTTTTAACTGCGTTGAATAATCTAGAAGCTGCGTTTTTAACTGCATTAAATGCTCTAGAAGCTACGCTTTTAACTGCGTTGAATAATCTAGAAGCTGCATTTTTAACTGCACTGACCAATCTAAAAGTAACATTTTTAACAGCATTGACTAATCTAAAGGCAGCACTTCCAATAGCTTTAGCACCATTGATAGGCGCTTTTAAAATTGCAGCAAGCTTGCTTGGCTTTTTAGGCTCTTCAGCTGCTACTTTATCAGTCGCTACTTTATCAGTCGCTACTTTATCAGTTGCTACTTTATCAGTTGCTGCTTTAGCTTCTTTAGCTTTAGCTCGTTCTTGAGCTGCTTTGGCTAGTTCTATAGCTGGCCGTATAGTTGGCTCAATAACTTTTGATTTATTAGCTGCTAATTCTTCTGCAGCTTTATCAGCTTCTTCTTTAGATTGTGCTTTCAGAACCGCTAAAGCAACTTCACCTAAATCAACTTGGACTTGTTTGGGTTCAACATGAACAGCTGAATCAAAAGTCACGTGGTGAGCATTAATTTTACCACCCTTAACTTTATGGCCATTTGCTGTAACAGCAAATACCACAAAAGCACTATCTTCTGTACTTTTTGCTTGTGCAGCAGCAATCGCATCCGCTTCGCTCTTAATCATGGTAAGAGTGATGTTTTTAGGGCCATCTTTTTCTGGGTTAGCGGCGGTAAGGGCTTTAAAGTCCTCTACAGTGTAATCTGCGGCTGGCTTAGGGTTGTTGTGTTTAAGAACTACATAGTACTTCATGTATTGTCTCCGGTTGGTTTGGATGCTTACTTAATCAAAAATTTCAAAAGAAACTTTACCATATAACCAGATTAAGTCAATAGAATTGCTAAAAAAGGTAACTTAAACAGGACTATCTGCAAGCTCTGCGACTAGCTTACTTAGGTTTTCTTTAGAAATGACAATGCAACCGAGTTAATGCAGTATCGTAAACCAGAAGGTTTAGGGCCATCATTAAAAATATGGCCTAAATGACCACGACAGCGCTGACAATGTACTTCTGTACGTACTATAAAGAATAAAGAGCGATCTGGCTCAGTGGCCACACTTTTGTCATTAAGAGGCTCCCAGAAACTGGGCCATCCCGTTTTAGAATCATATTTAGCTGAAGAACTAAATATGGGGTTGCCACACCCTGCACATATATAAGTCCCCTCTTCGTTGAATTTATCATATTGCCCCGTACCAGAGCGTTCGGTTCCTTTTTTACGTAAAATTTTGTACTGTGCTGGTGTTAGAATTTTAGCCCACGCTTTATCTGACCTTTCTATTTTATCAACCGTAGAGTCATAGGGTATTGCTGGTGGTATATGTTCGATAGCCATAAGGTGCATGTCCATATATACGAATAATAATAGGGTTGGAAAAATAAAAAAGATGGTTTTTTTCAGCAGATTTTGCAGTTTGATTTTCAACTCATATCATCCCTGAGTGAGCTAAGGCTTTTCAAATCATACTACAGATTATATTTACAAGTCAGCATGCTTTAAGTCGTTAGATTTTTTTATCTGAGCTTTTGTGAAGAATTTTGTGGGTTTATAGAAATAGGTTTCTGTTTTGTCTGTTCCTGTTCCTCTACAGCAGTCAAAGAATTTAAAGGCAAAAAGACAGCGGGGCTAGCTTCTAGTTCTATATTTGTATCATTAAATTGAGCTTGATCTCGGATTTGAGCCAAGCTGCCCGCCTCAGACACTACATCAAGCGTATTAGAAAACATATTTTTAGCAAAATTACAGCATGGCTGATAAACATGATGACTCAACCATTGCCCACAAAAATTCAAAACTGGACTGATGACATAGTCCATTGCCGCTTTGTAGGTATAATATATGCCAACCCCCGCGAGCAAAGCAAAGCCTAGCTCTACTAGCAATGGATAAGATGTCGCAATCCCCATGCTGGCAAGCAAAGGAATTAATGACTTTGTACCGCCTCGGAGCGCAAAGTCTAAACCAAAAGCGGGTATTAAAAAATACTTAGAGCTAAAAACCGAATTGATAACGGAAAAAGCATTTTTGATTTTTTGCGTAAACGTACCACTTTCATTATTAGTTTTCATTCTCACTTTTAAAACCTCTTTTTTAAGTACTACTAGCGCCAATGGAGGACTGTGCTCGACCTTGCTTGCTGTCTACAGACCACAATGGCAGCAATATTCCAAAAATAACAAAAGAACTCACTAACATCGAGATAAAGAACCCATCCCAACCCCATCTATCAATCATAAAGCCTACTGGTAAACCTGCGCATGCCGCACCAAAATAACCTAAGGTTCCTGTAAAGCCATTGGAGGCAGATGCGGCTCGTTTGTCAACAAATTCCGCAGCCGCTAAGCCGACTATCATTTGTGGCCCAAATACGAATGCACCAATCAGCGCTAATAAAAACATATCATAAAAAACATGATTCAGTGGTGAAATCCATAAAGCGGTTACAGAAGCGACCATCCCTACGGCACAAATTACGACCGCCGGTATTCTGTTGCCCTTCCAATAGCGATCTGAACCCCAGCCTGCTGCAAGCATACCGGCAAATCCACCCATTTCAAACGCAAATACACCCCAGCTTGCAACAGCGTCTGCAATACTTTTGACCTCAGTCAAATACATGAAAATCCAATCATTCACTGCAACACGCACAATATAAACAAAAAAGTACGATATAGATAAAATCCACACATATTTATTCGTTAACACTTGTTTAAATAAAATTTCTTTTACCGAAAGCAGTGCATGCTCTTTTGCGTTTTCAGCTTCACCGGTTGCTTTTTCTTTCTTATAGACTTCTACAGAAGGCAAGCCTAGTGTCCGTGGAACATCTCTCAAGCGTTCTAGTAATATTAAGCTCATAATAATGCTAATACCCGCCGGAACGAGCATCGCGATACGCCAATTAAAATGCATCGCCAAATAAACCACAATCAAAGGTATTAACGCCCCCCCCAAATTATGTGAGGTACTGCATATGCTATACCATAATCCCCGTTCTGATTGAGCGTACCAATAATTCAGTTCTTTACAACAAGCCGGCCATCCCCACGCTTGGAACCAGCCATTTAAACCCCAAAATAATGCAAACATCCAAAGAGAAGAGCTAAAGGCAAATAATATATTGAGTATCCCCGTGATAAACAATCCCAGAGCCATAAAATACCGAGGATTAGATCGATCGGCCTGCACACCACTGACAAATTTGCTAACACCATATGTAATATACAAAATACTGCTGAGCAACCCAAGCTGGGTTTTTGTAAAATCTAATTCTTGTGCCATGTACGGCATCACAAAAGTATAACTTTTTCGTGTAAAGTAGAATATGGCATAGCCAAAAAACATCGAATATAAGATCCTAAAGCGCCACGCGCGATATTCTTTATCGATGGTCTTAGAATCTTGGGTTATGGGCTTATAAGGGGCGGGTTTCAGAAAAGAGAATAAAGAAGCCACATACATTCCTTAAGCTAATTCCAAATCAATCACTTACTTTCTCAATATAAAACGTAGAGATTGACATAGAAAAAAAGTAAGTCGGGTGAATTTATTTTTAGTATTTATGGAAATCACGATACCACAGCGCCCCCAATAAGTCATGCTGTTTTAGTTGGTGTTAGCCGGGTTGATATAAGACAGCATCAATTTCAATTTGGGCACCTTTTGGCAAGGCTGAGACCTCAACAGTGGCCCGAGCAGGAAACGGTTGGGGTAAATTAGCTTGCATATAATCATTGACTTCCGAAAACAAAGACAAGTCTGTTAAATAAATATTATACTTTGTTACATTTGACAGTGAGCCTCCGGCCTCTTTTGCTACAGAGGATAGATTTTTAAATACTTGTGCAATTTGCTCTGAAAAAGTCTCACACATCTTACCGGACTCTGGTACAAGTGCAATTTGTCCTGAGATGAAAACAAAATCTCCAGCTTGAGTCGCTTGGGAATAGCTGCCTATCGGTAGAGGCGCTTTATTGGTTGTGATGGGTTTTATTAATATATTCATTGTGACTACTCCCTACCTGGAAAATGATAGACATTGTCTTTTAAGCTCATGATTTTGCCATTTGGGTAGCTTTCGTCTTTTAAAACAAATAGCAACATAATCGTATCAACCCTTATATAGGTATCTCCGGTGTAGTGTTTACCATTTCCGTCGCCACAGCCGAGCATGCAAACCTTGTCGTCCTGAAACCAATAGGTTTTTTCTAACTTGACCATGCAGTCAACAAGTTCGCCCACTGACCAAGCATCTAACTCAGACTGTAGCATCCGCCCTCTAAAAACTGTGATGCCATCGGTAAACTTGTTCACTTCAACTTCTACCCAAATTTTCTTATCTTCTTCTTTTTTATGCTTCACTCAATAATCCCAATACAGACTAATACGATTTTTAACACAGTTTAAAGAGTTTGAATGAAATTGGGAAGCGAGCTTTGGTAAGTCGGGGTATGCTCAGACCATAATAAAGGTAAGGTAGTCGCCTGACGCTGGGGGATAATAAAACGAAGTCTTTAAATGCTTGCTCTTTATTGGATTACTCTACATGAACCAGGGGCGTACTGTGTTTCTCCTGTTGAAGTGCATACCCAGGTCACCCCAAATGCCGCAGCAGTTGCTTGCAAATGCAGTTGTAAATTGATACCGACATTCGTTGCATCAACCGCCATACTAATACGTCCCGAGTCATTAACTGTCATTTCATCTAGGTAAGTTGTTTTTAATAAAACAATGCCTGCTTGCGTGGCACCAGATGGATAGGCACCATTGGTAATAATATATTCTGTCATGGCATTTTTTGCATTAGAAGATACGGACAAAACCTCAGCCACCTTAGAGCGCGCCACATATTCAAGATACGACGGTATAGTAACAGAGGCCATTACACCAATGATAGCAACAACAATCATTAGTTCTATCAGTGTGAATCCACGAGAATGCACTATGAAGCCCTCTAAATAAAAAGCAGATATATTAGTAATAATAGAACAAGTATTTATGATCGTTGTTCTACTGGTTAAAAAACCTCTTTACATTTCTTGAACTTCGTTTTCTTTTTTTTGTCTCACTTACAAAGCATATAGATTTTATGTTTAAACGATTTAAGTAAAAATTAAAGAGAGGTCCATATAATGAAACGTTTCATAACCACAATAGTCTGCTTGCTGTTTTTTACATCAGTTGCTCAGGCGCACCATACTTTCAGCAAACGATTTGGTTATCAACTCTGTAAACAAGCTGGATATTACTGTATGAAAGTCAAGCGAGGCCAAACCTGGAATAAATTATTCCCTAATCCTAAAGAACGTGAAATTGTTCGAAAAGTAAATCGCACAAACACTGGACTTTTATCTGGTATGACACTTGCGGTGCCTAAGAACTTAAGCAGCTCTAACTTTTTATCTTTAGCGCCTTTTCCTAGAAAAATTGGTACCAAAGGTAGAACGGTTATTAAAGTAAACTTAAAGCAGCTTGCTTGGGGCGCCTATGATAGAAACGGTAATTTAGTGAACTGGGGTCCAGCATCGGGTGGTAAAAACTATTGCCCAGATATTAAACGCGGCTGTCGTACGGTTGCTGGGAACTATACAGTGACTCGACGTCAAGGTGCTGGTTGTAAATCGAGCAAATACCCAAGACCCAATGGTGGTGCACCCATGCCATATTGCATGCATTTTTATAAAGGTTATGCAATGCATGGTTCAAATACCGTCCCCGGCTATAATGCCAGTCATGGTTGTGTCAGATTATTTACCTCTGATGCCAGATGGATTAATCAAAGTTTTGTGAAAGTTGGCTCAACGAGAGTGCAAATCACCCGATAACTAAATAACTAAAAAGCGAGCAGGGATGCTTACTTTTAGTTCTTCTCCCTTCCCCCTCCCTTTTATCTCTTTACATTACAAATAAGAATCATTATCATTTGGTTGGTTTTAATCATTCTGAACAATGCGCAGGAGAAATAAATTATGTCTTTATCTATTCCGGAGCTGACCCCAGAACAATGCGAGCAAGTTTCAGCAGGCCATGGTGATGGTCTTGTGATGCTGATATTGGGATTCCCACATGTTCTTATGGGATTATATGAATTTATCAATTTTGTTGCTGGCCGCTCAATACATGGCTGTAGCAATATAGATGATGGTGATTATGTCACAGAATGGGCATGCAGCTATATTAGCCCTAAAGCAGAATAACACTTATAATGTGGCTCTCTGATATTCTGTAATTACTATTTTGTGAATTTTAAATTAAAAATCTAGGAATATATCTATGAGCCGCAATATTTATATTGTCATTCCAGCCAGATACCAGTCCACTAGACTCCCAGGCAAGCCACTGATAGACATAGCGGGCAAAAGCTTACTAGAGCGTGTGTGGAATCTCGCTGCTGCATCAAAGTTAGCAAACAAAGTTATTGTGGCAACTGATGATGATAGAATTCGCGAACATGCGCTATCCTTTGGGGCAAAAGTCGCAATGACGCCGGAAAGTTGCCGAAATGGCACAGAACGTGTTTATGCGACAACACAAGACTTTGCTCAATCTGATGACATAGTCTTGAGTTTGCAAGGAGATGCTGTTTTGACACCCCCATGGATTATTGATGATTTGATTCAAAGCCTAATTGATAATCCTGAGTCAGGCATTGCAACCCCCGCACAAGAAATGACAGGGATAGCCATTGATAACTTTTTAGCACACAAAATAAAAAGCCCCTCTTCTGGGACATGTGTGGTTTTTGATAAAAATTATCGCGCTCTATATTTTTCTAAGCAAGTGATTCCTTATGCTCACGGGAAACCTAAGTTGCTTTATAGGCATATAGGGCTTTATGCATATAGATTTGAGGCGCTTAACCAACTTCAAGCCTTACCCCCCACCCCCTTAGAACAAACTGAAAAGTTGGAGCAATTAAGAGCATTAGAAAATAATATCGCCATTCAAGTGGTTCCGGTAGATTATCAGGGTCGAACACATGGCTCTATTGATACGCCAGAAGATGTAAAATGGGTAGAAGATATTATCAAACAAGAGGGTGAGTTAGTATAATGGTTTATTCAAAAAGTATCGTTTTATACTTATATAGGCACGGTAATACGTTTAATGCTGGCGATAAAATCGTTCAGGTTGGGCTAAAAACCGATCTCCCACTCACGCAACGAGGCGAGGAGCAAGCTAGTTTATTTGGGCAGTATTTACAAACGCATAAAGTTATCCCAAGCCATATTTATAGCGGTTCATTACAACGCCAGACAAAATCTTTAGCACTGCTTAAAACATATTATCCTGATGCAAATAGCCAAACCCATATTTCGGCGTTAGATGAAATTGATTATGGCTTGTGGGAAGGCTTAAGCGCTGATGAAATCAAACAAAAATGGCCAGAGCACGACCAAAGCTGGCAACATCAAACAAAATGGCAGTCAGATATCTTTTTAGGCTCTCAGCAAGAGCACACAAATAAATTATTAAATTTTTTTGAAATCTTGCGACAAAATCAGCTCTCTAATCAAAGCCCACAAGTATTGATTAGCAGTAATGGTATTATTCGATATTTTTTATATTTTACCCCCAAATGGCAATCACTTGCATCTAAGGGCGCTATGCTCGAGCTAAAAGTCAAAACAGGACATTTTTGCAAAGTTATAATAGATAACAACAATATGATTCAGGTGGATGAGTGGAACACCAAACCCTAATGTCTTTACTTATTAAATCGCACTTTCCAAGAGATAAATACCAAAAATATCGTGGCTAGAATCATGGCGGATAGAGTCGGTAGTTCTGTAAAAGCATAATAGCCTACCGCAGCGTTTAATACGAACCGACAAATATCAAATGGCGCTAGAAATGAAATCTCAGAGTAGATAAGCGCTTTGCTCACACACATGATCGCAACAACCGTCAGGCCGCCAGCCAAGATTAACCAAGGTAAATGATACAGCTCAAGCGGCACCCAATGTAGTATCGCAGGCACCACCGATACCGGCACAATAAATAACAGCAGTGATAATGTCAAAAACCGTGCATTGCAGCCTGTTTCTGCCAAATATCGTGTAGAGACTTTTGCCAAAGCAAAGCATAATGCTGAAATAAAAACAAACAATAATCCCACAAAGTTTGCGCTATTGCCTTTGAGGACATCAACGGTTTGCATCATAAAAGCAGCGGCAATCATACTACTACCAATCAATACAATACGCCAAAAATTCAGCTTTTCTTTTAAAAACCAGCGGGCGAGAACCACCCCCATAATGGGACCTATCACACTAAGGGCAACAGCATCGGCGAGTGGCAAGTAAAATAAAGCGAAGTACCAGGTAATGACGGCTACTGCTGATGTTAGCCCGCGGAAGAAATGCACAGGCAAGTGCTGAAACTGCTTGAAATCAAAAGATTTAAAATAAAGCGGCAACAGCATAAGTAAGGCAAATAAATCCTGGAAAAATACGATTTCATATACCGGCAAAGCGGCAACAGGCAATGTGCTGCCATCCCCGCCTCCAGACAAATATCGCGCTAAACCATTTAAAAGGGCACCACAGGCAAAAGACCCCACTTTCCAAGCAGCGCCTAACCAGGGCTGGTTTCTATTTTTATTAGAAACAAAACCTGATGGAAGTGTATTAATTTGAGAACTTTGGTTAGATGGATTAATCACTACTAAAAAGACATATAGAAATAACGTCCGAGCATTATACTTCTCATAGCCGCTAGATAAAAGGAATTTTCTGTTAATTTAATTAGATAACATCAACCCCCTTTCTTATCCATACTTTAAAAGCCTGCATTTATACGCACTGTTTTATAAGCGCCCTATAGATTTTTGTCCTAAACTGTAGTCAATAGGGTATAAACCGGACACCATATGTTCAAGCGAATCAAACAAGCGCTTATAAATTGGATTACTGCTGAGCCACCTAACACGAACTATCCGCTATGCGATTTTGAGCGGATCCGCTATGAGGTGCGCCCTTGTGATGTTTTGCTCATTGAAGGCCGTAGCCGCGTCAGTAATGTCATTAAGCAAATCACTCAAAGTCCTTGGTCGCATTCCTGTATATATATAGGCCGTCTTCACGATGTCGACGATATTAATTTGCGCAAAAAATTAGCGGAACATTTCAACGGTGCCCCCAATGTGCAACTGGTTATAGAAGGATACTTGGGCAAAGGCACAATTGTCAGTCCATTAGAATCTTATCATAGCGACCATATTCGTATTTGCCGGCCTAGAGGCTTGGCCAGAAAGGATGCCCAAGATGTCATTGCCTATGCAATAAACCAGCTCGGAACAGAATACGATGTGAGGCAAATATTTGATTTGGCTAGATTTTTAGTGCCGTGGGCGATTATGCCTGGTCGGTGGCGCTCTTCATTATTTAAGCGTAATGTCGGTGAGACGACCAAAACAGTTTGTTCTACTATGATTGCCAATGCTTTTGGCTCTGTGGAGTTTCCTATTTTACCCGTCATCAAGCAACATGAAGAAACAGGTATCGAACTGGTAAAGCGCAATCCCAAATTATTCACACCTAGTGATTTTGATTACTCACCTTTTTTTGAAATCATTAAATATCCCTTTATTGAATTAGGCGATCACGGCAACTATAGAAACCTACCATGGAACCGCAACGGGCTGATTAGTCCAGATGGGGAAAGTATCGTAGAAGAAGAGGATTTTGAACCTATACTTGATTCTAATTCTACTTCAAAAGAGAAAGAGCCAGACTCAGACAATGTCAATAAACCTACTCTCTCTGACGCGGATGAGCTTCTATCTGAGCAAGAATCCGCATCAAGTGATACGCTCTCAAATAATGTCGATCTAGAGGGTGACAACACGCATTCTTCGGAGCTGGATATAGAGTCCGATAACATTAATAATTTATCTCAAATGGCAAGCACCAAAACAAAATCTGAAAGCCGAGGTATTTTGCAACGTTTAACACCGATTAAAAAATTATCTTAAAAGTAAATAACATAAACGATGATATATTATGATGACTCATTTTAACCCTTTAAAAAATTTAACAGACAATTTTACGCTAAAAATTGCAGATACAGATGATCTCAAAATTCAAGAGTATCATTTTCGTTATCATATTTTTTGTCAAGAATTTCACTTTGAATCAACAGAAACCTGCCCTAACCAATTAGAGCAAGATATATATGACGAGCAAGCGGTACACCTTCAAATTTATCAAAATAACACAAGTGCTTTGGTTGGCAGCATTAGGTTAGCTTTGCCCTCAAAACAAAGTAAAAATCAATTAATATTGCCTTTTGAGCAATTTGCCGAAAATGCTTTTCTGCCTGAACAGAATGCTAATATCAGAACATACGCCGAAGCCTCGCGCCTTGCCGTCCACCCAGATTACAGACGCAGACGCTATGACGGACAACATGCATCAGGTATTAACACAGATATCGTATTTGCCAACTATTATCCTGAACGCTACTTCCCTGTGGTTGCCATAAGTATGATGCTAGGAAGTGTCACTTTAGCAAATATTATCGAGTTAGATCGTCTCTATGCCATGATGGAACCTAAGCTTAATCATGTATTAGCAGGATATGGAATACATTTTAAACAAATTGGTCATATTGCAAACTATCATGGCGAGCGCGCGCCATTTATCATGGATCCAAAAGAAATAATGAATACCATACGCCCTGACCTAGCAGAAATGTTACAATATATTCGTGATGAATTAAGCACTGCGCTTCCACAAAAAAAAATAGCATAAACCCAAAGTTAATCAACTAATTCCTTATGACGAATTTTTATCAACATTTACTTTCTATTGCTCAAACGGCTTTGCTTGTTTACATTGCTTTGATTTTTCTGTTTTATTTTTTATCGGATTTTATAATCTTTTTACCGCCAACCCCAAGCGCCTATAGCCCAGACTTAGATACACATATTATTGAACCCAATAAATTAAATATGAGCGCAAACCAACAAGCGCTTAAACTCGCCCCTATTCACAGCTTGTATTATCCTAATCCACATTCAAAATATACCATTTTATTTAGCCATGGCAATGCGGAAGATTTAGGTACATTGCAACCCTTACTGCGCTATTTTAATCAAAAAGGCTATTCTATTTTTGCCTATGATTATTCTGGTTATGGCTTAAACAAAGATAAACCAACCGAAACAAATACCTATGCCAATATCGCATCTGCTTATCAATATTTAATCCAAACGCTTAAGATTAAACCTGAGCATATTATTTTATACGGTAGATCGCTAGGCGGTGGCCCCAGCCTAGAGCTCGCCAGTCAGCAGCCTATAGGTGGATTAATTATCGAGAGTACTTTTGTCTCAGCTTATAGAGTCAAAACCCATTTTCCTATCATGCCTTTTGATAAATATAAAAATATTACGAAAATAAATAAAGTCCAAGCGCCTATTATGGTGATTCATGGGCAAAAAGATACTATAATCCCAGCTTGGCATGGCAAAGTACTCTATGACAAAGCCCATCAGCCCAAAACATATTACGCTGTCGAAAATGCTGACCATAATAATTTAATTATGATTGCAGGCGATGCGTATTGGGCACAACTCAAAAATTTTATAGATAATTTGTAGATAATAAACAAACGGTATCACTAGTGACTAAAGCTCAAGAACCAAAACAAGCAGAAATAAAAACAACCATATGCCCTTGTGGCTCAGGTAATAACTTAAAACAATGTTGCGAGCAATATATCAAAGGTGATGTCCTACCCCCAACCCCTGAAGCCCTAATGCGCTCCCGGTATACTGCCTTCACCCTAGAAGATATTCACTACATCAAAAACACGATGAAAGGCAAAGCGCTACTCAAAGCCGATATCGATGAAACCAGTGCTTGGATGGGACAATGTCAATGGCTAAACTTGGAAGTCGTTAAAACCCAAATCAGAAACCCCAAATTAGGCATGGTACATTTTATTGCCACCTATGAACAAAATGGCGAAAAACACAAAATAGAAGAAATAAGTGAATTCAAAAAAATAGGCAATAAATGGTTCTATACCCAAGGCCGCCAGTTAAAAAATATAGATCCCAATCAAAAACCCAAAGTTGGCCGCAATGAACCTTGCACTTGTGGTAGTGGGAAAAAGTTTAAACAGTGTTGTGGGTAGGATTTAGAAAATCTATGCTCATACGAATACCAGATGTCACTTTAACCCTCACCAGGCCGTCGGCCGTAATTGGACGAGGAATGTGATTCGCTCCGCTTATCTAACATGAATTAGATTATTTTTTCAACATTTTTATAACTTCCACAGCTTTATTTTTCTAAGATGCATATCGATTATTTTCTGGATGCGTCTTTCAATACCAAGCGCATTCACGCCTTGCCAAGCTTTTGCAAAACGCTCTACCGTCTCTGAAACGGTACTCAAAACAAGATGTTCAGGCAGCCCTGATTTTGCTGCAAACCGTTTGAATTGTGCTATATTGATAGCGTTAAAATCTTTTGAATCAACAAATTTTAATGCAAGGTTATCGTTTTTAATATAAGGAATAGTGGATAAAAAATCATATGCTGGAGCAAGCGAAGGCGTGCGCCCATCTAAATAGATAAACGACCAATTTTTCAAATGCATATCCCCATTGCCAATAAGAGCATTAAAAACAAAGCGACGAATAAAATCTGCAATGCCGGCTTCCCCAATTTCCGCCCAAATAACCTGGGCAATACTACGATAACTTGCCAGCTCATATTTTTTTTGGGGGTAAACAGAAAAAACTTGAGCAAAATCTTCAATATGAATTCTGTGCCCCTCTTCTGTTCGATCAAACCGTTTGATGGCAAAGGCATGTGTCCCAGCTTGTTCAATGCCTTCAGGTAACCCCTCTATTTTTCCTAGTGGTAGTAACATGGTTTCTGGCACATTGATGCCAACCTCGCGCGCCAGTGCCATCATGACAAATTCGTTTTCGGGTACACCATCAAATTGTACATCTGGCAATTTTACTATCCATGAGCCCCCCACACCATTAGAAGGAATAGTTAAGCCGCCACGTGCTTTTTTAACCGCAGAAAATTTTAGTTGTATGCCTGCTAATGAAAATCTTAAAACTTTATCTGTACTAGCATTAATAATATCTGTTTTATTGTCTCTAAGCTTTACATTCTTAGGCAAGCTGGCTTTATCTAGTGGTATCGCTTTAATTGCCCCGGGCAGATCCTGCCCCAACATCCATAGCAAAAAAAACTCACGTTCGGGCTTTATCGAGGCACATGCGGCAAGATAATTGCGCATCCAACCTTCTGGCAATAAATTGGAGAAAAATGCAGGCAAACGTGTTTGAGTAGGTTTGACATGAGTCATTAGTTCCCCAAATGTATCTTTAAAGGATAAACTCAGAGTGGGGCGATTATTGTCATTAATATAATCATCATTGAAAACAAATAGATTTCGATCGCCCGGTAACTGCGCAAGCGTACCAATTTCTCGATCATTTAACATAATATTTAAGATGGGTAGCTCTGCCATAGTATTAATCCTCATCCAACCTATAGGCAGGCATAACAGTCTCATCTGAAGCCAAGCCTCTACGACTTAAGCCTTTCACAGTTGTCACCAATGGACGCGCTACGAGCATAAGCTCAAGATCAAGCGCCCGAGCCATTTCAATTAAACTCGATGTTTTGAGATCAACTGTACCTGCTTCAATTTTTGATATGTGACTTTGTGGCACACCCGTTTTGGCACCGAGTGCTCTTTGACTTAGATTTTTGCTTTTTCTAGCCGTTTGCAATGCCTCGACAATATGTTGTAACGTGTAGTTCATCTGATATACCCTAACATATCAAAACCTATATTTGATATATTATAGCATATAACAAAATGCTGACTAACTATTTCTTAATGATTGTATATCAGTACAATTTTACTGCTGTAGCAGCATTTTTAAACTATTACTAGAAAATCTGCTTATAATATTGCTATTTCAGACTTATTTACTGCTTTAGCAGTAAAATCAGTCTTTCAGTTTACCTCGCCTCTCCAAATAAACATCGCTTTTTGCTATAGGTTATAATATTTCAGAAGCATTTAAATTGATGAATAATAATTTATTTAACCAAGTGGCTCGGTAAAACGGAAGAAGGTCAGCATGAGGATAAAAAAATCTTTAAAAATAATAGCTCAAATTATTGGTGTTTATTATTTATTCATTGGCGTAAGTGTTGCAACTGATAATGGCAGTATTTTATGTGACGGCCTATATGCTGAAAAACAAATCACACAAAAACAAATCGATCGCTTGCTAAAAGCAAACTACCCACACCATGCCATTAATTTTTGTAAAGCCAACCTAGATAATTTGGATTTATCCCATCAAGATTTATCGGGTTTTAATTTTGATAGCGCCTCATTGCGCCATACTGATTTATCCTACTCAAATTTAACCGAAAGCACTTTTAAATCGGCAGTCTTTATAGAAAGCAACTTGCTTCATGCTTATGCACGCTGGAGTGTTTTTGATCATGCGATATTTTTAAAATCAAATCTTGAGAATATTAATCTAAGCGATAGTTCATTACAAAATATCACAATGAAGCAGGTCACTTTAGAAAACGCAGTCGCCAGTCATAGTGATTTTTCAAATGCAACGATACAATTTTCTAATCTAAAACAAGCAAACTTTTCTCACGCCATTTTTGCCAATAGTGATTTGCGTATTAATACCGCTTTGCTGAGTCAATTTTCATATGCTAACTTAAAAAATGCTGATTTAACCGAACTTGATGCAGCACAAATAAAATTTGATAATGCTGATTTAACCGGCGTTTCATTTTATCAAGCATATTTAAAATCAGCTGATTTTACTAATGCTATATTAAATAATACAGACTTTATGTATGCCGATTTACATAAAATTATATATCGCCCCAATTTAGTCGGACTACCACTGATATCATCTTTGACTACCGTGAAAAATTTTGAAACGATACAGTTCTACGATGATACTTTAAAAGGACTGCCATTAACGGCATTAAAAAGTGCCTATAAAACCAATGGTATGCGCTCAATGGAACGACTGATTACGTCCATGGTCAAAACCCAAGAAATGCGACATAATTTAGCCTCTAAAGGCACACAAAAAATAGGTGCCCTATTTAGTTATGTTTTATTCTATTTGACAACTGATTATGGACTTAGCCCCTCTCGCCCACTTATTTTATTCTGTATCCTCATTTTGTTGATGTCTATTCCCTATCGATTAGCCATTAATAATCGCAGCTCTCACTACAAAATTCTTATCGAATGGAAACAATGGAAAATAAACAAAGTAACCACAATAGAGTTGGCTAGATTGAATTATTTCAGAGTTTGGAAGAACCGGCTGCATTATGAATTTGTCCAATGGCAACGCGCACTGTATTTTAGCCTGCTTTGCGCTTTTAGAATCGGTTGGGATGATTTTAATATTTCAGTCTGGATACAACAGATGCAGCGTAAAGACTATAAATTAACCGGCAAAGGCCGGGTCAGAACTATCGCAGGCTTGCACGCTTTAATTAGTATTTATTTAATTTTGCTTTGGGTACTGACCTATTTTGGTCGTCCTTTTGAATGGTAGTATTATGTAAATAAAAAAGCCTAATAACATCAATATTATTAGGCTTTTTTTTATCTCAGATTCTGTTTACGCAAGCTTTTGATTCACCACACTCATTGCTTTTGCAATCTCTTGGCGACGGCCTATATCTAGCGTTTTATTTTCCAGATTCACGGGAGATTTTTGCGCCACTTCAAAATATTTTTTCGCAGCCACAAACTCACCTTGTTCTAACAAAAACTCACCATAGAAAAAGTTGGCATCTAAGCCATCTGGATCCATCTGTAAAGCGGTCAACAAATGATGCTTTGCTTTTTCTTTGCTACCAAAGCCTATGGGCTTGCCAGGTACTCTTGAGTATAATGCACCTAAAATAACATGCGCATAGCCTTTTTCTGCACTGGCGTCTTGTCTTAAAGCAAGTTCTAAATCTTTTTTCGCTTTTTTAGCAGAACTCAAGGCAGAAAACCCACTTTTTAGAGATGCCATCGTGCTTAACATCGTGCCCCGCCACACAATAGGTTGCACTTCATTTGGGTAACTTGCTGCCACTGCATCCACTCTTTTTATTAAGCTTTCTAATTGACTTCTTTTTTGTTTTTCTGCAATCGTATACTTTATTTCAGCCCATTCTTGCTTCAATGGTTGCATTGCAGCATCCATTTTAGCGCTACTGGCATTTAGTGAAACGGAAATAATTACTGTTAAAATGAATGAAAATATTATTCTAAGTTGTTTAACCATTTTTTAATTATCCTTATAGGTTATTGGTCATTGCGTGAGTTTGCTTGTTACAATACACTATTGTTTTACGATAATATTGTGCCAAGCTTTATGAAAAACAAATTTTTTATATTCGATTTTGATTCTACGTTTATTAAAGTAGAAAGTCTAAATACTCTAGCGGAAATTGCTCTAGCCGATCATCCACAAAGAGTGGAGATTACCCAAGAGATTGACCATATAACCGAACAGACAATGGCGGGCCAGTATCCTTTTTCAGAAGCACTCAATCAGCGCATTAAGTTACTCCCCTTAAATAAGCGCCATATTCAAGAAGCACAAGAAGCACTTAAGAGCCAAGTTAGCGATTCTATACAAAGCAATCGTGCCTTTTTTAAAGCATATCGTGAACAAATTTATATTGTTTCTGGCGGCTTCTTTGAGTTGATTTTACCCATCGCAAATTTATTCCATATAAAACCCGACCATGTTTTTGCCAATAAGTTCTCTTTTGATTTTGCAGGCCAAGTCACAGGGATTGATCTCAACAACCCGCTGTCACAAGATCAAGGTAAAGTAAAGCTGATGCATCAACTCGGCTTACCACCAGAGCATACTATTGTTATTGGAGATGGTTATAATGACTATGAAATCAAAGAAGCCGGCCTAGTCAAAACCTTTTTTGCTTTTGCCGAAAATGTGGAAAGAAAATCTGTCACCCAACATGCCGATGCTGTTTTAAAAGATCTGAATGGCTTGTTTTTATTACTCAATTTAAATGTTGAGCCGGCATCACGCAGCAAAAAAGTTTTATTATTAGAAAACATTCATCCTAGCGTCATTCAGTTTTTTCAAAGTGAAGGTTATCAGGTTGAATCCTATAATAAAGCCCTAAATGAAGAAACCTTATTAAGCAAAATCAAAGATATTAGCATTTTGGGCATACGTTCAAAAACGCAAGTCAATGAGCAAATCATTGCCCAAGCACCTCTTCTAGAAGCCATTGGCGCATTTTGTATTGGCACCAATCAAATTGCACTGTCCACCAGCTCAAAGCAAGGCATTGCTGTATTCAATGCGCCTTTTAGCAATACCCGTAGTGTAGTAGAACTGACTTTGGCAGAAATGATTTTACTAATGAGACGAGCCACCTTGAGCCAACAAAAGATGTCTAGAGGTATATGGGATAAATCCGCCATTCAAGCCAATGAAATACGGGGTAAAACGCTGGGTATTATTGGATATGGTAATATTGGCTCTCAATTAAGTATTCTGGCAGAAGCGATGGGCATGCATGTCATATATTATGATGTGGCAGACAAATTGCCCTTGGGCAATAGCAAGCCGCTTAAAAGCATGAATGATGTTTTAACGCATGCCGATGTTGTCACTATACATGTCGATGGACGAGCGGAAAATCACAATTTAATCAGTGATAAAGAGTTCGGTATCATGAAATCAGGCGCTGTATTTTTGAACTTAAGCCGAGGCTCTGTTGTCGATGAATCTGCACTCATAGCAGCTTTGAAAAACAAAAATATCAAGGGCGCCGGGCTGGATGTTTATCATAGCGAACCTAGCACTTCTCCTGGGGAATTCCGCTCCCCCTTAACTGAGCTAGATAATGTTTTTCTGACCCCACATATAGGCGGCAGCACAGAAGAAGCGCAAAAACATATTGGTGAGTTTGTTTCTAAAAACCTACACCACTATAGTCATTTCGGCGCGTCGATCGGTAGCGTTAACTTCCCTCATATCGATCTCCCTGCCCTGCAAGGTAACCAACGAATCATCCATATTCATAATAATATGCCGGGTGTTTTAGCACAGATTAACAGTATATTAGCAAACTTTAAAAATAATATTGAAGGCCAGTTTTTGAAAACAAATGAAAATATTGGCTATGTGATTACCGATATTAATCATAAGGTTGATAAAGAACTGATTTCGGAGTTAGAAAACATCCCTAATACCATTAAAGTGAGAAAATTAAACTAAAATATTTTGTCAATAACCTTCCATCAGAAATATTAACCTCTGGTCAGATGCAATTGTATCCACGGATTAATTATTGTACAACCATTATAAATATATAAATAATTTTCGCTTTATTTTATGGCATTAGAATCAGAATCAGAATTAGAAAAAGAAAAAATTCAACTTGATATCTCATCTCTTAGCAAAGATGTAAAATCTGCTGCAATCATATCTTTGGTTGTTTTGGTTATTGCATTGGCTTTCACTATGGGGCCTGCTTTTATTACATTGTTATATTTTGGTGTAGCCTTAGCGGGTGTTATAGCCTATATCATGTATCCTGAGCAAAGCGATGCTTTTTTAAGGGGTAAACAGTTGCACTTATTAGGTGCCAGCATTGGTTTTTTCGTCGCAGGGCCATTGGGTTTACTGCTAGGCGCATGGATTGTGCACTTCAGCCTGGGAAAAATAAACTTTGTGGCGCAACAAGCTCAAACTGTACAAAATGCTGCACAAACACTTTTTAGCCCATTTCAATATGTTAAAAATTTTCTGGTCAAAACCAAAGAGGTTGCAGCAGATGTCTTTGATGTTTTATCTCAAATGGAACCTGATTTTACATTCCCAGAAGATAATTCACCACAAGAGCATTCACGAAAAGACAGTGCAAAAGATAGTGATGAGTCAAAAAATAATCTAGAAGAAGAACAGCCGCTGGAAAATCCTAATAATGCGGATTTGCAAATATCCCAGCCAACATTTCAAATACAAGAGCCGTCTCGATTTATGGGCTGGTTTTATCGAAACTTCAGTCTCCTGCCCCCTGCTTTACCCATTATGTCAATACAGCACCCAATTGATCTAGCAGAGGAACAAGAAAAAACAGAAGAGGATACTAAGGAATGGGCATCACATTCTATCGACAGTGCTAAGCCCTAATAAGTGCAAACCCTGTTGTAAGGTTTTTTCGGCTAATTCACATAACGCGACTCTTTGGTTTTGCTCAGACACACCAATCACGCGACAATCTCTAAAGAAAGCATTAAATTTATCTGCGAGTTCATACAAGTATTCACATAAACGATGTGGTAGTAAATCCTGAGCAATAGAGTTCAAAGCTTCCTCAAACTGGCACAAATGCAAGCCTAAGCTGATTTCGCAAGCATGTTCAAGTTTTATCTCTGCTTTTTCAATTGTGATACCTTTTTCTTCAATTTGTCGTTTGATACCATGTATACGAACATAACTGTACATCAAAAATGCAGCGGTATTACCCTCAAACTGCAGCATCCTATCATAGCTAAAATGATAATCATGACTACGATTGTTAGACAAGTCTGCATATTTTATGGCGTTAATACCTAATGTTTTGGCAATATTATGCAGCTGCAATTCTGATAAATCTTTATGCTTATCAGAATCTTTTTCGACTAAAAGCTGCTCTGCCTTTTTTATTGCCGTATTAATCAGATCGATGAGTTTTTCAGTTTCACCCGAGCGGGTTTTGTACTTTTTACCATCAGGGCCTAATACTAAACCAAAAGGTACGTGATCCACTCTAACAGCCCTGGTATCTAGCCAGCCTACTTTTTCAGCCGCTTTAAACAACATCGCAAAGTGGGTTGCCTGCCCGGCATCGGTCACATAAATCAACCAATTTGCTTTTTCTTCTTCTATTCTGTGACGAATAGCCGCCATATCGGTCGTGGAGTAATTATAACCGCCATCTGATTTTTGCAATATAAAAGGCAAAGGCTCGCCTTCTCTATTCGTAAAACCATCCAAGAACAAACATTTTGCGCCATTCGATACTTCAATAAACTGTTTTTGCTCTAATTCAGAAACAACGCCTTTTAAATATGGGTTGTAAAAGGACTCACCGCGTTCTATTAAATCAATATCCAAGATATCATAAATTTTCTGATAGCTGTTTCTAGATATTTCGCAAATAATTTTCCATATTTTTAAAGTCTCTGGGTTACCACTTTGCAACTCAACGACTTCTAACTGAGATGCTTTTTTAAATTCTAGATCTTCATCAAATAATTTTTTGGCTGCTTTGTAGCATGTCACCAATGCTGATATTTCAATAGGTTTTTGAGCATTCGCATTTATGATTTCAGGAGCATATTGCTTAATATAGGTAATCAGCATACCAAAAGCAGTACCCCAATCGCCTATATGGTTCAAGCGTACAACATCGTGGCCTAAAAAAGTTAAGACTCTTGCAATGGTTTCCCCAATAATTGTGGAGCGTAAATGTCCTACATGCATCTCTTTGGCGGTGTTAGGCGAAGAAAAATCGATGACGACTTTTTGAGGCGTGTCAGCAGAGATATCTAATAGTTTGTCTGACTTTATTTTGTCACAAAGCGTTGCTAAAAATTCAGGACTTAGCGTAATATTGATAAAACCAGGTCCCGCTATATCACAAGCCAATATGTCATTTAGAGGTGCTTTGGCGTGCTCGGTTAAACCTTGAGCAATCTGTTGAGGCGATTTGCGTAATATTTTGGCCAGCTTCATTGCACTATTGCATTGATAATGCCCAAATTTTGCATTGGTGCTTTTGGTGATTTCTGCAACAAAGTCCACCTCTGCCAGCTGCGGATAGGTTGCTATAAAACATTCCGTAAAGCGTTCTTGCAAGAACTTTTTAATATTCATTTTGCCTCAGTATGTTGGTTAAATGCCATAATGCTACCGCTCATCCTATTTTAAACCATTTTCATCCACTAACCCACATATTTACTTCTCATTTCACCCAAAATAGCGATAAACTATGTCAAAGTTGAAGTATCGGAGAATCCTAGATGTCTAATAAAGCAGTAACCCCTAATCGTATATTAAAAGAGCAAGCCTTTTCGGATGCTCTGAACACAACAATCCCTCCAGCCGAGTGCATGAAAAATGCGAAGCATATGACCTCCTCTACACAATATTTGGAAGAATTAGAGCACGTCGTTAATAAAGCAAAAAGCTTTTTATTTGGATTTTTAGCAAAGCTGAATCTTATCGAATGGTTACAGTGGATGAATCATGCGTGTCTGAACCCGTTAAAAGACAAAGATACCGCTCGTAAACACAAATCAGGTATGGGTATCCCCACTAGCCATTACTCTGAAGCAGAGCAAGCTATGCATGCCTCCAAACCTCGCCCAGGTAAAAAAGGCAAATCTGGCCGCGTGAAAGCTTCAAAACCCAGGTAAACCTTATAGCAAATTTCGTAAATTCTACATAAGTCACAGTAGTTATTCAGACAACTATTGTGACTCATTTTTTGGATAGACAACTAGCAGCATTTAGAATACACTTCGCGACATAAAATTCCCCCCCAATTTTTCATGTGGATACCATAATGCACGCAACGCTCAATATAGAGAAAAAATCAGAACTATTAATGCCTGCCGGCTCATTACAAAAACTCAAAATGGCAATTTTGTACGGTGCAGATGCTATCTATTTGGGCACGCCGGATATGTCATTAAGAACCCAATCTGCTTTTAGTTTAGAAGAAGTGGTTAAGGGCATAGAGTTTGCGCATTCATATAATAAAAGAGTCTATTTAACTTTAAATTTATTTTCTCATAATAAAGACATCCCTAAATTAGAGCACTATATTGAGACCATTCGTTCTGTGAAACCTGATGGTGTGATTATTGCCGATCCAGGCATATTTCAATATGTTAAAGAGCAGGCACCAGAATTAGAGCTACATGTTTCTACCCAGGCGAATATTTGTTCTTGGTTGTCTGTCAGATTCTGGGAGCAACAGGGTGCCTCTTTGTGTGTTTTAGCCAGAGAAGTGTCTTTTGCTGAACTAAAAGAAATTCGAGAAAAATGTCCCGACATCAAACTAGAAGCATTTGTACATGGTGCTATGTGCATGACCTACTCAGGTAGATGTTTATTGTCAAACTATATGATTGAGCGTGGCGCCAACCAAGGCAATTGTGCCAATAGCTGCCGCTGGCAATACAAGATGCATGTTAAATTAAAAAATGGCACAGAACATGAATTGGAAATTAATGAACAAAATAAAGAATTATTTGAATTCTTATTGGAAGAAGATTGTCGACCTGGCGAACTCATGCCCATAGAGGAGGATGAGCGTGGTTCTTATATTTTAAATTCTAAAGATTTATGTTTAATGCCAAAATTAGATGAGTATTTGGCAATCGGCGTCGACTCTTTAAAAATAGAAGGCCGAAATAAAAGTCAATACTATGTTGCCATGGTGACCAGAGCTTATAGAATGGCGATTGATGATTGGCAACGCGATCCAGATAACTGGGATTCCAAAAAATATATGACCGAGCTTAATACCGTACCAAATAGAGGCTACACTTTTGCCTTTCACGAAGGACGTGTCACAAATTATGCTCACAATTATGAAAACACGCAAACCCTGGCAGAATGGGAGTTTGCAGGATTAATAGAATCCGTAGAAGACGATGCGTTTCATGTGGAAGTCAAAAATAAAATCGTCGCAGGTGATGTATTAGAATTTGTCTCCCCGACATCCAGAGAAACTATTTTGCTGCGTATTTATGAATTTATTCATGTAAAGCATGGCAAGATAACCGACTCAGTTCATGCCGGTCAGCAATTGGTTATTCGTATTCCCTTTTCTTTGTTTGATAAAGAAGATTTACATTTTATTAAAACTGGCTTCCCAGCTATGACGGTGATTCGAAAAGAAAAAGCGCTCAACAAAGAACAATGGGCCAGATTAAAACTCGATAAAGAAGCGCAATTATTAGAGCTGGGTAAAGAAAACTCAAGATATGAAGAAAAGCGTGTACATTTAGTGGAAGTCAAAAATGTAGACTCACGCAGCAGAACTTTAAATAAACCCCGCCTGGGCAAAGAAGGCTGTTGTGGCCGTGGCTGTAATGGTTGTTTGATTTTCTGGAACGATCCCGCTTATGAAAAAGCGCGCACGCTCATGGCCACTAAAAAGCAAGGTGAGATGCTATCTAAAGCGGAAATGATTGTAGAGCCAGCGGAAGCTTAGGCATGGGCATGGGCATGGGCATGGGCATGGGCATGTAATAACTTACGCTGGTCATTCACTGATTTTTTATCTTATTTTTAAATATTCCAACCAAAAAGACAGCCATATTTTAAATTTAGACATTTTTGAGATTAATGCAAAGGCTTAATTAGGCTGTTGTTTGACCTAATCTAACGTTTGAAATTCCTAAATATTAAATGCATCTTTATGATGTTTAACTTGTTTAACTTGTTTAACTTGTTTAACTTGTTTAACTTGTTTAACTTGTTTAACTT
>CAZWHY010000004.1:104352-107502 GCA_964633725.1 Uncultured Candidatus Berkiella sp.
GTTTAATATTCACAACTATATTATGCTGTCTAATGTATATTCGAAGTATTGATCGAAATAAAAAGGTGGTTGTATGTTGTATTTCCTTTTCAGACAAATTGGCTCACAAACGTTCTCATCTACCCCTCGGCTGCTTAGTACGACCAATGTTACTTTTGATAGGCAACTGTATAGTGACGCTTCAGCGCATTCAAATGAGTTGCAACAATTGTTTGATAATAAGCAACAAGTGATACAAGAAATGGAATCAGCTAAAAGAATGCTAGATATGGCTTATAGAGAAGAGAGTATTCTTCAATCGAGGCAATCACAACTTGAATCGGAGCAAGTGGACTTGAAAACGAGGAAACATGCTTTTGAAGAATTTATCAAAAATGGTAAGACTAAAGTGGAAGAAATAAATAATAATATACAAGAATCACAAACAGCGCGGCGGTGTCCTGGGCGCCCCCCTTATCCACCATTATAAATCAATAGGTTAGAGCTTTCAGTTCCTTGTTAAAAAGTACTAAACTTTAAAGCTGTTGTACAACTGTTAATAGCATTGACCTTCCCCCACACTTCCGAACAACTCAGTAAAATTGCTAAACTGAGGCCGAGGAAGGTAAACAATGACAAAAAAAAACGCAAACAGTACACAGAAGAATTTAAGTCAGGAGCCATTAAGCCGGCTTTAGATTCAGGCGAGCCAGTTCCAAAGGTTGCTGAGAAACTAGGTATAAAGGCCAATCAACTATATAGTTGGATGCACAATAATCGGCTGCCGAAATTAAAAGTCTGACCTATAAAAACTGCGGAATCGAGTGTTAATAACATGCCGCGTGCTCAGCATGATTTCATTGCGTTACTATTTGATGCTGCTGTTTTATTAATAAGCGTCAGAAAATTAACTGGCTTTTAATAATTTAATGCCACACTAACAACTAACGCATTTTATTTTCTTTCGTTTTTTTTTCAGGGTTTGGGGCTTGCGCATGAATATGTTGGGCAACTACTGATTTCAATAACGGATGGCCTTCTAGCGCAGTTTCTAATTCTTTAAAATTTGATCGCTTATTTTTTACGCAGTCTTTAACTGCACCATGTAATTCCGCTAATTTAAGCCCCACACTCTCCGCATCTGATTTTGCTTTCTTAAGAGCGATATACTCATTAAATAATTTATATGCCTTATTGACATCTGGTTTTGTATACAATTTCTGCTCATCAACAATTTTAAATGTTTGTGTGACAAATGCATTACTTACAATATCATCAAACTTAATTTTGCCTATACTTTTTCCTATACTCATGTTTTCTCACTCATTACATAGATTTATCAGACTTTACCTTAGGACCTTCAAATTCTTTAGCTTGGCTAATGGTTTCAATATTATCTTTACAAATATGACTTAGGGGACTATTTTCACCCTTAGAAATATTCCCTTTATGAAGTGCGTTATGCTCCGCTAATGTTTGTTCCAAAGTCGCTTCAAGTTTATCAAGCTTTTGCTCATTTGTCAGCTCATCATTGGATAGCAAGCTATTTAAATTTTCACTTAATTTTTCACATAGCTTAATACCGGCTTGTTTCACACCCGTATCACCGAATTTAAACATCAAGCTAGTAACCCCTCCTTCTGTATTCGACATGGATTGTTTGCTTTTTTCCCTAAAAGAATCTAGATTTTCAGATATTTTTTTGATCATACTATTCGTGTCAAAGTCTACTTTAATTTCATTACCAGGTGTTTCCACAGCTGACTTACCATCAAAATCAACATCAGATTGGAGAGAAGCGGAAGTACCTTCATTTATGAATGAACTTGATGCTTCTTTTTTAGACATTAATTGAAACATAGGGCTCATTGTAGCTGCACGGTTTAAGGACGATGGTTCGGAGGGTTCGCCTACATCTAGCTCTTCCAAATTGAAAGGCTCTAATAATTGAGATTCAGCAGCAGGAGACTCAAGCACAACTTCGGCTTGTTGACGACAACTCGCAATAATATTATCTAGTTCTGCATTATTTGGAATTTCCAAATCTGTTGGCTTAGGGCCACGATTTTCAATTGGGCTATCTAACCAATCTCGAACTTGTTGACGATTAAAATCATGAATCGCCGCTTTAGCTAGGAAACGATCCCCCATTTTTTTCCCTTCAAAGTTCACATCTTTAAAGGCATCCTGGTAAGACACACTCGTGGGTTCAGGTTCTGGCGCAGGTTCAACAGTTTGTGGCACGGGTAGAGCAACTTCTTGCTGTTGCTGGTTTTCTAGTTCCTTTGCCTGCTTAAGATCAGCTTCTATATTCGTTATTCGGAGAATAATATTATCTAATTTTGGTCTGTTTTCTAGATTGACTTCAGTCATCTCATTCATCAAGCTCATCATTTGGTTTAATGCCGTGATTTCAGGATTACTTTCATCGTTTTTAAATTGTACATTCTCCAACTTTGGTATGTTTGTGAAACCATGCCTTATCAGCCCGTTTAATTTCCCTTTATCAAGGGGAGGACCTACTGTCACAGCTTGAGCATTTAAGGGGCCAATTTGATTGGCCATTGATAAGATATAAGTTCGACCTAAGGAATAAATATCTTGCTCCGTTGAAAACTTACCACATGAGGATGACACTATCAGTTCAGGTGCTATCCAAGGTAGAGAGCCCTTTAACTCTTTGTCTTCGTTATCAGCCATGTATTCAGACACACCAAAATCTATTAAGTTTACTGTCCCCGTTTCACGATTATGTAAAAAGTTTTCACCTTTTATATCTAAATGCAGGATTCCTGCCTCATGAGTCTTTTGTACCGACTCAGCCATTTTTTTAAAAATATCGAGGTTGCTTGTAAGATCAATATTAAATTCATCTAAATTTGCATCCAAGGTCTCAACTGGCTTTTTGGGCACATTAAGATCAGATTTATATTTTTCTTCTGGAGATTGAGCAGGTTGGTCTGGTGCTTCTCCACTCTTCAAACGAGCTAAGGCCATTTCTATACCGCTGAGCGGTTTTTTTGGAGGGGTGGGTTTTTCCGCTTCCTTTTTGACTACAAAAGAATCAGCAGGCCCTTCATCTTTTACAACAAAAGAACCAGCAGGTCCTTCGTCTTTTTCAACAAAGGTACCAACAGGCATTTCATCTTTTTCAACAAAAGTACCAACAGG
>CAZWHY010000005.1:0-1424 GCA_964633725.1 Uncultured Candidatus Berkiella sp.
CATCAAAGCCATATGGGATGGCTATACTTTATTAAAAGATTATTCTAGTGGTCAAGCGGTTAATACGGGAGCCGAAAATGAACCTAATTATCAAATCATTTCCCTCAAGACACTGTGTCTCCTTATAAAAAAGGTTCTGTCAAGCAGCGGTTCTGGCAAAAGCAACTTTATAGATATTTTTATCAATAACATATCAAACTTTACCGCATTAGATTCGGTTTATGATGACTTGAAGCAAAAAGGCGACAATTCGCCATCTATATATAGGAAAAACCAGCTTTTTGTCCTGCAAGCCAGAATGGATGCACTAAGAGAAAAAAATCAAGAAGCAGCGCAAGAAGAGCCCCAACAGCCAGAATATTCATTTCCCCTAAGCACCGATCCTCTCGAACCACCCTTTTGGGAAAGTCTTTGGGACAAACCTCTTGAGCTAATATTTTCTCAGCCACTCATTAACGAATCTCAAGGAGTCGGCTCTGGAGGCGAGCTTAACCCAAAAGGCCCAAGATTAAATTAACCAGAATCAAAACCGTCCAAGAATATAAATATAGTCAAAACCCATTGCATAGTATCTGTAGGGAGTGTTTAAATAAGTGTGTCAGCTCTGATATCCCATTGCCGTCCCAATATTAGGGCTGACACACTTATTTAAACGCTCTCCCAATCAAAGCCAGCCGACTCAGTTTGGTGGTTGGTTTTTAAAGTGTAATGGTGATTTTGGAAAAAATTCAATTGCGTGTATATAACAATATTTTAAGCAGTTTTTTCAGAAATTTTCCTCAATACTACTTTAAAAATCCCTCTTAAGATATTCACTTCTTCGGTCTCTAACCTGGTTTTTAGTATCATGCATTTGATGCCCGCCACCTTCAATTACCTGCAGTTACCTTTAAGGCCATGTGCCAATTCGTACATTGGCACAATGCTGTAAATATTATCGCCTTGTTTTAGATTGTTTTAGTTTAGGTACTGCTTCAGGCTCCATTTCAAGTTCTTCTCTAAGCTTTTCAGCAAGTGGGGCACTTTGTATCTCAATCGTATTTGGTAGCCCAGCAACACGACTCGCTTCTGGACCATATTCACTATTTATAGCTGCATGGGCACTATCTCGATCTGCTGTATTGTCAAAAACAACATATGTTTTACCTGGCCTTTTCGCATACTCTGTCAAACGTCCCACATCAACACCTAGTTGAGATGCATGGCTTTGGGACGTTCTAGCAAAGCTTTGTTCAGCTTGCCATGCTAACGCCGTAGCCCTTTTCCTGCCAGAAGGTTCTCGAATAACTTTTTTATCACTAGAAGATGAGGATACTCCTTGTACTTTTACTTCAGGCTCTATTTCAAGTTCACGTCTAAGTTGTCTAATAACTTCTGCGTTTTGTATTTCAATCGTATTTGGTTGCCCAGCAATACGACTCGCG